>NZ_JBHTSW010000019.1:16972-101574 GCF_042794945.1 Rhodococcus sp. NPDC056506 | reverse complement strand
GTGTCAGAGAATTGCGGGTAGGGCTCCACCGAGCGCCGACGCGACCTCGGCCTCGAGGGCTGCGACGAGCCCTTCCGGGGGCGCCTCACCGCAGACTGCGAGCCAGTTAGCGAGCATCCGGTGCCCACCCTGAGTGAGGACGGACTCCGGGTGGAACTGGACGCCGTGAATCGGCAGTTCGCGGTGACGCATCGCCATCACGACGCCGCTCTCGGTGTGGGCAGTCACCTCGAGTTCCTCGGGAATGGTGTCCTCGAGAACTGTCAGCGAGTGGTAGCGGGTAGCGGTGAACGGATCGGGCAGTCCGGCCAGGACACCGACGTCCTTGTGGTGCACCAGGCTCGTCTTGCCGTGAAGCAGTTCGGGAGCGCGGTCGACGGTTCCGCCGAAGGCCGCACCGATCGCCTGATGTCCGAGGCAGACGCCGAGCAGCGGGGTCTTGGTGTCGGCGCAGACCTTCACCAGATCCATTGTCGCTCCCGCGCGCTGCGGAGTTCCGGGGCCCGGGCTCAGGAGAATGCCGTCGAACTGAGCTACTGCACCTTCGAGGTCTGCCGTCAGTTGTGGATCGTCGTTGCGCCAGACCACGGCTTCGGTTCCGAGCTGGCCGAGGTACTGCACCAGGTTGAACACAAAGCTGTCGTAGTTGTCGACGACGAGAATCCTCATGAGAGCAGGGTAAACGCCCGTGCTATCCGCCGGTATAGGCGGGGACCGTGATCTGCGACGGCGTTGCCTGCGTGTACCCGAGGCCGAAGCGGGTCGCGTACTGCTTGTAGATCCGAATGCCCGGTTCAGCAGCGAGGGCCGCCTCGAGGCGTGCGACGTCGCCGATGGCACTCATCACGTACGGCGGGCTGTAGGTACGGCCGTGAAGAAGGAGAGTGTTTCCGATGCACCGCGGCGCCGACGTACTGATGATCCGTTGGTCCTGCATACCCACCGCTTCGGCCCCGCCGGCCCACAGTGCGTTCAGGACGCTCTGGACGTCCTGCTGATGCACGACGAGGTCGTCCGGAGTGGCGTCGACCGGATACTTGCCGTCGGCGTTGCGCGGAGCGTCCGTCATCGTGACCACAACACCAGGGCCGGTCATCTCCGTCAGTCCCGCGTCGGCGGAGATGTTCTTGATGTCACCGAGCGCCGCTGCCACGCCGGCATCGGACCGAGCGGCGTCCTGCTGCAGCGAATCGAGCTGGGCGGCAAGTTCGTCCCGGTCGGCCGAAACTTTCTCGGCATTGGCCTGGGCACTGCGAACCAGATCGGAGAGCCTGGTGCTTTCGGTGACCTGCAGCTGGTTTTCCTCGGCGGATCGTTGCGCCGTGGCGACCATCAGACCGGCTACCAGGCAGACGGCAAGTACACCGATGTGCCAGACGGTTCGTGAAGATTCACCCGAAGACACGTGGCTCCTCCCGGATTGTGCAGGTCGGCCGGTGACCAACTGGACACAGCTACGTTAGCGTGTAGGTAACACATGCAGGTCACACCGTAGAGCGAGGACGTCATGCCCAAGTCGAAGGTCCGTAAGAAGAACGACTACACAGTCAACCCGGCAAACCGCACTCCGGTGAAGGTGAAGATGGGTCCGTCGAGCACGTTGTACGTCTCGGTGATGCTCGGATTCATGCTTGTCGGCCTGGCGTGGCTGATTGTGTACTACTTGGCCGCGGATTCGATCACGTGGATGAACGACTTGGGAAACTACAACTTCCTTGTCGGCTTCGGTTTCATGGTTGTCGGCCTTGTCATGACCATGAGATGGCGCTGACCAGCGAGTATCTGATTCGAACCGGATCGTGACCGTCATTCAATTACATGGGTGTCATTCATCCCCATTGTGGATAACTCCTGTGGACAACCTAGGAAGTTATCCACATGCTCGAGGATGAATTTCATCCACAGCCTCGTGACAACGCCGCGGAGGTCGTCTCGTGGGCCACTCCGATGGGTGTTGTCTACGCGATGTTCGGCGGCGGAATTGCCCTCGCGATCGCCTCGATCGTCGCGCCCACGGAGCCGGCCGGACGCTTCCTGCTCGCCCTCGCGGTGATCGGGCTGTTCGTGATGGGCGGCCTCGCTCTGCGTCAGCGTCCCCGCCTGGCCGTGATCGAAGACGGGGGAACCAAGTCGATCGCGGTGCAGCGACTGCGCGCCCGGCACACGTTTACCCGCGAACAGATCGACCGCGTGCGGCTTGTCCGCTACCCGCGTCTGGGTCGACGCGTCCCGATGCTCGAGATCGACATCGTCGACCGGCCCACCGACACCGAGAAGCTGTTGATCTTCGGACGCTGGGATCTCGGTACCTCGCCGGAGGACGTCCTCGACGTGCTCGCTGTCCACGGTTTGGTGCCGCCCGAGAAGTAGGGTCGAGCGGTGAGTAGTCCACCCGGGTCGCAAAGCGGTTCAGAACGCGACCGCCTTCTCGACCTCGCCGCCGACTACGTCCTCGAGTTCGGCGTCTCCTCGGCAACGCTTCGGGGGCTCAGCCGAGCACTCGGCTCCAACAATCGCATGCTTCTGTACTACTTCGGGAGCAAGGCCGGACTGCTCCTCGAGGCACTGCGCCGCGCCGGGCTTCGCTTTCCCGGGATCGCCCACCTCCTCGATCTGATCCGCGATTCCGAGATCCCCATCGCGGACCGCCTACACGACGCGTGGAGCATCCTCGCCGACCCCGAACTTGTTGCGTACCATCGGCTCTTCTTCGAACTCTTCGGTGTGGCCGCATTCGACTCGGAGCAGTACCGCCCTCTCCTCGAGGGCGTAGCCAACGAATGGGCCGACGAAACTGCCAGCGCCATAGCCGAAACCGGCGTCGACGCCGAGCTTGCCGAAACTCTGGGACACGAGATCGTGGCCGCCTGGCGCGGTTTCCAGATGACGCTGATCGGTGGCGGCGACCGCGCAGTGGTCGACCGTGCCGCCCGGCATCTGACGGAATCGATTGTTGCCACCGTGCATTCTGCGGCGAGGCCGATTACATAGCGAGCGCCGCCAGGTCTGGTTGCACGATGTCGAGAGCCTGCTGCGGCACTGCCACGGCGTCGCTCGACCATCCCCAGATCGAGTACAGCTCACGGCCGGGGTCGGTGTATCCGTCGCGGCCGTGCAGTACCCGGTAGTTGTCGATGCAGATCATCTCGCCGGCTTCGGCGCGGAACATCGGACCGCTGTCGCGCACGTGAATCACAGCCTCACTCCACTGCTTCACCAGCGGCCACTGAGCTTCTTCCGATTCACCGGCGATCGGCGCGAGATACGGGTGATACCGAACCTGGTTGCGTCCACTCGGGACCGTCCTGGCGATCGGCGCAAAGGAGTTCTGCGGGAAGTTCGGCTCCGAATGGTCGATGTCTGTGCTCCAACAGAATTCGGCCAATTCAGCGGTTGCGGGATCGAAGGCGAGCAACCGCGTCAGTTTGAGCGCATCGATGAGAAACGAGTCGCCCCCACTCGGATACGCCGGACGCTTGCACCACAGAAACAGATAGTCGGGCGCGTAGTCACCGAACGCAAAACCGTCGTTGTGGGCAGTCATCCGCTCGCCGGAGATGCCGAACGAGCGCTTCCGGCCGCGTTCGTCCACCGGTTGGGTGTCGACGACGGCGGCCTCGGCATCCTGACTTCTTGCGCTTGCCTCGAACTGTCGGCCGACGCGAATGTACTTCTCACCGAGCAACTTCGACGCAAAGGCAATCGCGTCCTCCTCGGTGTGCAGCCCGCCGTAAACCGCGGCGCCGTCGAGTGCGATCGCAGCCCGAACCGCTGCCACCGTGTCCACGCGCCGGGGAACGACACTTGCCTGCGTCAAGTCGGAAGAGAACATCCGTGACTCCTTACATCGAGTTGAACCAAGTGGTTCAACTCAGCGTAGGGACTCGCCGTTTCAGCGGTGTAACTCCGGAAACCGATTCGGTTACGGAGCTGGCTCTTCAAATCACCTTGCCGGGGTTCATGATTCCGTGCGGGTCGAGTGCGCCCTTGATTGCATGATGCATCGCGACGACGGCCGGTGACAGTTCTTGCGCGAGGCCGCCCATCTTCAACAGGCCGACGCCGTGCTCACCGGTGACGGTTCCGCCCAGCTCGAGGGCGTTGTCGATGATCTCGGCAAAAGCGGCCTGAGCGCGTCGACGTGCCGCTTCGTCGTCGTGTGGCGTGATCAGCAGCGGATGCAGGTTGCCGTCACCCGCATGCGCGATGTTCGCGATGTGCGTGTCGTGACGGGCCGAGATGGCCTCGATGCGCGCCAACATTTCCGGGACCGCAGCCTTGGGAACACAGATGTCCTCGGTGAGCACCGGGCCGAGCCGCTCGAGGGCGGGGTACGCCAGACGCCGGGCAGAGAACAAGGCGTCGGCTTCCTCCTGGTCGGTGGACCTCGCGCTCCAGGTTGCCCCGGAACGGTTGAAGCAGGCCAACATTCGCTCGGCTTCGGCGTCGCCGATCTCGCCCGGTGTGTCGATGCGGCCGAGCAGGACCACCTCGGCGTCGGCCGAGAGGCCCATGTTCTTCCAGGCATCGACGGCAAGCAGGCACTGTCGGTCGATCAGCTCGAGGGCGGACGGCGTGAGACCGTCGGCGGCTACGGCTTCGACAGCCTTGCCCGCAGCAACGATGGAGTCGAAGTACCCGACGATGGTGCGTTCGGGATCGCGCTGAGGACGAAGTTTGACGGTCACCTCGGTGATCACACCGAGAGTTCCTTCGGAGCCGACCATGAGCGCCGAGAGATCAAACCCGGCCACTCCCTTGGCAGTTCGACGCCCGAGCCGAACCAGCTCGCCGGTTCCGGTGACCACCTGCATGCCCAGCACGTAGTCCTTGGTGACGCCGTACTTGACGCAGCACAGGCCGCCGGCATTGGTCGCGACATTGCCGCCGATCGTCGACCAAGGCGCGCTGGCCGGATCGGGCGGGTACCAGAGTCCGTGCTCGGCGCAGGCGTCGCGGAGGTGATCGTTGACCACTCCGGGTTCGACCACAGCCAAACGCTCGAGGGTGTTGATCTCCTTGATGGCATTCATCGCGTCGAAGGCGATCACGACGCCACCGGCGACCGCGTTGGCTCCGCCCGACAGGCCGGTACCGGCGCCGCGCGTCACGACGGGCGCACCGTGGGCGATGCACGCCTGCACAACGGTCTGTACCTGCTCGGCTGTGCGCGGACGGACCACGGCGACCGGCATCTCGTACGGAGCCCACTCGGCGTCGTCGTGGATATAGCTCGCCATGATGTCGGGGTCGGTGATCAGTCGATCCGCATCGATCTGCGAGCTGAGCGCCTCGAGGAGTGTCATGACTCCACGATAGTGACGGCGACTACACCACCCCATGTAGATTTACTCCGAGAAACCGGAAACCGTATGGACATTCTCTCCATACTCACAATTGGTCTGACAAGTTGGCCTGACGAGTTGGCCTGACAAGGGAGTGCGGATGCACGAGAACTGGCTACAGCTTCTCCTGGCCGAGGCATCCACCGAGGAACTGATCGAGCATCGCGATCAACTGGCCGCAGGCTCGGGCCCCGAGTCCGCCGCCGAGATCGAGCGAGAAGCCCGATCGGCACTTCAGCTACGAAGTCTCCTGGCTCAGCGCCGACAGCGCGCCACCGAACTGGGGGCGCTCAACGACATCGCGTCGCTGCTCACCACGATGCACGATCACCATGCCCTCTTGCAAGAGATCGTGGACCAGGCCAAACGTCTACTCGGCGTCGACCTTTCGTACCTTGCTCTGATTCACAACGACATCTTGATCATCGAGGTCACGAGTGGGGCATACACGTCCCAGCTACTCGGCCTCACGGTTCCCTTCCGTGAAGGCCTGATTGGTCGCGTAGTCGAGAACTCTTCTCCCGCTTGGTCGTCCGACTACCGCAACGACCCCTCGTTTGCACACATCGGACCGGCCGACGACGCAGCGCGAGCCGAGAACATGCGCGGCCTGCTGGCTGTGCCACTGACATTGAACGGCAAGATCCTGGGTGCGCTGTGCGCCTGTAAGCGTCAGGAGCGTCGATTCGGCAATGAAGAAGTTGCGTTGCTGTCCGCACTCGCAGCCCATGCCTCGGTGGCCATCGAGAATGCCCGTTCTCTCGAACGCTATCGCGCGACGGTTGCGGAAGTGAACGCCGCGAACACCGAACTCGCCGAGCGCACAGCACTTCTCGAACAGACACTGACCTGGGACCGCTCGCTCACTCAGGTTGTCCTGCGCGGGGGTGGAGTCCGTGAACTCGTGGAGGAAACCTCGGCGTCGACGGGCTCACCGGTGTTCTTCGTGACCGGAACATCCGAGATCCCGCCAGGGTTGCAACGGGTGAGCGAGAGCGTGCATCGGGTCTTCGACATACTTTCCGCAGACCGACGCGAGCAGGAAGTGACGCTGATTGTCGGTGAGCAGTTCCTGTTCGCCACCGAAGTACGCAGTGCCGGTGACCAACTCGGAGTTCTGTTCCTGCTCGCGCGCCAGGAACCCACCGCCGCCATGAGGTTGGCACTCGAAAGGTCTGCTCCCGCCATTGCGCTGGCACTGGTCGGCGAACGGGCAGCCCGGGAAGCCACCCGCCGAGCACGCGACGCGTTCCTGGTCGATCTGATCACCAGGCCTGCGCCGACGCCGGCCGAAGTCACCGGGCAGTTCCGCCTGGCCGGTCTTAACCCCGACCGCTCGTACACCGTCGTGGTGGCCCGCCCGGCAGACGCCGTCGACCGTGCGCGTCGTAGCATCGAGGAAATTGCTTTTCCATCGGGAACCGTTGTTGCCGAGCATGGTTCACGGGTCATTGCACTCATTCCCGGAATGTCACCAACAGAGGTTGCGGCGGCGTGGGTGCAACCCTCAGAGAACCCGACCGTCGGAATCGCCGATCCGGCGGTTGGAGCAGAAGGACTCGCGCGGGCCTATGTCGAGGCTCAGCACACCGTCGACGTCCTTGAGACTCTCGGTCGGGCCTCCCACGTGGAACCGGCAAGTTCACTCGGCATTTACCGGATTCTCCTCAGCCGCACCGGCCGCGACGAACTGGAAGCGCTGACGCAGCGTTCCCTCGGCCCGCTCCTCGAGGAGGAGCAGCGACGCGGGGTTCCATTATTGGACACCCTGGCGTCGTACCTCTCCCACAATTGCAAGCACTCCGCCACTGCCGCCGCGCTCGCGATTCACGCCAACACCCTGTACCAACGCCTCGAGTCCATCGACAGGTTGATCGGAACACAGTGGCGTCAGCCGGATCAGGCGCTCGATCTTGCGCTCCTGATCCGGCTGCGTGCCAGTGCGGGGAAACTCGGTCAGATCTGAGCAGGCTTGCTCGATCGCTTCGCCAGCACTACAACAAGGATTGCGGCACAGAGCATCACGGCGCCCACCACCCACAGGCCTGCCTTGGCATTTCCGGTCACATCGGTGAGCCAGCCGGTGATGTACGGAGCGCCGAAGCCCGACGCGTTGCCGATCGAGTTGATCATCGCGATACCCGCGGCCGCACTGGCACCCGTCAGGAACGTGGTGGGCAGGTACCAGAAGACGGGGAGAGCGCAGAGGACGCCGACAGCGGTGAGCGAGACCGCAATCATGACGGTAAACGGTGAATCCAGGTACAGCGCAATCGGAATGGACACCGCACCCAAGAGCGTCGGGGCTGCAACGTGCCACATTCGTTCTCCGGTCTTGTCGGAATGGCGGCTCCACAGCACCATCGCGACGGCGCCGATCGCGTAGGGGACCGCCACGATCAGCCCGGTCTCGACGAGCGAGAAATCGGTGTTGAACGTCTGCTTGAATCCCGCGACGATGCTGGGCAGGAAGAAGCTCAAAGCGTAGAGGCCGTAGGTGATTCCGAAGTAGACCAGACCGAAACCGATGACGCGGGGATCGCGCAAGGTCTTACCGGCAGACTGATGACCGGCGTCGCCGAGTTCTTTTTCCTCGTCCGCCATGGACTTCATCAGCCACGTGCGCTCCTCGAGGGTCAACCACTTGGCGTCGGCGGGACGGTCGGTGAGGTAGAACCAGACGACAAACGCCAAGATCACGGCAGGCAGACCCTCGATCAGGTACATCACGCGCCATCCGGCCAGGCCGAACAGACCGTCGCCGTACTGGATGATGGCCGCCGAGAGTGGGGCGCCGAGCGCCGACGAGAGTGGAAGAGTCAGCAGGAACAGGCCCATCAGGCGTACGCGATACTTCTTCGGGAACCAGAAGGTCAGGTAGAGAAGAACTCCGGGGAAGAAGCCGGCCTCGGCGATTCCCAGCAGGATCCGCAGGAAATAGAGACTGCCTACGTTGGGTACGAATGCCAGCGCAGCGGCGAGAATGCCCCAGGTGAGCATGATGCGTGCGATCCACAGCCGGGCGCCGAAGCGGTGCAGGGCCAGGTTGCTCGGCACCTCGAACAGCAGGTAGCCGACAAAGAAGAGTCCGGAGGCGAGCCCGAACATCGTCTCGGTCATCCCGAGGTCGGCGCTCATGGTGAGCTTCGCGAAAGCGATGTTCGTACGATCCAGATAGTTCACGAAATAGAGCAGGATCAGGAAGGGGATCAGCCGTCGCGCTACCTTCTTCACCACGCGAGATTCGATCTCGCTCGGCGCAACCCCACCGTCAGTGGTGGTGCTATCGGTGGAGGTCATGGCAGGGGTACTCCTCGGAAAAGGTCAGCGGTGCTATCTACGAAGTGACTCAAGCCACAGTAGAAGTGTCACCGACCTCAACCTATGTGGACAATCTCCACAGAAGCCGTCTCTGCATGTGCGATTGCTCCCAAAGATCCGGCAGATGATCCCGGGCAGCCCGACGAACGTCCCCGAACAGTCGAAGGCGACAAACCCGTCTGAGCTGGGGGTTTAGAGCTACGAGCACCGAGTCAGTGGTTAGTGTTGTCGCCGAAAAGCCCGAGCAAGTGCGGACGCACCGCGTGACTTGAAGGACAGAACATGACGAAGATGGTTCGGACCACGATGACCCGCCGGTCCTCCACCGCTTTCGCTGCCACCATCGCGGCGGTCGCTCTATTCGCCTCCGCCTGCGGCAGCGACTCCGACAAGACTGGCTCGGACAAACCTGCTGCCGGCGCTTCGTCCGCTGCGTCCTCGGTCACCGTCGGCGGGAAGGCGCTCGACGCCACGTTCGAGACGAAGTGCGCAAAGGACGGCGGCACGACAGTTATGACACTGCTCGACGCAGAAAATCCCACCTACGGCATGTTGACCGTCTCGGCCATCGTCGATGAATCCGGCACGGTTCAGACTGCTGGAATCGCCGGAAGCGAGGGTGGATCGAACGGTCTGCCGTACACCGCCGGATTTGCACCGGGCCTGCCCGGCGGGTCTGCCACTGCCAAGCAGGACGGCAATACCTTCGTGGTGACAGGCGAGGGAATCGGCGCCCGGGACAAGGGCAACCCGACGGAGACGTCGAGCTTCGAGATCACGTTCGCCTGCGAGTCCATCATCGGCGGCTGAGCGATAGAACGGCTGGGCCATAGATTCTTGCTAACTGATTCCCAGCTGTTCGCGCAGTTGGACGACGCGGAGCACGATGACTCCCAACGTCACCACAGTGACCGCACCAAAAGCGATCCAGCCGATCCGCACTGCTTTCACACGGTTCTCACCGGCGCCCAACCACTGTGGGGCGTACAGGAATGCAGCGGCCGTTGCGGCACCTGCCACCAGACCTCCCGCGTGACCCCAGAACGAGATCCCGGGCAGCGAAATGCTGATGATCACATTGATCGCGATCACCGAGATGATCGGGACCGGGCTTCGACGCAAACGCAGAAGAAGGACGGCCTGTGCGCCCATGATGCCGAAGATCGCACCCGACGCTCCAGCGGTCCAGGATAGGGCCGTGAGCGAAGAGAACACGGGCTGAAACGCCATCACCGAGGCTGAACCGCCGAGAAGCGAAACCAGGTAGATGCCGATGTACCGCGAGCGGCCCATCACGATTTCGGTGTCGCGCCCCAGAATGTAGAGGGCGTACATGTTGACCGCGAGGTGCAGGATTCCGAAGTGCAGGAACCCGGAGCCGATGAGCCGGAACCAGTCACCGCTGGCAACCAGACCGGGATTGAGTGCCCAGTTCGCGAAGATCGACGAGCCGACCTGATTGTTCATGATGCTTCGCGACTGCGCGAAGGTCGCCAGGAACGCCAGGACGTTGAGCCCCATCAAGGTGTACGTCACGACCGGGACCGCACGGGTGGGGCTCACGGTGTTTCCGGCGACGCCCCGAACATCACGCTGACCGGCAGCTACACAGTCAACACATTGGTATCCCACCGCCGCCTCGCGGAGACAGTCCGGGCACGCCGGGCGTCCACAACGATTGCAGGAAAGTGCGGTAGGTCGATCTGGATGGCGGACGCACCGCGGTTGGGGCGGGATGCCCTCACTCGCACCGCCGCCCCAACCGGGGTTCGTCATCTGCTTGTTTTACCTGTTCAGGAGATGGTGATGCTGTTGATCACGACGGGCTCGACCGGACGATCGCCACGATCGACCGAGGTGGAGGAGATGGCGTCGACAACCTTCTTGGAATCGTCGTCGAGAACCTCACCGAAGATGGTGTGGCGACGGTTCAGGTGCGGCGTCGGGCCGGTGGTGATGAAGAACTGCGAGCCGTTGGTTCCCGGGCCTGCGTTGGCCATGGCCAGCAGGTAGGAGCGGTCGAACTGCAGTTCCGGGTGGAACTCGTCACCGAACTTGTAGCCCGGGCCGCCGGTGCCGGTGCCGGTGGGGTCGCCACCCTGGATCATGAAGCCGTCGATGACGCGGTGGAAGATGGCACCGTCGTAGAACGGGCCGGTCTTGGTGCCGGCGGCGTTTGCGGTGGTGTACTCCTTCGAGCCGTCGGCGAGGCCGACGAAGTTCTCGACGGTCTTCGGCGCATGGTTGCCGAACAGAGCGATCTTGATGTCGCCGCGGTTCGTGTGCAGCGTTGCGGTTGCGGTCTGATGAGTTGAAGTCACACCACCATCGTGCCATTGCCGACGTTCTCGCGGATGTCGCCCCGTAAAACTCTCCCTGTCCTCGCCTCGCTGTTATGGCACAGTGAAGTCATGACACGAGTGACCGAGTCCCTCAGCACGCAGTTGCCCGACACCTTCGATCACGCGCGCGCCCGCGTCGAGGACACCTTCGACGAGACCGCCGCTTACCTCGAAGAGACAGCGACTCGTATCAAGGAGTCCGAGGCAGCCGACAACGCTCGCCGTATCGCCGCGGTGGTCGCGACGTCGGTCGCTCGCGGCGCCGGGCAGGTCGGGTTGTTCCTGGGTCGTCAGGGCAAAGTCCTCGCCAAGAAGGGCGTCGAGCGCGCCAAGGCTATCCCCACGAAGTCCACGGAACGCACCGAGAAGCCTCGCGGCCGCAAGCGCGTCACCGTGTTCGTCATCGCCGGTGTTGCGGTGATCGGTGGCGCGGTGTTCTTCAAGAGCCGGCGACGCGAACATCCGCCGGTCGCTTCCGCACCCCCGCGCCTCGAGGAGAACTCGGCCGAGAAGACCGCGTAGTCGACATACAAAAAGCCCCGGAACACAGTGTGTTCCGGGGCTTTTCGATGCCTGGCCGTCAGCAGTTGGACGGTGCCGGGACGTTGTTGAAGCGATCGATCATGTACCCGACGGATTCGGGGGTACCCACCAGATACGGCGTCGCGTGATTAATTGCCAGACCCGGAATGATCGGGGGCAGTTCGTTGACGGAGAACTGCACCGTCGCGCCCTTGCCGCACCAGTCTTGCGCCAATTGCTGTCCCTGGCCGAACGGAACGATGTCATCGGAGCGGCCGTGCTGGATCAACACGGGCGACTCCGGCGTCAGCTTGCCGATCTTCTGTTCGTCGAGGATCGCCTGCGCCATGGGTAGGCGGGCCAGAACTGCGGAGAGCGATTCACCGGAATTGGTGAAGCTCGACGACTGCTGGAAGCCGAACTGCAGACCACTTTCGGCGACGCACTGGTTCTTGGTGGCGGCCAACATCTGTCGGCCACGATCGTTGATCTCGGCGTCGAGCAACGGCTGGACCTCGGGGTACTGCGCAAGGATTCCGTTGAGCGCGTATCCGATCACTCCGGTGAGGAACGTGCCGTCGACCTGCTGCAGCGTCGCCGCCAGATCAGCGGGCGGTGCGCCTGCGTACGTGCCCTTGAGATCAAGTTCGGGAGCGTACGACGGCTTCAATTCCGTTGCGGCAGCGGCAGCTCCACCACCTTGGGAGTAACCCCACAGTCCGACGGGGCCGTCGGCGGGAATGCTCGTGTTCGGGAGTTGCTGAGCGGCGCGCACCGAGTCCAGAACGGCATGCGCTTCGGCTTCACGGTTGACGTAGGTGTGATCGCCTGGAGTTCCGAGACCCTCGTAGTCGGTGACGACGACGGCAATGCCGTTGAGCAGCAACGTGTTCACCCAGATGGACTCGTAACCGACCATGACGTCCGTCGGGAACTGATACTCGATACCGGTGTTGAAGAGCTTGGACGGTGCGCACTGATCGCCTTGTCCATGCGTTCCCACCGCTGCGGCAACCAGTGGACGCGCCCCCTGCCCGGTCCACGGATTCGACGGTTCGAGATAGGTGCCCGTCACGGCGACGGGGGCGCCCTTGGCGTCCTCGCTTCGGTACATGATCTTGGTGGCAGTCGCCGGCCAAGCACCGTTCGATCCGGGCACGCTCAGCAGCAGTGGTGACGGCTCGCTCTTGATGAGGTCTCCGTTGGCACCTGCCGGAAGCTCGGACGGCGGTGTGTAGAAATCCGCCGGCTCAGCCATTGCGGCGGGGGCCGTCACAGCACCCATGACCAGTGCTGCGACGGAGACCCCGGCCGCCCACCATGCTCTGCTCTTCACGTTTCGATCTCCCCACGTTCGCCTGCGCTGTGGCTTGGCACACAGCGAACGCAGAGTAACACATACCTCACGTAACACTTTTTCGTGAGGTATTTGCCTTAACAGGCTGAACTACAACCGTTTACGACTACTTCGTGGGCTCCAGATTCGTGGTCAGCAGCGAACGAAGCTTGTCGGTATCAGCCGAGGTCCACGCCTCGGGATGCAGGATCTTGGCCCACATGTCTGCCGCATCCTCGCCGTAGTTGTGACCGTGCCCGGACGGGACGTCAGCCGAGAACACCATGTCGAGGGTGACCTGCCAGAACGTCACGAGCGGCACCCACGTCATTCCCGGATCCACGTCTCGACCCAATGGTTCCTTGAGCCAATCCGGCTTGTTGAGCAGCAGGTCGAAGGACCACCACGTGATCGGGTCGCTGGCGTGCTGCCAGTACACGATGCGGTCGTCGTCCCAATCCGACTTCAGCTCCAGATCCTCCGGATCACCGGCAAACCGAATGGCGCGTCCACCGTCGATCACCGGCAGAATTTCCTTCGAACCCGAGTCACGACTGTCCGTGATTTCCTGCCACTGAGCAGTGAAGTTGGGGGTTCCGACCCACAGTGCGCCGTCGACACGCGTCATCATGTCCTGAGCGCCGGCAAATGCGGCCTGCCCACCGTAGGAACCGAGGCTCTCACCGAAGACAACCAACTCGGGTCGCGTCTCCACAGGCAGGTCGATCCACTTGGCGTACACCGCGTTGAACAGCGCGCGCCCGGCGATCATCGGCGTCTCGCGGTCGGCGATGAAGGCCAACGGACTCGGAAGGAACGAATACTGCATCGACGCGATTGCCGTGTCGCCGCCCTCGACGTACTCGAACGCCGACGCGACGTCCTCGTTCACCCAACCGCGGCCGGTGGTCGTCACGACTGCGAGGGTTCCGCGGTCGAATCCACCGGTGCGCTCCAACTCGTCGACGACGCGCTGTGCCACACCGTTGATCGAGTCCGAGGATTCCCGTCCGGCGTACACGCGGATCGGTTGCTTCGCTTCACGTCCGGTCAACGCAGAGATCTCCGCTGCGGTGGGACCGCTGCCCATGAAGGTTCGCCCCTCCTGGCCGAGAGAATCCCAGGCCTCGGCGGACATCGGTGAACCACTGCGCTCGGCGATCAATGGTTGTTCGATGCCGTCCGGAGTTTCGTGATCGGCGCCGGAGAAGCTCCAGTTCGCGAACGCGATGAGCCCGTTGTACAGCGCACCGTTCACGATGAAGATGCCGAGAGCGAAGATGACGATCAAGCTGCCGACCTTCGCCGCTTCGAGGGGAACGAACCGAAGCGCGACTGCGGTGAGCTTGTTGGTGGTGAACCTAAGACCACGACCAGCCTCGAGCAGGATGAACCAGATTCCGAGCGAAATCATCAGCACCAGAAGATAATTCGCCTGATTGGTGCGTGGAGCTTCCACGAGATCGCGAACGATCTGCTGCCACCACGAACCGAGGACCAAGAACGTCGGAACCAGAATGACGGCCGCGACCAGCAGGATTCGCCAGCCGATCTTCTTGGTGCGATCGGACCATTGCGGTTCGACGCCGCACTTGCGGATCATCCAGGCAACCGTGACGCCGACGCCGTATCCCATCGCGAGCGAGATGCCCGTCGCAACGCCCTGGAGGTACCACGCGCGCGGCAACAGGGACGGACTCATCGACCACGTGAAGAAGACCAGAGCAAAGGCAAGCCCGACCGGGTGCAGCGTCTTGCAGTAGAGGCGCAGCCGTTCCCACACACGTTTCATGCCGGAATCGTATGCGCCCCGTGCCCGAATCAGGTCACGAGGCGCACACGCGTCCAGTCTGTTTACGGAGCGAAGCGCAAAATCGCGGCAACTGCGCCGCCGCCCGGAATGTCCTCCGCGCGAACAGCGAGCACCCGAGCGCCCGTCAAGAGCGAACGACGAGCGATCTCGTCGACGACACCGTAGGTGCTTCCGTTGGTCGACTCACCGGTCGTGAGAGCGCCTGTCTGGGGATCGAGACTTCCGGGTACGACGGAATCGATGTCGATGAAAACGGTGTCGACCTGTCCGTACGTCGCGGCTGTTGCCACGTCGGCGACGTCCGTCTGAGTGCGTCCCTGTTCCGTGCGCACATTGAAGGTGTCCCGCACCGCCGCCAGCTGCTCGGCGTGGAAGTCGTCGAGCGCCGGACGCGAACCGTCCGCCACTTCCTGCGTCGACAAGGCTTCCGGGTTTCCCTCGACGGTTTTGTCGACCAGGTGGCGGTACGAATTCACGGAGCGATACACCGACGCGATGGGTTCGGCAGCGGCCAGGATCAAGGGGACATCACGGCCGGCGAGCACACCGCGGACCTCGTGATCGACTGCGCGGGCGTACTGATTGACGCGCAACTTCCGGCTGTCCGACCCCGACAACCGACCCGCCTCGGTACGGCTGTTGATCGACGACTTGCCCGCGTGATCCGCAGCGTTCTTCGGCATTCCCTGAACACGGACCTCGTCGGCCGGCTGATCGGCGGCGATCTCGATCAGTCGCACCGAACCCTCTGCCAGGGCGAGAACAAACGCCGTCTGGGGGAACGTCACCGAACGGAGCAGTGGCTTGAGGTGGAACCGATCGCTGACCGTTTCGAGCGCCTGCAGACGGTTGGGGAGGCGGAAGGTCACCAGACGCTCCGGCGTCGCGTACGTGACCAATGAGCGCGACTGGAAGCGCCAGAAATCGTCGTCGTCGTCGAGCTCTGCGTATTCGGCCTCGAACTGCTTGCGCTCGGCGGGATCCTCCACCGACGCGAGTGCCGAGCGGACCTGGTCCTTGAAGGCTATGCGCGCTTTGTCGTAATCCTGAGGCGCATCTTCAGTCGGAGTAACGATGGTGATGCAGGTGGGCCCCTCCACCTCCGCGAGTGCGGCAATTTCACCGTGGCTGGGAATGTCGTTGTGAAGCACTACGAACCTCCTGAAATTGGGTTCTCCCCACGGTACGCCCAGCTGGTTATGACCACTAGACTTTCCGGAGAATTCGGGACGAACGGTCCATTGTGGGCGCGGTTCTGGCCACCCCACTCCGGGCGAACGGCATGTTCATCGCCTCCAGTGCGCCGAAAGTGCCGTTCGCTCAAAAACGGGGCATACAAAAAACACCCTCCCGGATCCCGGGAGGGTGTTTCCTTACTGTGGAGCCTAGGAGATTCGAACTCCTGACATCTGCCTTGCAAAGGCAGCGCTCTACCAACTGAGCTAAGGCCCCGTTCGGTTTTCTGACCGGAGTCAGAGTACCTAGGTTCTATCCTGTTTCCAAATCGTGCCAAACCTTGTCTCCGCGCTGACTTTTGATCAGCTTGGTGACCCCGAGAGCTACCAGAATTCCGGCCCCGACAAGCAGGAAAACCTTCATTCCAGCAACCCTTCTTCGGCACATGGGAGTGGGCCTAGGAGGACTTGAACCTCCGACCTCTTCATTATCAGTAAAGCGCTCTAACCACCTGAGCTATAGGCCCCTGAACCGATTCCAAAGATTACCCCACCGGGCCGCTGACACCAAAACGGGCCCGGCGGAGCAATGTTTTCGCAGGTCAGTCGCGGTCGGCGAGAGTTACCTCTACGCCGCCAACCAGGTCGCTGCAGAGGTTGTAGATGAACGATCCGATCGTGACGAGTGCCGTGAAAAGCACCATGTTCGCGATACCGATCAGCGCCGCGTAGCCGAACACCTGGCCGGCCGTCACCAGACCGTCGGAGCCGCCGTCGGCAACGATGTCGGTGAACGCGTTGTTCAGGCGATCCCAGACGCCCATTCCGTCGAGAACGACGTAGAGCAGCCCGACGGCCACCATCCACACGAAGAACAGCGACACCGAGATCACGGACGTGATCTTGAGCGTGGACCACGGGTCGATACGACGGATCTGAACCGTTGCGCGCAGTGGCGCACCGTCGACGACCGAAGCTGATACGGCGTGAGTTTTCTCACCCTTCACCGCAGCAGGCAACGGATGCTTGGCCTCGGAGAGGTCAGGCATGTCCTTCGGCAGATCCTTGCGATCGATGTGCCGAGTGGGCCCGTCGATCGCAGCAGCTTTTGCTTTCGGATTTGCGACCGTGGGATTGGCGACTGTGGCATTTGCAGCCTTGGGATTTGCGCCCGAGGGTGTAACAGCCTTGGCTGCTGCCGCGCCGGCGACGCCGCCGGTAGCTGCGGCCGCCGCGGTTCCCGTCACGACGGGACGCGCCGAAGGATTGCCGGCAGGGCGACCTGCCTGTGCACCGGCGGCAGGACGACCCGCTTGGGGCTGTCCCTTCGGCGCACCACCCTGCGCGGGGTTTTTGGCCGGGCCACCCTGCGCCGGGCCACCCTGCGCCGGGCCGGCCGGTGCAGGACGCTGCGGACCCGCAGGCGGCTTACCCCCGGCAGGAGCTGTCGGTCGACCCGCAGGAGCACCAGCGCCGGCTGGGCGCGTGATGTTGGTCTGCGGCTGACTTTGCGGCGCCTGATTCTGCGGTGTCTGAGCCTTCGACGCCGGATTCTGAGCAGCCGGACTCTGGGCAGCCGGATTCTGAGCTGACTGCCCCTGCGGCTGACCTGACGGCTGGGGTCCGCGCTGCCAAGGCGGTGCCTGGCTGCCACGAGCCTGATTGGCAACCGGTTGCGGCGGAGCCTGACCGTCACCCTTCGCCGGAGTTACCGGCGCAGCCGGAGCCACAGAAGGAGCGGAAGGAGCCTGACCCTTGGCCGCACCCGCAGCGTCGGAAGCCCCACCCGCCGGCTTCTGAACCGACGGGCCGCGAGGCGGCTCAGGTGCCTTGGGCGCCGGAGCTGCCTCGGAAGCTTTGGGTCCGCCGTCCGCTGGAGCTGCAGGTTTCGAGGTCTGCGGCCCCGCCGGAGCAGTTGCCTGCTCCGGCTTCGGTGGCGTCGAACCTGAAGGGCTTCCGCTCTTCTGGTCACTGCCCGGCTGGTTGGGAGTGCTCACTAGGACTCCTTAGCTCCATCGGCATTGTCTGCGTTGTCGGTGGTCTCTGCAGCGAGCTCTTCGGGCTCGTCGGCGTTGCGCGCAATCGCGAGCAGTGTGTCGCCTTCGCCGAGGTTCATCAGACGCACGCCCTTGGTCTGGCGTCCTGCCTTACGAACCTGCTTGGCAGCCGTCCTGATGACGCCGCCGCCCGAGGTGATCGCGTACAGCTCGTCGTCGTCGTCGACGATGAGCGCACCGACCAGAGTGCCACGTTTCTTGTCGTACTGAATCGTGAGCACGCCCTTGCCGCCGCGACCCTGCACCGGGTAGTCCTCCATGCCGGTTCGCTTGGAGTAACCGCCCGAGGTGGCGACCAGGAGGAACGTTCCTTCACGAACGACGTTGAGCGAGAGCAGCTCGTCGTCACCGTTGAAACGCATGCCCTGGACACCGGAAGTGGCGCGGCCCATCGGACGCAGTGCCTCGTCGGTGGCCGAGAAGCGGATCGACTGGCCCTGTGCCGAGACGAGAAGCAGGTCGTCGTCGGCGGAGCAGAGAACAGCGCCGACCAGTTCGTCTTCACCGCGCAGGTTGATGGCGACGATGCCACCGCTGCGGTTGGAGTCGAAGTCGGTGAGCTTGGACTTCTTGACCAGACCGTTGCGAGTGGCGAGCACCAGATAGGGCGCGTCTTCGTACGTCTTGATCTGGATGACGGACTGAATGCGCTCGTCCGGCTGGAATGCCAGCAGGTTGGCAACGTGCTGACCGCGAGCGGTACGGCTCGCCTCGGGCAGCTCGTAAGCCTTCGCGCGGTAGACGCGGCCCTTCGTGGTGAAGAACAGCAGCCAGTCGTGCGTCGAGGTGACGAAGAAGTGCGAGACGATGTCGTCCTGCTTGAGGCCGGCACCCTGAACGCCCTTGCCGCCGCGCTTCTGCGAGCGGTACAGGTCGGTCTTGGTGCGCTTGGCGTAACCGGTCTCGGTGATCGTGACGACGACGTCTTCGCGGGCGATCAGATCCTCGTCGTTGACGTCTCCGTCGGCGGCGATGATGCGGGTACGACGGTCGTCGCCGTACTTGTCGACGATTTCCTTGAGCTCGTCACGAACGATCGCGCGCTGACGCTCCGGGCGAGCCAGAATGTCTTCGAGGTCCGCGATTTCGAGTTCGATCTCAGCCAACTCGTCGACGATCTTCTGACGCTCGAGGGCGGCCAGACGACGCAGCTGCATGCCGAGGATGGCGTCGGCCTGGATCTCGTCGACGTCGAGGAGTTCCATCAATCCGGCGCGAGCGATGTCGACGGTCTGCGACGCGCGAATCAAGGCGATGACCTCGTCCAGAGCGTCGAGCGCCTTGACCAGACCGCGCAGGATGTGGGCGCGCTCTTGTGCCTTGCGAAGCAGGTACCTGGTACGACGGACGATGACCTCGAGCTGATGCGTCGTGTACAGACGGATCATCTGGTCGAGGCGCAGCGTGCGCGGCACTCCGTCGACGATGGAGAGCATGTTGCAACCGAAGCTGGTCTGCAGCTGGGTGTGCTTGTACAGATTGTTCAGCACGACCTTGGCAACGGCGTCACGCTTGACGGTGACGACGATGCGCATGCCGACGCGGTCCGAGGACTCGTCGTGGATGTCGGAGATGCCACCGATCTTGGCGTCACGAACCTGCTCCGCGATGGAGGTGATCAGGTTGTCCGGGTTGACCTGGTAGGGCAGCTCGGTGATGACGATCGTGGTGCGGCCCTTGGCATCTTCTTCGATCTCGACGACGCCGCGCATACGGACGGATCCACGACCGGTGGTGTAGGCGTCCTGGATGCCCTGTCCACCGACGATGAGACCGTGCGTCGGGAAGTCGGGTCCCTTGATGCGCTCCATGACGGCCGCGAGGGTGGCTTCCTCGTCCGCCTCGAAGTTCTCGAGCGCCCAGTAGATGGCGTCGGCAACTTCACGCAGGTTGTGCGGCGGAATGTTGGTGGCCATACCGACGGCGATGCCGTTGGAACCGTTGATCAGAAGGTTCGGGATACGGCTGGGCAGAACCGTCGGTTCCTGCGTCTTGCCGTCGTAGTTCGGGGTGAAATCGACTGTCTCGTGGTCGATTTCGCGCAGCATTTCCATCGCGAGCGGCGTGAGCCTGCACTCGGTGTAACGCATGGCGGCTGCGCCGTCGTTGCCGCGGGAGCCGAAGTTTCCCTGACCGTCGACGAGCGGGTAACGCAGCGACCACGGCTGGGCCATACGGACCAACGTGTCGTAGATCGAGGAGTCGCCGTGGGGGTGGTAGTTACCCATGGTCTCGGCGACCGGTCGGGCAGACTTCACGTATCCGCGGTCGGGGCGATATCCGTTGTCGTACATCGCGTAGAGCACGCGGCGGTGCACCGGCTTGAGTCCGTCGCGGACATCCGGCAGAGCGCGACCGACGATGACGCTCATGGCGTAGTCGATGTAGCTGTTCTGCATTTCCTGCTGGATGTCGACCGGTTCGATCCGGTCGTGTTGCGGACCGTCCGGTGGCAACGTGGTGTCGGTCATGAGCTCACTTTCTTAAAAGAGGGGGCAAGCCCTTGTGCGCGGAAAAGGAGTCCGGGGACTCCTCAACCGCTCACAGGGCCGCAGGCCCTACACGTCGAGGAAACGAACGTCCCGGGCATTGCGGGTGATGAAGCTGCGTCGTGCTTCGACGTCTTCGCCCATCAGCACGCTGAACAGCTCGTCGGCAGCAGCCGCGTCGTCGAGCGTGACGAGACGCAGAACGCGCACCGTCGGGTCCATCGTGGTTTCCCACAGCTCCTTGGCGTTCATCTCGCCGAGGCCTTTGTAGCGCTGGATGCCGTCGTCCTTGTTGATCTTCTTGCCGGACTCGAGGCCGGCCTTGACCATCGCGTCGCGCTCGCGGTCGGAGTACGCGAATTCCGGCTGCGCACCCTTCTGCCACTTGAGCTTGTACAGCGGCGGCTGCGCGAGGTAGACCTTGCCGTGCTCGACGAGCGGCCGCATGAAGCGGAACAGCAGTGTGAGCAGCAGCGTTGCGATGTGCTGACCGTCGACGTCGGCGTCGGCCATGAGCACGATCTTGTGATAGCGCAGCTTGGCGATGTCGAACTCGTCGTGGATGCCCGTGCCGAACGCGGTGATGATCGACTGGACTTCGGTGTTCTTGAGGACGCGATCGATACGCGCCTTCTCCACGTTGATGATCTTTCCGCGAAGCGGGAGGATCGCCTGGTACATCGAGTCTCGGCCGGACTTGGCCGAGCCGCCTGCGGAGTCGCCCTCCACGATGTAGATCTCGGACTTCTCCGGGTCGTTGGAGCGGCAGTCGGCGAGCTTGCCGGGCAGGCCACCGAGGTCTGTCGCGCTCTTACGACGGACCAGCTCACGCGCCTTACGCGCGGCAACTCGGGCCTGCGCCGACGAAACAGCCTTGTTCACAATGGTTTTCGCGTCGGCGGGGTTCGCCTCGAACCAGTGCGCGAGGTGCTCGTTGCACGCCTTCTGCACGAAGGACTTGACCTCGGTGTTGCCGAGCTTGGTCTTGGTCTGACCCTCGAACTGGGGTTCGCCGACCTTCACCGAGATGATGGCCGCGAGTCCTTCACGGATGTCGTCACCGGTGAGCTTGGGATCCTTGTCCTTGAGCAGCTTCTTTTCGAGCGCGTACTTGTTGACCGTTGCGGTCAGTGCGGCGCGGAAGCCCTCTTCGTGGGTACCACCCTCGTGGGTGTTGATGGTGTTGGCGAAGGTGTGGACGGACTCCGAGTAACCGGAGTTCCACTGCATTGCGACCTCGAGCTCGTGGCCGGTGCCCTTGGCGGTGAATCCGACGACCGAGTTGTGGATCGGAGTCTTGCTCTTGTTGATGTGCCGGACGTAGTCCTCGAGTCCACCGGGGTAGTGGTAGACGCGGGTCTTGGACTTACGCGGCGCTGCATGAGCAGCTTCTTCGGCTTCTTCGGCAGCAGACTTGGGAGCCTCGGCTACCTCGGCAGCTTCGTCGTCGATGACCTCGGCGCGCTCGTCGGTCAGCGTGATGGTCAGGCCCTTGTTGAGGAAGGCCATTTCCTGCAGACGACGCGCAACGGTCTCGAAGTTGTAGCGGGTGGTCTCGAAGATCTCGGGATCGGCCCAGAAACTGACGGTGGTGCCGGTCTCCTTCGTCGGGTCGCCCTGTACGAGCTCTCCCGGCTTGGAATCGGTGTACGTCTGCTGCCACCGGTAGCCGTCGACCTTGATGTCGACGTCGAGCCGGGTGGAAAGCGCGTTGACCACCGAGATACCGACGCCGTGCAGACCACCGGAGACGGCGTAGGAGTCGGAGTCGAACTTGCCGCCGGCGTGCAGCTGGGTCAGCACGACCTCGACGGTGGGGACTCCGGAGGCGTGCATGCCGACCGGGATGCCACGGCCGTCGTCGATGACGCGGATTCCGCCGTCTTCGAGGAGGGTGACCTCGACCTTGGTGGCGTGTCCGGCCATCGCCTCGTCGACCGAGTTGTCGACGACCTCCCAAATGAGGTGGTGCAGGCCGCGTTCACCGGTGGAACCGATGTACATGCCTGGACGCTTACGTACCGCCTCGAGTCCTTCGAGGACGGTGATGGACGACGCGTTGTAGTCCTTGCTGGAAGTGCTTGTATCTGACTTCTGGGCAGCCACGGGTGGGTAGCTCTCCTTCTCCGTCAATACTCGAGCGCAGCCGTCAGCAAGCCCTTGCGGGTGTCGTCGGAGCGGGTTCGAGAATGTTGCCGCTAGTTACCGTTGACCATCTTACTGGTAAGCACCGACTAGAAGCGGCCAATGACACCCCTGGCTGCGCCGCAGACGAATTTTTACGATCCACTGAAGGTGAAACGCTAGGAACTTTGCTTCTCCGAGCGACGCTCTCTCAGGCTCGCGATAAATGCCCGCGCATGTTCGGCAACCTCGCCCGGATGTGAAAACGGCGACCAGTGTCCCGCGGGAATTTCACGTCGCTGCAGGTCGGAGACCCATTTTTCGGCATCCTCGTATCCCACCGGACGAACGGCTTTGTCGTACTTGTTCAGAATGAGCTGAACGGGCACGTCCGTGTACCGATCCCGCGGCTTGCCGAGAGACGGCCGGATGTTCGCGCGATAAAGCTTGAGTCCGTTCACCATGTCGTCGGCGATGGTGGGCGCGGTGTTGACCACACTGGGGTCCAGACCGTCGAAGAACCCCAGAAATGCCGGCCAGTGCTTGGAGAACCACAGACGCAACGGAAGGGTGCACAGGCCGGGAATCTGGAACAGAACGGTGTAGGCCGACGCGATTCCCTGCGCCACCGGGCCGAGGAAACGACGCTTGGACGCGCTCGCCCGGATCCACTTACCGAGATGATCGAGATTCGGACCCGAGATGGAAGAGAACGACGCGATCTTCTCTTCGGCACCCGGCTCACAGACCGCTTCCCAGGTTTCGACGGATCCCCAGTCGTGAGCGAGGACGTGCACCGGCTTACCCGGGCTGACCGCGTCGATGACGGCGAACAGATCGCCGGCCAGTGCGCTCAGTTGGTAGTCCTGCACCCTAGAGGGGATCGTGCTCTCGCCGGCCCCGCGGCTGTCGTAGCTGACGACGCGGAAGTCGTCTGCGAGCAAAGGCACGACGCGATTCCACAATTCATGGGTGTCGGGCCAACCATGCACCAGGACGATGGTCTCGCCGTCCGCTTTGCCCTGCTCGAACACGGCCAGACTGACGGAACCGTTGGTCACCCGACGCGCGGTCACGGCATGGACAGGAGAGTGCTTGGACATTGTTGAACCCTTCGGAGTTAATCCTTCGGACTGGGAAATCTAGAGATCGAGAACGAGACGTCCACCGTCGGAACGGGATACACAGATGAGCATCTCCGTTTCCTGCTCGGTGTCGGTCAGACGCCTTTCGCGGTGATCGGGTTTACCCGCGAGCACCTTCACACGACAGGTTCCGCAGAAACCCTGCTGACAGGAGTACCCGACCCCGGGCAACGTCTTCTTGATGACGTCGAGCGCGGACTCGTCGGCGGGCACGGTGAGCACCTGACCCGAATTGACCAGCTGCACTTCGAATTCCTTGCCGTCGATCACCGGCGGAGCCCCGAACCGCTCGAAATGCAAAGCGGTGGAGGGTGTATCGCGGAATCCGCGGCGGACGGCGTCGAGCATCGGCGTCGGGCCACAGCAGTACACGGCGCCGCCGACCGGCGCTCGTCCGAGAAGATCTGCGGTGGTGGGCAATCCGAACTCGTCGTCCGGGCGCACGAAGACACGTTCGGGATCCCAGGTCGCGATCTCGTCGAGGAACGGCATGGATTCACGGGAGCGGCCCGAGTACACGAAGTACCAGTCCATCCCCAATTCTCTTGCCGCACGGACCATTGCGATGATCGGTGTGATGCCGATACCGCCGGCGACGAACAACGCGCTGCCTTCGCCCACAAAGGGGAAGCCGTTGCGAGGTCCGCGTACCGTGACGTGCTCACCGGGCTGCAGGGCGTGCATCTCGATGGAACCGCCACCGCCGTCGGGAATCCGGCGCACCGCGACGCTGTATCCCGTGCGATCAGCAGGGTCGCCGCACAGCGAATACTGACGCCGCAGACCCGAAGGTAGATGGAAGTCCAAGTGCGAACCCGGATGCCACGGCGGAATCGGTGAGCCGTCGGCGGATTCGAAGCGCAGGCGAACGACGTTCTCGTCGGTTGCCACCACCTCACGCGTGCTGACCACCATGTTCATGGCCGTGTCAGGGTTGTGGCCCGCGATCTCGGGGTTGTAGTCGTAGGCCGTCAACACCCGAAGGTACTTGTCCGCCAACAACTCCGTGATGCGCATGGCGCGGTCGGGGCGGTTCTTACCGGACAGATCGGGTGGCGCCGGAAACCGCGGCAACCCGTCGTGACCGGAAATGACGTCCTTGACCCTCGAGAGTGAAATCACCGTGCAGCCGCCTGTGCTGCGGGTGACGACGCGAGGTACTGCACCGCCTGGGCGGTCGAGCCCTCTTTGCTGGGGTGGTACGACTTGCTGAAGTACGTCGACATCCGCTTGACCAGCTCGAACGAGGTGGGAACCGTGCCTCGCTTACCCGCCGCGATGAAATCGGACAGGTGGGGGCGTCGACGGCTGGGAGCCTGAGCGGCAAGTTCGGGATCGTTGCGCATGAGGAACCTGGTGCCACGAATCCACAGCCACACCAGTACCGGCGTGACGACGATCTGCGTTCGGATGCGGCGTGTCTCGCGCTTGTCGAAGTAGCGCATGACGTCGTACGCGACAGAGCGGTGTTCGACCTCTTCGGCGCCGTGCCAGCGGAGCAGATCGAGCATCGTCGGGTGCATGCCGGCTTTGTCGAGTCCCTTGGCGTTGAGCACCCAGTCGCCGAGAAACGCGGTGATGTGCTCGATGGCCGCGATGATCGCCAAACGCTCCACCAGGTGGTTTTCGGCGCGCAGTCCCGTCATCGGGCGCGGACCGAGCAGCTTCGAGAAGGTCCATTCCATCTGCTGCGTGTACGGCGTCGGATCGAGGCCGTTCTCCCTGAGATGGACCAGCACGCCCGAGTGCGCGTTGGAGTGCATCGCCTCCTGGCCGATGAATCCGACGACGTCTTCGCGGAGCTTTTCGTCCTCGATCAGGGGAAGAGCTTCCTTGAAGGTCTCGACAAACCATTCCTCACCGGCAGGGAGGAGAAGGTGAAGCACGTTGAGAACGTGTGTGCTGAACGGATCGCCCGGAATCCAGTGCATGGGCAGATCGGACCAGTCGAACTCGACATTGCGAGCCTGCAACAGGATGTGATCCGGCTCGGCGAACGACGAAGCGGGTGTCGATATCTTCTGCGACATCTGGCTACTCCTTCATGCCTGCCGAACGGTGGGGAACGACAGCCTTGTGACACAGTTCACTCACTAGCGAGTTTTAACTGTAACACGAAGTAATAGGTAGAACCAGAGCCTGGTTGAGTTTTCCTCAGCCGTACGTATCGCGAGGTCCGCGGCCTTTCACATGCCTTTCACCCTTGCGCCAGCTCGGCGCGCTCGGTCCGGTGATACGCAGCGTCTTCACGACGCCGTCACCCACGGCAGCAGCGATCTTGGCCAGAATCTGGGACTGCATCATGCGCAACTGGGTAGCCCACGCCGTCGACTCGGCGGAGATGCTGAGTACACCTTCTTTCAGCGAAATCGGCTCGGCATGGGCAGAGATGTCTTCACCGACGACCTGCGGCCACCGGCCGAGGACCGTGCCCTCGGACACCTTGGGGGACCACCCACGCGACTTGGAGATCGCACTGGTGAGGGCGCCGAACGGCTGAGGGTCCCGCGCATCCGGGCCGGGGCCGGACCAACCGCTGCGTCGACGCGGGCGGCCACTTCCGTATTTGGGCGACGAGCGCCCCTGCCCGACGGCCTTGCCGTTGGCCTTGGCCGTCGCGCGTGCCTCCTCGAGGGCACGGCGCGCCAGATCGATCCCCTTGAGCTCGGGCTCCGGGGCCGCGCTGCTGTCTTCAGTCATCGAACTCGACCTCCTGATCTGTCGAGCCTACGGGCACTATCCGGGATATCCGACCGTCTCCGGTATCGGAGGCTTCGACGCCGAACTTGGCTGCCTCGAGTTCGTCCGGCACATCTTCGGGAACAGCAGCCGTGATCAGTACCTGTTCGGCGGTAGCGGCAACGGTCGCGAGCGCACGACGGCGACGACGGTCCAATTCCGCGAACACGTCGTCGAGCATCAGGACCGGGTCGCTGCCGTCTGCCCGCAGTAAGGCAAAACCTGCCAGTCTCAGCGAAAGCGCAAAAGACCACGATTCACCATGGCTGGCAAAGCCTTTCGCCGGACTGTCGCCGAGAATCAGCTCCAGATCGTCCCGATGCGGACCGACCAGACACACTCCACGATCGATTTCCTTCGACCTCATCTGCGCCAACTCGAGATGGAATCGCTCCTCGAGGTACGCGACGTCATCGATACCGGCAATCCTTGCAGGGTCGGTGAATTCGGGATCCAACGACGCACCGAGGCTGCTCTTGTATCGAATCGACGCCGGCCGGGATTCGGGCGCGATGGAACGATACGACTCTGCCAGGTGCGGCGCCAGATCGTGGACCAACTCGAGGCGCCCGGCCAACAATTGTGCGCCGTGAGCGGCCAGATGCCCGTCCCACACCTCGAGGGTGGAGAGGACGTTGTCGGACTCGCCACCTCGAGAACCTCTGCGCAAAGCCGCACCGGCAGTTTTGAGCAGCGCCGAACGCTGGCGCAACACCTTGTCGTAATCCGCACGGACAGCGGCCATTCGGGGAATCCGGGACGTCAACAACTCGTCTAGATAGCGTCGACGATCACCAGGATCGCCGCGTACCAACGACAAATCCTCCGGCGCGAACATCACCGACTGCAGAATCCCCAGCACTTCACGCGGACGACGCGTCGGAGACTGATTTATCCTGGCGCGGTTGGACTTTCCCTCGATCAGTTCGACATCGATGGTCAGTTCGCGCCCGTTGTTGACCACCGTTGCACCGGCAAAGGCACTGGCGGAACCGCTGCGGATCATCGGTGCATCCGCGGACACTCGATGTGACGACAGCGTCGACAGATACCCGAGCGACTCGAGGACGTTCGTTTTTCCGTGCCCGTTCGAACCGAGAAACACGGTTGTTCCCGGCGTGAGGTCGAGCGTCAGCGAATCCCAGGATCGGAAGTCACGCAGCGAAAATCTACGAACGAACACTTAGCTTCCAGAAGCCGAATTCTTGGGCGAAGCACTCTTGACCGCGTGACCACCGAACTGATTGCGCAAGGCCGACACCGCCTTCATGGCCGGTGAATCATCCTGTCGTGAAGCAAATCTCGCGAACAGAGCAGCGGAGATGACTGGAGCGGGGACCGCGTGCTTGATGGCTTCCTCTACCGTCCAGCGGCCCTCACCGGAATCCTCGGTATAGCCCGTGATCTGCGCGAGCTCCGGATCTTCCTCGAGGGCGTCGACAAGCAGATCGAGCAACCACGAACGTACGACGGTTCCCTTCGACCAAGCTCGGAGCACGCCCGGAACGTCCGCGATCAGGCTTTCCGCCTCGAGGAGCTCGTACCCTTCGGCATACGCCTGCATCAGCCCGTATTCGATGCCGTTGTGCACCATTTTCGCGTAGTGACCAGCACCGACCGGGCCGGCATGGACAAAACCGTCGGCAGCGTCGCCGTCGGGGCGCAGAGCGTCGAAGATCGGCATTGCCTTCGCCACGTCGGGCTCGGATCCGCCCACCATCAGGCCGTAGCCGTTCTCACGGCCCCAGATGCCACCGGAGACACCGCAGTCGAGGAAACCGATCCCACGGGCGCCCAACAGCTCCGCATGGACAGCGTCGTCGGTGTAGCGAGAGTTTCCACCGTCGATGACCAGATCGCCGCCCTCGAGGGAATCCGCCAGTTCGGCAATGGTGCTCTGGGTGATTTCACCAGCCGGAACCATCACCCAGACGACTCGAGGTCCCTCGAGGGAAGCAGCGAGTTCGGCAAGTGACCCGACATCGGTGACCTCCGGTCGAGGGTCGTATCCGACTACCTCGAGGCCATGCGCGCGCAAGCGCTCACGCATGTTGAAACCCATCTTGCCGAGACCTACGAGTCCGATCTTCATACTGTTCTCCCTGGTCAGGCGCGAACTGAAGTGCGGGGTACCACTCAGCCCGGAAGGCGAACCGGCATCAGCAGGTACGTGTATTCGCTCGAGGGCGCAGCGAAGTTACCGGACTCGTCTGCCGTGGGCTCTTCCTCGGCCGCGGGGCGAAGAACAGCCGGACGGCTGGGAGTGGTGAAGCCGAACAGAACATTTTCGCTGTGAAGCGAGTTCAACCCGTCGATCAGGTAACCGGGGTTGAAGGCAATGGTGAGTGCTTCGCCCTGGAACGACGCGTTGAGCGTCTCTTCTGCGCGGCCGGCGTCGTCGCCACCAGCGGAGAGGAGCAGGCCGTCAGCGGAGAACTGCATGCGAACCTGTGCGCCACGCTCGGCGACGAGTGCTACACGCTTGATGGCCTCGATGAGAGGCGTGACCTCGACGGTTGCCATCGCGGTGTGCTGAGCGGGCAGCAGCTGACGGAACTTCGGGAACTCGGCGTCGAGGAGACGCGTCGTGGTGCGGCGTCCGTCGTTGACGATGCCGAGGAGTCCGTCGTTTCCGATGGTCGTACCGGAACCGAGAGCCAACTCGACCGGCGAATTTGCATTGCCGGCAAGCGTTTTCGCGGACTCGGACAGAGTCTTGGCCGGGATGAGAACAGCAGCTTGGACGTCGGGATTGGCCGGAGTCCACTCGAGTTCACGCACAGCGAGACGGAAGCGGTCGGTAGCGGCGAGGACGATCGAATTCTGTTCGATCTCGACACGGATACCCGTGAGCATCGGAAGGGTGTCGTCCTTGCCGGCTGCAACGGCTACCTGGCTGATGGCTTCGGAGAACAGGTCGACGGGAATGGACCCGGACTGCTGCGGAAGCGTCGGAAGCTGCGGGTAGTCCTCGACCGGCATCGTGGGCAGGGAGAACTTGGCGCTTCCGCACGAGATGAGCACGCGAGTGCCCTCGAGGGTCACATCGACCGGCTTGTTGGGAAGCGACTTGGTGATATCGGCAAGGAGGCGACCGGAGACGAGTGCCTGACCTGCAGTTGTGACATCTGCCGAGACGCGGACCTGCGCGGATACCTCGTAGTCGAACCCGGAAACAGTGAGGCCGGCTTCGGTTGCGTCGAGAAGAACTCCGCCGAGAACCGGCACGGGCGGCCTCGAGGGCAGGCTACGAGCAACCCACGCTACTGAATCAGCGAACTCTTCCCGGGAAACGCGAAACTTCAGGCTTCCAAGCTCCATCGCCGGGTTATTCCTCTCGGTAGGCATGTTCGTCTGCTGCGGATCTGCATCAGCTCACTTGAAGTCTGACACAGACCAAGCGATGCCCACCGTATGCCCTCGAGGGCGCAAGTGGAAAGCCGAAGCCGGGATGAGCGCAGCCTGAGGCGAGGTTCTCAACAGGAGTTGTCCCCAGAACTATTTTCAAAGAGCTTTTCCTAGGAAATTCTCAGTAGTAGTAATAAGTCCTGTGCAATCTGTGGAGCAACGGTTGTCGACGCTGGTAGGTCCCCTCGAGGGCCTGTGCACTTCTCGAGGACAGACTCGAGGACCAATCGACCCCCTCTGTGCACTCTCTGAAAGTTTTCGGATTCCTCCTCGAGAACTCCACAGACTTCGAGAGTTATCAACACAGTTATCCACAGATGTGAATACTTTTCACAAGAAACGAAGAGTTTGTTCTCATCGGCGTGTCCAACTCCGGCGTGTCGTCCCTCGAGGCGGACAACCGCCCTCGAGGGGATCGCACATAAACCCTTCGAATACACCGATGCCGCTCGAGGGAAACCTCTGCCTCGAGCGGCATCGATCGAAATAAGTGCAGGTCAACGCTTGGAGCGCTGCTTGATCCTTGCGGTCAACTCCTGAACCTGGTCGTACACCTTGCGGCGTTCCGTCATTTCCTTACGGATCTTCTTGTCGGCGTACATGACCGTCGTGTGGTCACGGCCGAACGTCTGACCGATCTTCGGCAATGACAAATCAGTGAGCTCACGGCACAGATACATCGAGATCTGGCGGGCCTGAGCGAGCGGCCGGGCCTTACCCGGCCCACACAGGTCGTCGATCGACATGTTGAAGTATTCGGCCGTCACAGCCATGATCGTCGCCGCGTTGATCTCGAGGCTCGACGAATCGGGCATCAGATCTCGCAGGACCACCTCGGCCAACGTCAGATCCAACGGCTGACGGTTGAGCGAGGCAAAAGCGGTGACGCGGATCAACGCGCCCTCGAGTTCACGAATGTTGCGCTCGATACGGCTGGCGATCAGCTCGAGGACGTCGTGCGGGACCTCGAGGCGATCCATCCTCGCCTTCTTGCTCAGAATCGCGATACGCGTCTCGAGCTCAGGCGGCTGAACGTCGGTGATCAGGCCCCATTCGAAGCGCGTTCGCAGACGCTCCTCGAGGGTTGCCAACTGCTTGGGCGGACGGTCCGAGGAAACGACGATCTGCTTGTTCGCGTTGTGCAAGGTGTTGAAGGTATGGAAGAACTCCTCCTGGATACCTTCCTTGCCCTCGATGAACTGGATGTCGTCGACCAGCAGGACGTCCGTTTCCCGGTAGCGACGCTTGAACGCGACCTTGCGGTCGTCACGAAGACTGTTGATGAAGTCGTTGGTGAATTCTTCGGTCGAGACGTACTTGACCCGCATTCCGGGGAACAGACGCTGTGCGTAGTGGCCGGCGGCGTGAAGAAGGTGCGTCTTGCCCAGTCCCGAAGCTCCCCAGATGAACAAGGGGTTGTAGGCACGCGCCGGCGCCTCCGCGATCGCGACCGCAGCGGCATGGGCGAATCGGTTGGACGAACCGATCACAAAAGTGTCGAAGGTGTACTTCGCGTTGAGGCTGTTGGCGCCGGACCCCGAAGCAGAAGGAGTAGCGGGCGGCTTCGTGAAGTACGACGGCCACGATTCGTGAACGCTCGCGAGTGCTTCGCGGTCGTCGTCGACTTCTTCGGTCTCGGCGGTCTCGGAGTCCGAGGGTTCGCCGTCACCTTCGGTGAATCTGCGACGACGGTATGCGCCCGAGCTGTTGACCGACTCGAACTGACGGCTGCCCGTGCGCTCCTCGACCGGTTCGGCGGGTGCGTCGGCATCGTCTTCGAGTGCGATGCGGACACCGAGTCCTTCGACCTGGCCGCCGAGATGGCGTCCGAGTGCCTGCAGGATCGGCTCGCGTAGATCGCGCTCGATCGTTTCTTGAGCAAATGGCGATGGAACCGAGAGGAGTGCAAAACCCTGAGCAAGTGTGAGAGGCCTCACCAGACGGACAAACGCCTTCTGCTTACTGCTCAAAGCCGGAAGATTACTTCCGGGGTCATCACTCGTGAGTTCTGCAACCACGTCGACCCAGACCCGTGCGAGCGCGTTGGGATCGTCGTTCACGTGGTTCCTTCCCGTGTTTCGCCGACAGTGGGTGTGCTGCAGCTGCCGAGCGTATGGCTGCGGCGTCGAATGATTCGGTGGATTACCACCCGGGGTGAGAACCCCGTAACAGGCTACGAATATGCCACCTGGGCTGTGTTTCCACACAATTATCCACAGATGTGGACAAACCTGCACTGAGTCGGTTTTTTCGTCAACCAAATTCGCTGAAGTGACCGAGAAATTGATCTACCTGCAACTTTGTCGGAACTCGAGGCGTTCGCCACTTGGTGTCGGGGATGCGTCAACACTCACAGCCCTGTGGATGAATGTGGAAACTCGGGATTCGGGGTCGCGTCCGGCACTCGTGCCCGTATGTGCTGATGAGGCCTTGTCGAGAGCATGCGCAGGTGGAACTGTCCGGCTTGCCTTCAGGCCGCCTGCAGTCCGTAGCGGAACTGTTGCCAAGGTCACACTTGCCGCCTCGCTCGAGGTCACGGCCGTATGCACACGGGAATTGGAATCTGCGGAATAATGCAACTATCGGCGTGTCGTCGCTGTTGCCGCGGAAGGACCTCGAATCGGGCTGGTTTGACCTTGGCAACGGTGGTAAGTAACCTCGAACGGTCACCCGCTGGTGGTGATCGCTTCGTGCTGGCTACATATGTCAGGTCGGATCGGTCTTCCAAGCCACAACGAGTGAAGTTGATTGTTCTGTACCTGTTGGATCCAAAGGCGCCGTAAGGCGTCGATCACTGAATGACGCCGGGAGGCGTCAATGAACTTCGAGGAGTGTTGACCGTGGCCAAGGGCAAGCGGACGTTCCAGCCGAATAATCGCCGCCGCGCGCGTGTTCACGGCTTCCGTCTTCGTATGCGTACCCGTGCGGGTCGTGCAATCGTTTCGGCGCGTCGCCGTAAGGGCCGCGATTCCCTCACCGCCTGATCTGATTTCGAGTTCAGGAGCTCGGGGTGTTGCCTGAGCCGTTCCGGTTGCGTCGCCACGCGGATTTCTCCGTGGCGGTGCGACGTGGGCGTCGTATGGGAAGACGCGACCTTGTCGTGCACGCGTTCGATCGCGAGCAAGTAGAGGCGCTGGTAGTAACAAATCACGGTCCCCGGTTCGGGCTGATCGTGAGCAAGGCTGTCGGGCCGGCGGTGATTCGACATCGAGTCGCACGCCGGCTTCGTCATATCTGTGCAGATTTCGTCGGACAGGTTTCGCCGGAGACAGACGTGGTTATCCGCGCACTTCCGGGCGCAGCTACCGCCAGTTCAGCCGAACTGGCCAAGCAGTTGCGTGGGGGCCTGACCAAAATGAACCTATTGGTGTCGGTAAGTGAAGAGCCATGAGTACTCCGCTCTCTGAGCAGATCGAGACTCCCAGAGCCTCCCGTGTCATCACGGTGTTGAAGGCTGTGCGTCGCGCTCCCGCCACTGTTCTTATCTTCTGTATCGAGTTGTACCGGACGTATGTGTCGCCCTTGAGGATGCCGACCTGCCGGTTCACCCCCACCTGCAGTGAATACGCGGTCGAAGCGTTGCGCACTCACGGGGCGATCAAAGGCCTTTTCTTGACTGTGGTGCGGTTGGCGAAGTGTGCCCCCTGGCATTCTGGAGGGTGGGACCCTGTCCCTGCCCGTCGTGACCGTGATGCGGGTAGCCGCCATAGCTGTCCGGAAGCACGCGCAGCGTGTCACAGTCCGACGGAAGAACAGAGGAGTACTTAGAGCCGTGCTCAATTTCATCTACTATCCGGTATCCGCGATTCTGTGGGTCTGGCACAAGGTCTTCGGGTTCATTCTCGGCCCGGACAACGGAATAGCCTGGGCGCTCTCCGTGGTGTTCCTGGTGTTCACCTTGCGTGCGGTTCTGTACAAGCCGTTCGTGAAGCAGGTCCGCACGACCCGCCAGATGCAGGAACTGCAGCCGCAGATCAAGGCATTGCAGAAGAAGTATTCGGGCGACCGTCAGCGCCAGGCCGTCGAGATGCAGAAGCTCCAGAAGGAGCACGGATTCAACCCGATCATGGGCTGTCTCCCGGTCTTGGCTCAGGCTCCGGTGTTCATCGGTCTGTTCCACGTCCTGCGCTCGTTCAACCGCACCGGCACCGGCATGGGCCAGCTGGGCATGAGCGCCGAGGACAACCTCAACACCCCGAACTACGTCTTCTCGGCCACTGACGTCCAGTCGTTCCTGGATGCTCGTCTGTTCGGCGCGCCCATCTCGGCCGCGATCACGACGCCGGTTGCGCAGCTTCAGGCTTACGTCACCGAGAACGTTCCCGAGCTTCCGTCACGGCTGAACATCATTCTCGTGGCCGCTCCGCTGATGATCATCGCCAGCATCGCGACGCACTTCAACTCACGCGCTTCCGTTGCCCGTCAGAGCGAAGCAGCTGCCGCGAACCCGCAGTCCGCGATCATGAACAAGCTCGCGCTGTACGTCTTCCCGCTCGGTGTTCTGGTCGGTGGACCGTTCCTCCCGATCGCGATCCTCCTGTACTGGGTGTCGAACAACATCTGGACCTACGGTCAGCAGCACCTCGTCTTCCGCAAGATCGACGCCGAAGAAGAAGCCAAGAAGCAGGAAGCGATCACTCGCCGAAACGACAATGCGCCCAAGCCCGGTGCCCGTCCGGATCCCAATAAGAAGAAGGGATCCCCGGCTGCGCTGAAGACCGCGGAATCAGCTGACGACGACGGCGACGCCCCGGAAGTTTCGCTCAAGAAGCCACAGCCGAAGCCCTCGGGTTCCAGTGGTGGTTCCACGTCGAAACCCAAACAGAACCGGCCACAGAGCAACCGCGGCAACTCCCCCAAGCGCAATAAACGGCGCTGATCCAGGAAAGAGAACGACCAATGTCCAGTGAAGCTGACATCGTTGTGGATGGAGAGAACGCAGACGTGAGCACCGAGACCACTGCGCCGGTTACCGATGTGGATGTAGACATCGACGATTCCGATGACGACCTGATCGAAGAGGGCGAGATCGCCGGCGACTACCTCGAGCAGTTGCTCGACGTGCTCGATTTCGACGGAGACATCGACCTTGACGTCGAGGGCGATCGGGCGATCGTCAGCATCGACGGCGGCGACGACCTGACCAAGCTCGTGGGACGCAAGGGTGAGGTTCTGGATGCCCTCCAGGAGCTGACTCGTCTGGCAGTTCAGCAGTCGACCGGAGAGCGCAGCCGCTTGATGCTCGACATCGCCGGCTGGCGTGCGGGCCGTCGTGAGGCACTCAGTGCTCTCGGTGCGGAAGCTGCACAGCGTGTTCTCGAGACCGGCGAACGCGAAGAGCTTGCTCCGATGACGCCGTTCGAACGCAAGATCGTGCACGACGCCGTCGCCAAGGTCGCCGGTGTTTCCAGCGAGAGCGAAGGCGCTGAGCCGTCTCGCCGAGTGGTTGTCCTCAAGGACTGACACTCCCCCTTGATCGAATGCGGGCCCCGGATTTCCGGGGCCCGCTTTTGTGTCCGAGAGGTGTTTCACGTGAAACCGAATCCGGCGGCACGGTGAAGGTCAGGTGCCTATCGTTGTCGACATGTCCCACGAGCGCTCCGGATTCCCTCTCGGATTGATGACCCTTGGGGCCTTGATAGGGATGCTCGTGTGCGGCCTGAGCTATTGGCCCGTGGTCTTCGAACTACAGCAGAAAATGGAAGTCCAGTCCTTTCCGCCGGGCGGTCTGAAGTATTGGCTCTGCTGGTTGTTGCGCTGGGAGTAGTCGCCGTCGTATTCATTCCACTTGCACTGGCATGGCGATCCGGGAGACCGGTCATGCTCAGCTTCGCGATTGCCTTCTTGTTCGTCGGGGGTGCACTGTGCATGTTCGGATATTCGATCGACAACATGCCGTACTACATGTGAGCCCCTCCCCTCCCCCAGGAGGAATAGTCGGCCTTCGTTTCACGTGAAACCGGATCGATGGTTGTTGCCCCGAGCCCTCGAACTCCGCCCCAGATTGCCGCCACAATGGATCACCGACCTGATGTCGTCAGGCCTGCTGGCAAGGTCGTCACCTTCGGCGCTGGCATCCGATGACCGACAACCCGCCAGCCCTCACTTCGACGACCCCCGGATTGCGGCGTCGTCAACAACGATCACGAAGGAAGTAGCATCCACACATGCACGTCGACATCGAAGGCGCCACCCGGATCGCCCGCCTCGCCGCAGAATTCGACTGGACCTGGGCCGTCGACGACCTGGAACCATTCTGCGCACAAGCCGGATGGGAACTCGTCGAACTCAGGCAAGGTGGCGCCTCGATACGGACGAACCTGCATGTCAGCCGGCCGAAGGCGCACATGTTCGGGCGGCAACACAGAATGAATTGGATCTCGATCTACGTCACGGATCTGGCTGATGCTGCTACTGCTGCTACGCCCATGACAGTGGTGCGTCCGCTGCTGGACGAAGGGTTCGCGAATCTCACTGCGGCACTGACTTCCGTCCTTCCGATACCCACGTACTCCGAGCCCGGACCTGAGGCAACTATCCGGTGGGACCTGCCTAAAGTGGTCGTCGAACTCGGTATGAGCCCCCGCGCGATCCACCTGCAACTGACGAGTCCGAAGTATCAGGCATGGGTGGATGAGCCCGAACCGGAGTACGAGGACGAGGACTAGCGATCGAGGTCGGCGAGATCGCACCCGGTGCGGAAACAGGTTTGTGCGCTCCTCACACGAATCGGACCAATCACATCGAATGGGCTTCGTCGCCACGCAAAGTCGATGATGCTGTTGCGGGCTTCGGGGTGAGATCGGCGGCGACTACTTTGCCAAGCGAACCGGAATCGACATCGCCTACACGGGCTCCGGTCCATAGACTGCGGACCGCGTCGGGGTAATCACGGGACCGCCCTGAGTTCGGTTGACTCGCGGGGTGTGCGCGATCGGCGCCGCGCCCACACCTGCTGTCGGTCTCGTCATGGGGGCGGATCCGGGCTGTTCGAGGTGGAAGGACTTCGCGGTGCCCGGATCGAACTGGTAAGCGGTGATCTTGTTGGTTCCGGGTTCGGTATGCACCAACAGGTAGTCGTAGTTGTTGCCGTCCACTCCTGCACCCAACGCGGATCTTAATCGCGCATAGCGTGCAGCGCTTTCGAGTCCAGGCGCAGGAATTCATCCTGCGCATCGGCAGGTCACCTGCTCGACTTTGATCTTCCCGCCGACACCGGTATCCACATCGAAGGCGAACTCTCCATGCGCACCTGTGGTGTGAAGCCCCTTGGATTGATTCGCGGTTTGTGATGCGAAGTCCGGTCTGCCGCACCAAGTGAATCAAGTCGATTGATGTATGGCTGGCAACAACTGGCGATGAGATACCGAAGCTGTCCGAGTTCTGGAATCGAAGACTGTTTTCCGAGTCGACCTACTGAGAGGATCTGACTGACCGAGTCCGTTCTGCAGTCCGTCGCCGGTGATCTTTTGCAACGACTTTTTTATCGAAAATTAGTCTTTTTGGGTCAGAATTCCATCCATGTAACTACCCACGGCAGTTTCGTCACTGTGATGATACTCAGAATTGCGCTGCTATCGGCATTCGGCCGGCCGGCTATGTTTCACGTGAAACGCGTCAGAATTGGAAGATTTGTCAGCGCGAGGTTTCACGTGGAACGTGAACCCCTCCCCTCCCCCGCTTGAATTTTGGGCCGAATACTTCCCAAAGAATGAACGAGTCGGCAGACTCACAGCGAGTCGGTGTGCAGAAGCGAACACATGTCGGCTCTAGAGCGGATAATGATTTCGGTCTTGATTGTTGATTTCGCGGTTTACGCGGGAGGATGTTTCACGTGGAACAGAATGGTGCGGCGTCGGTTGACTGGGACGAACAAGAGACTGCGCGCGCAGTGTTCGGTGACAGATATGAGATCGCGGAACGGTATTACCAATCCCTGGCGACAGATGGTGTCGAGCGCGGGCTGATTGGTCCCCGTGAAGTTCCTCGACTGTGGGAGCGTCACCTTCTCAATTGCGCCGTCATCGGTGAGTTGATCGCCGAAGGCGAGTCGGTTGTGGACGTAGGAAGCGGCGCCGGCCTACCCGGTATCCCTCTCGCAATCGCCCGCCCGGACTTGAAGGTGACTCTGGTAGAACCGTTGCTTCGACGCTCGGTGTACCTCGCGGAGTTCATCGAGTCCAACGGTTTGGACGTCTTGGTTGTCCGAGGGCGAGCCGAGGAATCGGGTGTCGTGAAGGAAGCGGGCGGCGCGGACGTGGTCACCTCGCGCGCTGTGGCGCCCCTCGAGAAGCTCGCGCGTTGGTCCCTTCCACTCATCCACGAGCACGGTCGGATGCTTGCACTCAAGGGCTCCAGCGCCGCCGAGGAGATCGAGCGGGACCGTACGGCGCTCACCAAGCTGGGCGCAGGTAAGTTGGAAATACTCGAATGTGGAGCCAAGATTCTCCGCACCCCCACTGTTGTGGTGAAGGCCGAACGTCTCCCGAAGCGCCGCCAGCGTTGATGATTTACACGCATGCAATCGAGAACAATGTACAGATGATGAGAGCACCTAGTGATCGATTCCCAATCGAAGGAGCAGTCAATGTCGGGTCGATCTGAATCCGCCGTTTCACGTGAAACACCGAAGCAGCAAACGAGCGCGGGTGCGGATCAGATCGTCAACGACGACGACAATTTCACCGCCCCCTATGCGGCGATCTCTTCGGAGGAGACTCCCATCGGGGCCGCCGCACATCGAGCGAGCCAGGTGCTTCATCCCCATTCGGTGACACTGCCGAAGCCGGCGTTCCGCCGCGTGATCACCATCGCCAACCAGAAGGGTGGCGTCGGTAAGACGACGACCACAGTGAACCTTGCGTCGGCGCTCGCTCTTCAAGGCCTCACGGTCCTGGTGGTCGATTTGGACCCTCAGGGCAACGCCAGCACAGCCCTGGGTGTCGTCCATACCTCGGGCACCCCCTCCAGCTATGAGTTGCTCATAGGCGAAGTGAAAGCCCCGGAGGCGATCCAGACCAGCCCGCACAGTGAGCGGCTTCTCTGCATCCCCGCGACGATCGATCTGGCGGGCGCTGAGATCGAATTGGTCTCCATGGTTGCCCGCGAGAATCGACTCAAAGGCGCGCTCAACGACAAGGTGCTCGCAGAACTCGACGTCGACTTCGTCCTCATCGACTGCCCGCCTTCGCTGGGACTGCTGACCGTCAACGCGATGGTCGCTGCCAAGGAAGTTCTGATCCCGATCCAGTGCGAGTACTACGCCCTCGAGGGGGTCGGTCAGTTGCTCCGCAACATCGAACTCGTCCAGGCTCATCTCAACCCGGATCTGCATGTCTCCACCGTCCTTCTGACGATGTACGACGGACGGACCAAGCTGGCCGACCAGGTCGCCGAAGAAGTACGCAAACACTTCGGTGAGGCCGTCCTGCGCGCTGTGATTCCACGCAGCGTGAAGGTGTCCGAGGCTCCCGGATACGGGATGACAGTTCTCGACTACGACCCGGGTTCACGTGGCGCCATGAGTTACCTCGACGCCGGCCGTGAACTTGCCGCCCGCTCTGCCACCACGACGACCCAGGAGCAGTGAGATGAGTCAAGCACGCAAAGGTGGATTGGGCCGCGGCTTGGCTGCTCTCATCCCCACTGGGCCAGCCACGGCGCCGGGTCTGGGATCGGCTGCAGCGGACGTCGTAATCGGCGTCGACAAGCGCAACCCCTCCCCTCCCCCACCGACCAAGGCGGCCCCGAAAACGCCGAAAGCCACCAAGGCGTCGGCTGCGAAGGCTCCGGTGGAAGCTGAGCCGGAGACCGAACTCGAGCCGACCGGCGCGGTCTATCTCGAGATCGAACCGAGCCTGATCGAGACGAACCCGAAGCAGCCTCGCAGCGTTTTCGACGAGGAAGCGCTCGCGGAGTTGGTTCACTCGATCCGCGAGTTCGGCTTGATGCAGCCGATCGTGGTCCGTCGTCACGGCGACAAGTACCAACTTGTCATGGGTGAGCGTCGCTGGCGCGCGAGCCAGGAAGCCGGGCTGGAGAAGATTCCGGCGATCATTCGTGAAACCGATGACGACTCGATGCTGCGCGACGCGCTCCTCGAGAACATCCATCGTGTGCAGTTGAACCCCCTCGAGGAGGCAGCGGCGTATCAGCAGTTGCTCGAGGAGTTCGAAGTAACTCACGAAGAGTTGGCCAATCGGATCGGACGTTCGCGTCCCGTCGTGACCAACATGATTCGTCTGCTGAAGCTGCCGGTGGCGGTTCAGCGCCGCGTTGCGGCCGGTGTGCTTTCGGCCGGCCATGCGCGCGCACTGTTGTCCCTCGAGGCGGGTGCCGACGCTCAGGAAGTCATGGCGGCGCGCATCGTCGCCGAAGGAATGTCGGTTCGCGCGACGGAGGAAGCAGTCACTCTGGCCAACCGGGCGGATAATGAGATCGCTCCCCCACAGAAGCGGAAGCCGATCGTGATGCCGGGTCTGCAGGATGTGGCCGAGCGGTTGTCGGACTCGTTCGACACCCGGGTGACTGTCAGTCTGGGCAAGCGGAAGGGAAAGATTGTGGTCGAATTCGGTTCGGTCGACGACCTGCAACGCATCGTCGGGATGATGGAAGCGCAGAAATCCACGTAGTGAACTCGGAAGCCCGTTTGGTGACGTAATGACGATGACCGGGCACACCACCTATTTTCGTCACTGTGACAAATCTAGGTGGTCCGAGCTTCTCGAAATCTTGAACCGGGACGAAAGATGTTGAACAGCAATACATTAGGGCGATCAACTCTCGTGCCACTGCCGACTTGTCGCAGCTGGCCTATCCTGGAGAAGAGAAAAGCGGCGGGCGAGCATCGAAACCGCTTCGGGGACCTACGGAGAGTGAGTTAGTCAGTGTCGACTCACGTCATCACCTCGCTCACGCTCGACACCCTCGATCAGCTTTCCGCCCATGCGCGTCGTTGCGTGTTCTGGGAGATGGATCCGGGCGCGCTTCACGACGCCCGAGGATTCTGCGATCAGGAATTCGAGAAGGAAGCATGGCTGTCGATGGTCATGCTCGAGTGGGGTTCGTGCGGACAGGTCGCCGTCCGAGACGGCAAGCCGCTTGGTAGTGCGTTGTACGCCCCTCCCCGCACGATCCCGCGCGCGCAGCTGTTTCCGACCAGTCCGGTCAGTTCGGACGCAGTGCTTCTCACAAGCCTTCGGCTCGAGCCTTCGGGCATAGAAGAAGAACTTGGGCCGAGCCTGCTGGCCGCTGTCGTGACAGATCTGGTTCGACGCGGAGTTCGTGCGCTCGAGGCGTTCGGTATCCGCAGCGACGGCCTGGGACCCGCGTCCGACGTGGCCAGCGCAACCGCAGCTTTGGAATGTTCACCCGCAGAATGCATGATCAGTGCCGAGTTCCTCGAGGACTACGGTTTCGAGGTCGTGGCTCCGCACCATCGTTATCCGCGGCTTCGTCTCGAACTCAATCGAGACCACGAATGGAAAGTCGACGTCGAAGAAGCCCTCGACCGTCTACTGAAGGCCGCAGCTCTCGAGATGGTGGAGATCAGCGAACTCGCCAGAGTGTGAGCAGGTGCCGACCGCAGGACCTACGAAATGCGGTCGGCTACCGAAAGTTCTTCTGCGAGAAGCTCGGCGAAGGTGAAGGTACCGGTCGGCTGATCATCTTGGCCCAACAGATACAGCCGCTTGACCGAGATCAAAATGGCTTCGGCGATGGTGTCACGCATCCGCGGATTCGTCAGTACCGCAACGTCGGACGCGTTGGACAGGTAGCCGAGATCGATCTGCACCGTCGGCATGTTGGTCAGGCGCAACAACTCCCACGTACGTCCGTGAGTTCTGCAGTCCCGCAACGGAGTTCGCGCAACGATCTCGCGCTGAACGAATCCGGTCAACACCTGCCCGATCATCGAGACCGAACCGTGCGAGTTACCGAAGTGGAAGCTTGCGACACCGTTTGCCGACGGGCTCGAGTTGCTGTCGCAACGCAAGGAGATCATGAGATCGGCGTCGAACGCGTTGGACGTCAGTGCGCGCTCGGCCTCGGTCGGATCGGCGTTGTGCGGGCGGGAGAGGAAAGTTTCCATCCCGGTTGCCGCCATCCGTCCCTCGAGGCGCATGGCCAGATCCCAGAGGATGTCGGCTTCGGAGATGCCGTTGACGATGTTGCCGGTGGACGGCCCACCGAGGCCTGGATCGATGACGATGCGCTTGCCGCCCAGCTGCGGGCCCTTGCGCCTCACCAATTCCTCTTCGCTGATGGCGTGCGGGGAACCACCGGTGACGCGGGTTCCCAACAGTTCCAGCGAACGCAGTGTCTGCGGACCGCAGATACCGTCGGCGGCGATACCGATTTCACGCTGGAAAGACGAGAGAGACTCGTGGGTCTGCGGACCGAAGAAACCGTCGACCCGGCCCGCATAGAAGCCGAGGTCCTGCAATTTTGCCTGCAGAGCTGCGACGTCGTCACCGTACAGCGGCGCGGACAGCTGGTAGATCAACGTACGGGCACCTAGGCGGTACGAGGCCTCGCGAAGTGAGCGATACGTTGCCGGACCCACAATGCCGTCGACGAGGAGCCCACGCTGCTGCTGGAAGGCGCGAACGGCGCTGTCGAGTTGATGATCGAAGATGGCGTCGGGTGCAACCCAGTGGGCACCGTCGGCGCTTTCACGTCGAATGCCGGAAGTTCCGTGATGGAGGTATCCCAGCTTCGTCAATGTGCCCCGAATCTCGGCGACGGCCGGGCCGTGATCGCCGTGTCGGAGTCTGTGCATGCGTGAAAGCCTCTCGGATCGGTTAACGAATTCGATCGATGTGCCTGGTCGTAGACCCGATCAGGCACATCGATCGATTATCTCAGAAATTCTGTGGATTGCGAGAATCCACGATGCTCAACCAGCCGTCAGAGAACGTCTGCGAGGTCCTTGAGCAGTGCAGCCTTGCCCTTGGCGCCGACGATCGTCTTGATCGGCTTGCCGTCCTTGAACAGGATCATCGTCGGGATCGACATGACCTGGAAATCGCGGGCGGCCGCCGGGTTGGCGTCGATGTCGAGCTTCGCGACGGTCAGCTTCTCGCTGTTCTCGCCGGCGATCTCCTCGAGTACCGGGGCGACCATCTTGCATGGGCCGCACCAGGTTGCCCAGAAATCGACCAGAACGGGCTTGTCGCTGCCCAGGACGTCCTGCTTGAAGGAATCGTCGGTGATGGTGACGGTATTCGACACTGTTACTCCTCGAGGGTTGGGTTCGACAGCTTGATGAATCAGGGAGCGCCGACGGTGGCATTGTCGGCTACGCCTTCGACGTCGACCGTGTGGCCGGCAGCGTCGAGCGTGTTGGCGGTGATGTCGCCGCGGTCGGCCAGCCAGCGTTCGGCGTCGATTGCTGCGGAGCATCCGGTGCCGGCAGCGGTGATCGCCTGACGGTACGTGTGATCGACCAGGTCACCGGCAGCGAAGACGCCGTCGACGGAGGTCGCGGTAGAACCGGGAGCGACGCGCACGTATCCGGCGTCGTCGAGATCGACCTGGCCCTTCACGAGCTCACTGCGCGGGTCGTGGCCGATGGCGACGAACATGCCGGTGATCTCAAGTGTGGAGGTCTCACCCGTGACGGTGTCACGAACGACGAGCCCGGTGACGCTGTTCTCACCGAGGACCTCGACGGGCTCGGCGTTGGTCAGGAAGCGGATCTTCTCGTTCGCCTTGGCGCGCTCGAGCATGATCCGTGAGGCGCGGAACTCCTCGCGGCGGTGCACCAGGGTGACCGAGCGAGCGAAACGGGTCAGGAATGTTGCTTCCTCCATCGCGGAGTCGCCGCCGCCGACCACGACGATGTCCTGGTCGCGGAAGAAGAACCCGTCGCAGGTGGCGCAGGCGCTGACGCCGCGGCCGAGGAGGCGTTCTTCACCGGGAATGCCGAGGTAACGGGCTGCCGCGCCCATGGCGAGGATGATCGCGTGCGCGGAGTACGTTTCGCCGTTCGCGACGACCGTCTTGATCGGGCCGCTGAGATCGATCTCTTCGACGTCCTCGGTGCGGATGTCGGTGTCGAAGCGCAGTGCCTGCTCACGCATCTGTTCCATCAGGTCCGGGCCCATGATTCCCTCACGGAATCCGGGGAAGTTCTCGACCTCGGTGGTGGTCATGAGGGCGCCACCGAACTGGGTGCCCTCGAAGAGCACGGGCTGGAGCTCAGCACGCGCGGTGTAGACACCAGCGGTGTAACCGGCCGGTCCGGAACCGACAATGATGACGTCATGGACCGCGGGCGTGTTTTCCAGCTGGGTGGTCATGCGAGCCTTCCAATAGTGAGTGCAGACCCTCCGCTTCTTGGAGAGCCGTACCGATCAACACCAGGATAAGGGGTGTTGTTCCCGCACCCGGCTGGAAAGTGGCTCACAGTCCGCAGCTCACAGCGCGGGGTTCATTGGGCAGGGCGCAGTGCCTCCCGAACGACCAGCGCGTCCCGAACCACACAGCGCGTGCCGGTGTAGATGGTGGGCATGCACTTGTTGCAGTGAATGCACAGCCCCTCGTCGACGCTCTCGGCCTGGAATTTGTTGACCAGTTGTGGGTCCCTGAGGAGCGCACGCGCCATGGCGACGAACTCGAATCCTTCATCCAGTGCGTGCTCGATGGTGTCGACGCGGTTGATGCCGCCGAGCAGGATCAGCGGCATGTTCAGCGCTTGCCGGAACTGACGGGCGAAGGGAAGGAAGAATCCCTCTTCGAACGGGTAAGTCGGAAAGATTTTGGGACCGTAGAACTTCAGCCCGTACCCGACGAGCTTGGGTTGGGAAGCAACAAATTCTGCGAGTGGGACCTCGCCGCGGAAGAAGTACATTCCGTTGAGAAGTGAACTGCCACCGGTCAATTGCATCGCGTCAAGATGCCCGTCGTCTTCGAGGATCTGTGCAATCGGCAGGCTCTGGTCGAGCCACAGACCCTTCGGAACCCCGTCGGACATGTTGAATTTCGCGGTGACCGCCACGGTGGATCCAGCAGCTCGTCGCACCGCTTCGATGACTCGACGCGGATATTCCGCGCGCTTGGCGACGCTGCCGCCGTATCGATCATGGCGTTTGTTCAAATTGGGGCTCATGAACGAACTGAGTAGGTAGTTGTGACCGAGATGGACCTCGATGGCGTCGAATCCCGCGTCCACGGCGACGCGGGCGGTCCGTTCGAAGTCGGCGACGACACCGTCGAGTTCGGCAAGTGTCGCGCCTTTGACGAGGCCCATCGCCGGCGGACTCAGCCGGGTCGACGGCGCCAGAGTCTTCGTCTTGTTGGAGAGCGTGTTGGCGACGAGCCCCGCGTGGCCGATCTGTGCCGCGGCCAGTGCGCCTTCGGCGTGGACGGCATCGGTCAGTCTGCGTAGTCCCGGTAGTGCGCGCTCGTCCATGACAAGGGTGTCGCGGTGCACTCGTCCACCTGGTGAGACGGCGCAGTAGGCGACGGTGGTCATCGCGGCTCCGCCGCGGGCGACTTCGGCGTGGAAGTTGATCAGATCGTCGGAGACCGCTCCCCTGGGCATGACGCCCTCGAACGTCGCAGCTTTGACGATGCGGTTGCGCAAGGTCAGAGGGCCGAGACGTGCGGGTTCGAATATCGACGGTGTGGGCGCTGTGGTCATTTTCTGCTTCCTGCGGCGGCCTGATCATTACGATGCCAGTGGACTCGTATATGTGACGATATAGCGCCTACTCCCAATCTGTCCGACAATTCGACACGATGAATGCCACAGGATCAGGTCGCCCACGAGACCCACGCATCGACGACACAGTTCTCGATGTCACCCGAGCGATGCTCCTCGAGGTCGGTTGGGAGCAACTCAGTCTCCGCGCGATCGCGGCACGGGCAGGGGTCAGTCGGGCCTCGATGTCGCGGCGATGGCCGTCGAAGGCGCATCTTGTGCTCGGATCGATCCTGGGCGCAACACCTGACCTGACGCCGTTCGAGGGCACCGATCGCGACGGCTGGATCCGTTGGGTGGTGGAGGGAAGTGCCCAACTCTTCTCGCGGCCCGAGGTTCGTGCCGCGTCGCCGGGACTGTTGGCAGCATTGCGCGACCATGACGATCTGCGCAACGAATTGTGGCGAGGGTTCAGTGGGCCGAGTACGCAACTCTTCCTTCAGAACGCCGAAGATCCCGAATCGGCGCTGCTCGACGCCAAGGCCGTGCTGGTTTTGGCGGCCGGAGCAGCTATGTTCTCGAGCCTGATAGCGGTCGAGGACGATACGGATGCATTGCGCGGGAGAATTCTCGAACTCCTGCTACCCGCAGCCGCGCCGCGCTGACCGTCGAACTCAGCCGATGTTCTTGACCGACAACGTATTCGGATTGCCCTCGCTGCAGTCGGTGCCGACAGTCAGAGCGGTGATCTGACGTGGTTGCGATCCTGTGAAGAGCAGGACTATCGCCGGCGCCCCGTCGATGCGAATCTCACCGGAACCTAGCAGAGGCCTGCCCTCGTCGATGCCGTTGGCGCGCAGACATCCGGCAAGTTTGGATGGATCATCCAGTGGTCCAAGGTTTTTGGATCCGACGAGTGAGAGCAAGGATGCCGAATCCGGATCTTCGACAGCAGACGTCGCCGGTGTGCTCGGTTGAGCGACAACGCTTTCGGCAGGTTCGGAATCTCGGGTTCCGATCACAACGATCACGAAAGCCACCGCTACGGCTGCAGCGGCACCGAGAACCCACGCTTGTGGGCGACGCCGGAACGGCATGACGGTTGTCTCTGCAGGCGGATCGACGTGGCTGGACTGTGAATCGAGTGCCGAATTGATCCGCTCAGCAAGCGAATTCGGGATCCGGTCGTGAGGGGTCTCGCGTGAGTTCAGTGCCGCAAGCGAAGCTGTGACGCCGTCGAGAGTGGTGACAAATGCATGGGCGGCGGGGTCGGCGTGTACCAGCGGCCACAGAGATGCACTGGTTTCGGGATCGAGAACCCCGGCGTGAAGATCCGCCAAGAGGTCTTCCGAAAACGGAGGAGACGGAACGCGGACAGACGGATCTGTCATGAACCCTCCCTCGGCAGTCGGTGTGGACGCTTACAAGATAGGACGCGGCCGGTTCACGAATGGTTCCCGCCTTCGCGAAAGTCCTCCAACTGGGCGGCGAGGCGCTTTCGGGCGCGGGCGCAGCGACTCTTCACGGTCCCTACGGGCACTCCCAATCGTTCGGCGGCCTCGGCTACCGGATACCCCTCGACATCGACGGCGACGACGGCAGCGCGCTGCTCAGGGGGCAGCGATGCCAGTGCCTGTTCGACGGTCAGGCTCATGTCCACTGTCGCTGCGTAGTCGCGGTGATCTCGAGGTTCCTCCGCATTCTCGGAAGACAGAGAGAACGCGGCGCGTGATTTGTTGCGTCGGATCCGGTCAAGGCAGGCATTGACCACGATGGTGTGGAGCCAGCTTCGCACCGCCGCGTCGCCGCGGAACTTCGCCGCCTTGCGGTGCGCGGACAGCAGACCCTCCTGGAGCGCGTCTGCCGCGTCCTCGTCCGAGTAGCTCGTACGCCGGGCAACGTGCCATAGATGATCCTGATGCCGGGTCAGAAGTTCACGGAACGCATGGCGATCGCCTGCCACATGAGCAGTCAACAATTCGAAATCCGTCGTCTCGAGATTTGTGTTCTCGAAACTCCTGGATTCGAATTTTCCGGCTCCGCCCCCGGTGCCCCCCCGATAACTGTGCACGGGCGGATATTAGCCCAGTCGGTAGGTTTCAGAAGGGCCAAGGGCGATCACTTTGCAGCAGTGAATGCAATCTCCGAGATGGATGTCTGGTTTTGTCCGGATTCGGTGCTGAGCTGCGTAATCCAAACCAGGACATACTGACCCGAGCCGTCCGACGAGAGCGGAATGTCGGTCACACCGTTCTTCAGTACACCGGATCCGATTTCCTTGGTCTGATCCAACGAAGTATTCGCAGAAGGGGCAGAACGGATTTCAACGACGGTTCCGGGCGAATCAGACGTGATCGCAATGTTCTTCAGGTTTGCCGCATCGGCGAGCGTCACCATCAGGCCGACGCCGTTCTTCAGTGACGGGAAGGGCTGGAAGTACGAGTCCGACGACCATGCGGTGGCTGGATTGCCGTCGATGGCGTTCTTCGCCGTTGCCGGCTGGTCCGGCGTGCCCTGGGGTGAGAACACCGTTACGGCCGAGGCAGCTACCGGCACCGTTGCTGCCGCCGGTGCGGGCGCAGGTGAATTGTTATCGGGCGCAGTGGCTTCGGTGGTCAACCCGAAACTCTGCTCGCTGAGCGGGGTGTCGTTACTGCCGCCCGAGAGGAAGCTCGCAACCCACACCACAAGGAGAATCAAGACGATCACGGTGAAGACGCCGAGCGCCGTCAGTGCCGCGAGCATCCGCGTCGACTTCTTCTTCTCGGCCTCGATGGCTTCGGGGTCGTTCAGTGCATGACCCGACGCTCCCTGTTCGCGGTGGCCGAGACGAAGTGCCGGAATCATTTCCGTCTTGTCGTTGACGACGGACGCCTGATCGAGGATGTGCTGCACGGTGGCAGCTGTGCGGATTCCACTCTCCGACTGCAAAGCTCGAACCGCGACGGCCGAGATGTCGAACGGAACCTCCGGACGGACGACCCGAGGTTCGACGATGTTGCCGTCGGCGCCGCGGCCGGCGGGAAGCAGACCACCGACGGGACCGGCGGACGGTTCGGCGAGCGGCCAGCGCGCCGTGATGAGCGAGTACAGCATGGCGCCGAGGCCGCGGACGTCGCTGGTGGAATCGGCGTCGGCAAGCGTCGCCGGGAACGCCAGTACGGCGTCACCGTTGATGCTGATGCGAACGCGGTCAGGGTGATCGATGGACAGCGCACCACCGGTGCGGTGAGCGGCCTCGGCAGCGGCCGCGAGGGCGCGGATGGCGCGCGCTGCACCGATCGGCGACGGCGTCGTCTCGGCCATTTCACGCAGCGAGCGGCCGGGAGTCCATTCGGCGACGACGATGCCGCCCGAGCTTCCGCGGACGACGTCGAGGACGCGAGCCAGACCAGGCGAGTTGATTCGTCCCAGGCGCAGAGTGCGGGAGAGAACTGCCTGCGGTCCGGACTGGCTGTCGTCGTCGCCGCGCTGATCGGCGTCGACGAACGTCAGGGCTACTTCACGGTCGAGCTTGACGTCGAGAGCTTCCCAGAACTGCAGCCCGCGGGTTCCGCCGTGCGGGGCAAGCAGACGGTAGCGTCCGCCGGCGACAGATGCGCCAGGGATGAGCTTGGGTCCACGGGGCATCGGTCGCTGTGCCGGTCGTGATGCGGATCCGGCGGCAGATGTACGAGGCGCAGCGGGCGGTGGTGTCTGAGCGGCAGCCGTCTTCGGAGATTCGGGTGCCTTCTTGTCCGGAGCAGGCGTCTTCGGTGCGGGTGTCTTCGACACAGGTGCTGAAGGTGCCTTCGACACAGGTGCTGAAGGTGCCTTCGACACGGGCGCCGAAGGTGTCTTGGACACACTGACCGGAGGCACCGGCGGAGCGGCCTTCTGCACCGGCTGCTGTGGCTTCTGGACCGGCCGCTGGGCAGGCTGCTGTGGCTTCTGACCCTGCTGTGGCTTCTGTCCGGCAGGTGCGGAGGAACTCGTGGATGCAGGTGTGCCCGACGATGCCGTTGACTTCTGTTCGGACGCTTTCACGGCAGAAGTCCCGGCACTCTTGTTGCCGGAAACGTTGTCGTCGCTCACCCTCGCTCCTTCTCCATCGATAGCCCGTCCCCGAATACGCGCGGGTTGCGATCCTGTACGCCCATGACCAGGGTACGGGAGCGCACCCGGTCGTTCTTGCTCGTTTGATCCCGTTCTGATTGCAGGAATCAGCTCGGTGACGTCGTCGTCGGTGTTGTTACGTGTGTCCGGTTCGGCGCGACCTGTCAGTGAACGAATCTTGCGGGAGACCGCAACCGTTACCGACAGAACTTCCGGAACCTTCTTGAAGTAGAGAATCGTGAAGGTGATCGCGAGCATCAGAATGCCGCCGACGGCGACGCGAACCATCGAGCCAGGTCCGCCGAAACGCTCGGTGAGTTGATCGAATCCGAGGACCCGGTCGACCGCGAGCATGGTCAGCGAACCGGCCAGCGAGGCGAGTACTACGGACCAGACCGTCTTGCCCACGTTGGACATCTGCAGGTTTCCGAGGCTGCGATGCAGGAGGTATCCGCCGATGACGGCGCCGGTGATGTAGCCGAGGCCGTTGGCCGCACCGAGCAGGATCACGACCTGATCGCTGTTGGAGGCGAAGACCGGAGCCAGTGCCGAGAAAGCGATCTTCACTGCAGTGATGCCGAGAACGATCCACGTCGGCGTCCAGGCCTGTTCGCGGGCGTAGAACACTCGAAGTTGGATCAGGACGAGCGCATACGGAATCAACGTGAATGCCGACCAGCTCACGGCGGTGCCGAGACGTTCGGCCTGTTCGGGTCCGAAGCGGCCGTAACCGTAGAGCGCTTCACCGACCTGCGGACCCATGAAGGTCAGGAACATGATGATCGGAACCAGCGTGATCATGGTCAGACGCGTCGCGACCGACAGATCGTCCACGACGGCCGGGGTGTCGTCGGCTGCTGCGTTGCGGCTCAGGCGCGGCATGATCGCCGTCAGAACCGTCACTCCGAGCACGCCGTACGGGAGCTGCAGGAGCAACCAGGCCTGGCTGTAGATGGCGGGGCCTGCTTCGTCGGCATGTGAGGAAATCTTGGTCGCGAAGATCATGCCCATCTGGCTGACCAGGACGTACAAGACGATGGCGACGGCCATACCGCCGAACTGGCGCAGGCGATCGTCGAGACCCCACAGCGGCTTGAGTGAGATCTTCTCGCGGCGAAGCGCGGGGATCAGGCTGGCGGCCTGCACGATGACGCCGATGGTGATGCCGATACCGAGCGTGAGCAGTTTTGCATCGCCCATAGAGACCGGGTTCAGCGAGATCTCACCCGGAGTCAGGCGATAGACCACGAGCACCACGAGGACGACGACATTGTTGAGTACAGGCGCCCAGGCTCCGGGCTTGAAGATCTGCCTGGTGTTCAGAAACGCTGTGAACAGTGCCGACAGCCCGTAGAACAGGATTGCCGGCAGAAGCAGATACGACAACGCCGTGGTCAGGTCGGTGCTGACCTTGCCGTCTTCGGACAGGAAGACGTATTTGGTGAGTACGGGTGCTGCCAGGGTCGCGAGGAGCGCGGCCATGCCGAGTAGGACGAGCGACGCGGTGAAAAGGCGTCGGACAAACGCTTCGCCGTGATCGGTGTCCTCCCGTTCGGCGCGAACCAGCACGGGAACGACGATCGCGGTCAGCACGGCGCCCAGAACCAGTTCCGCGATCATGTTCGGGATCTGGCTGGCGACGGTGAACGAACTGGCGATGGCCGGACCGAGGACCATCAGGATCATCAACTGCTTGGCGAACCCAGTGATGCGGCTCGTCAGCGTCGCAATCGCGATGGAACCAGTTGCCGCGAGTAGTCGAGAGTTGGTCTCCTTGCGTTCCCCGACCTGAACATGGGCGTCGGTGTCGAACTCGTCCGACTTGGTCGTCTGCCGATCGGCGAATTCCATCTCGGCTTCGCGGTACCGGGGGTAGTCGCGGATCACCGGGATGGTCATGGTGGGTGCGTCGTCGAAACGTGCGTCCGGGTTGACCGGCTGAATCGGGTAGCCGCGCTCCCACGGTGGCATCCGAGGATGCGAACGGGTCGTTGCACTCTTGCGGGTGATCGCCGAGCGGCGACCCTCCTCGGGTGGATTCCCGGTCATGAGCGTTCGTACCCTTCATCTGCTGGGTCCGGCTGACCCTTGAATCGATGCCACAGCCGTCGCCCTGCCAGGAACAGCAGCAACCCTCCCGCTGTCGCCGTCACGGCGGCCAGGGGACGACCGTACGCATTCGACCGTACGGTCACGCTGGTCGGCGTACCCAATTGGCGGCCATCTGTCGTGGTCAGCGAGAAGTTGACTTCCAGCTTGCGAGAATCGTTCATTTCCGCGGGCACAGTCAACTGTCGGCTACCTCGCGGCGGCAGCTGTTTGGGACCGATGTCACTGATCTGCATCTCGGGTGGGGCCTCCACACGCAGGTCGACGTTGATGGCGATGGGCAGCTCGTTGCGCGCCACCAGCAGGAGCGGACTCTGCCCCGACGCGAGTGTGTAGACGCCGCCCGGCGACACGACACTGACGGCCCGGTACATCCCGTCGACGGCTTCGGTGACGTTGTCGGCGCGGATGGTCGCAGCGCGCTCCGCCCGATTGACCGACGCGGAGTCGACGTTGCGGCGATCGGCCAAGGTCATCGAGCGAAGCAGATCTTCGCGGAGCGGCGCTGTGAATCCACGGGGGGTGAGCGAAGCCGCCGGATCGTCCACGAGCGAAGCTTCGAGCCCGTCGATACGCGGAAGTTGGGTGGTTGCGGTCTCGACGACGGACGTCTGCGGACCGTCCTGGGTAGCCCGATCCGGGTAGTCGAGCGTTGCGGCGTCCGTCGCGCCCGGTTGTCTGCCGAGCAGCGCCGGCAGGGCCTGAGGTGAGGCGAGCCCGGAGCGGATGAGGGTCGCGAGCATCGAGAGCACCGCGGTGGCGTCGTTGCTGTCGGCGGTCCACAGTTGCGGCGGCGCGAAGATCTGATTGCGCGGCAGCGACGTCGGCGTCAGCGCGGCCCAGGCCATCGCTCCCAGCGCGTCCTGACGCCGGGCGCTGCGCGATTCGATGTCGATGGTCGGCGCGGTGTCGTCGGGGATGTACGACGGGACCTGCGGCTCCGAGCCGGTGGCGGCCAAGGCTGCGGCTGCCGAGGTGTCGAAGGCAAGCGCGTCGAGTGAGCCGGTTATCCGCGACGACAGCTGCGGGGCTGCGGAGTCGACGGAGGTGTCAGCCACCATCGCTGTGGTGGGATTCACGCTCAGTGCCTCTGCGGTGGCCGAGTCGAGGACACCTGAATCGGGCCAGACGAAATCTCGCAGTGAGGTCACGCCGAGGATGTTGTCGACGATGTCCGCCGGGCGTGCGAGCGCGGTAGCCGTCAACTCCGGATTGGCCACCGAGGTGACCGCGGCGAGATCGGCCTGCGCGAAGGGAACCGCCGTCGTGCACATCGTCGAGGCGAGCGTCTTCACCCGGCCGAGCCACTGGTTGGCGGCGTCGCTGCCGCGGCCTTCGTGCGACGGCCCGGTGGGGTCGGACGAGTTGTCGGCGACGAGGTACCCGCGAGTCATGTTCTCGACGGTGATCAGAAGGTCGGGGTCGATTGCCAGGCAGAGCGCATCCGTGACGCGGCGATCGGTATCGCTTTCGGGTTTGGTGGCGTTCTCCACCGCATCGACCAACGCGTCCAGACGTCCGCCGTCGGAAAGTTCGGTGGCAAGTTCGTCGTCGATCAGGCGTACGGGCTCGTTGACCGCGCCCGGGATTCCGCCGACGAGTCGGGGAGCGTCGGCCAGCGGCCACATCAGCGTGACGCCGATCGGGGCGGACGTGTCGGGGGGAACGACGGCCGTAGCCGACGAACTGGGGGTTCCGGCTGTGGCGTTCGATTCGGCTGCGGCCGGCACACCGAGGACGGGGAGCAGGAAGCGTGCGTCGTCGAGTCGGGCGGCACCGCCGTACTCCGGGGTCCCGTTCACGTTGACGAGCATCGGGTAGACGCCGGGTTCGGTGATGTCGAGGGACAACCCAGTTGTACTCCGGAGCGGCAGGGTGAGCGTGAACTGCTTGGACTGGCCGGTGTCGAGGGTGGTGGCGACGGTGTCGAATTCGCCGACCGTGTCGAAAACAGCCTGGTCGAAGTCGAGTGCTGCGCGCACGTCCGAACTGGAGTCGATCGCGGGAGCGCGTTGCAGCCTCACTCCGACGTCCTCGACGGGACGGTCACCGACGTTCTTCACCGTGCCCTTGACCACGACGATGCGGTCGCTGGTGGTCGTCACCGTGGTCGGTGCGGTGGAGTCGATGGTCAGTTGCAGAAATTTGGCATCGTTGGTGTTTCGCGCCGGGGCGCGCTCACTGGGCTGGCTGGACGGCGCTGCACCTGCGACGGCCGTCGTTGCAGGCCCGAAACCGACAGCGGCCATCACCAGAGCGGCCACACCGGCCCGCCGCAGAGCCATTCTCATCCGGCGTCCGGTTCCTTCGGGTGCTGTGTTCGCAGAATCTCAGGTCGCTGCATTTCAGGTCTCGGCATCTCGGCGATCATCTGGGACGCGAGTTCTGCGAGTTTGCGCTCGTCGGCGTAAGCGAGTCGCGAGTGCAGTTCCGTCAGCGGCACCCAGGCGACTTCGGTGACCTCGATGTCCTCGTCGGAGAGTTCACCGCCGAGAAAGCGGAGGAGGTAGTGGTGCACGGTCTTGTGGACGCGTCGACCTTCGGTCACGAACCAGTAGTCGATGCTGCCCAGCGGTGCCAGGACGGTTCCTTGGATACCGGTTTCTTCTTCGACCTCACGCATCGCGGTCTGCTCGGCGGTCTCACCTTGTTCGATATGGCCCTTGGGTAGCGACCAGAGCAGGCGTCCGCGCCGGTCGGTTCGGCCGATCAGTGCAGCGCAGAGGCGTTCGGGAGGTCCGCCCCAGCCGTCGACGACCAAGCCGCCCGCAGAAGTTTCACGGACGGTTCGCATCAGAGGTTTATCGGGGTTGCCGACGGCAGGTCGACGCCGCGGGTTGCGGCGACTCCTGTTTGTTCGTTCGGCACCAGACACCTCATCGATACTAGTTGGCCTTGCAGCGTTGCCCGGTAACCCGCGCAAAGCGGTCTATCGCGTTCGTATGCGCGTTCTGCTATTTGCGCACCTTAAGTAAGCTCCTTTCACGTGACTGTCCCTACCTCCGACGCTGATCGCCGCCTACGACTGCTTGCCGACGCCACTGCAACGCTCGGCACGTTGTCCGACGTGTTGAACCCGCTCGGTGAGCGTTTTGCTGCGGCCGGTCACGAGCTGTTCCTGGTGGGTGGCAGTGTTCGCGACGCAATTCTCGGCCGCTTCAGTGGCGATCTGGACTTCACGACGGACGCCAGGCCGGAGAAGGTGCAGGCTCTGCTCAAGGGCTGGGTGGACAAGCAGTGGGACACCGGCATCGAGTTCGGGACCATCAGCGCCATCAAGCACGGCCAGGAGATCGAGATCACGACCTTCCGGGCCGACGCGTACGACCGTGTCTCGCGTAACCCGATAGTCGAGTACGGCACGACGTTGGCCGACGATCTGGTGCGCCGCGATTTCACCGTCAACGCGATGGCGATGAAGATCGGCGCGGACGGTTCCTACACGTTTGTCGATCCGCTGAACGGCATGGACGCTCTGCTGGCCGGGGAACTCGATACGCCGTCGGCGCCGGAAAACTCGTTCAACGACGATCCGTTGCGGATGCTGCGCGCAGCCCGGTTCGTCTCGCAGCTTGGTTTCACGTTGAACAATCGCGTTTTCGAGGCCATCAAGGAGATGGCGTCGCAGATCGAGCGAATCACCGCCGAGCGCGTGCAGGTGGAACTGAACAAACTGATGCTGGGCATGTACCCGGTGGACGGCATCAACATGATGGTCGACTCCGGGCTGGCCGCGTACGTGCTGCCCGAGGTTCCGCAGATGAAGCTCGAGATCGACGAGCATCACCAGCACAAGGACGTCTACCAGCACTCCCTCACGGTGCTCCAGCAGGCGATCGATCTCGAAGAAGGCGATCCGGACCTCGTATTGCGTTGGGCCGCACTGCTTCACGACATCGGAAAGCCGGATACCAAGCGCAACGAGCCAGGCGGTGGCGTCAGCTTCCACCACCACGAGGTGGTCGGTGCCAAGCTGGTGCGCAAGCGCATGCGTGCCTTGAAGTTCTCGAAGCAGATGGTCGACGATGTTTCTCAGCTCGTGTTCCTGCACTTGCGTTTTCACGGCTACGGCAAGGGGCAGTGGACCGACTCGGCCGTGCGGCGGTACGTCACCGACGCGGGCGAGCTGCTCCCCCGGCTGCACAAGCTCGTCCGGGCCGACTGCACCACGCGTAACAAGCGCCGCGCTTCGCAGTTGCAGGCCACGTACGACGACATCGAAGAGCGGATCGCGCGCATCGCGGAGCAGGAAGACCTTGCTCGGGTGCGTCCGGACCTCGACGGTAACGCCATCATGGAACTGCTGAACATCCCGGCGGGCCCGCAGGTGGGCAAGGCATGGACGTTCCTCAAGGAACTGCGTCTGGATCGCGGCCCGCTCGATCGTGACGAGGCCGAAGCCGAACTGCTGAAGTGGTGGGCTACCCAGCAGGGGTAGTTTCTCGTTTCTTGCGGTTGATCAGCACCGCTGACAAGCCGGCGGCATAGACGCCCGCACCGGCAATGGCCAGGCCGCCGCTCTTGCCGTCGGGTGCGATCACTGTCGACGCTGCCGCGATAGCACCGATGAACGCGACGTTGAACACGGTGTCCTGCAAGGCGAATACCTGGCCCCGACGGTCGTCGTCGATGTCGATCTGCATGGCCGCGTCGCCGCTGAGTTTCACGGACTGCCCGGCGATGCCGAGCAGGAACGCAGCGATCAGCAGCGATCCCTGAGTCAGGGTGGTCACGAAGACGAGCTGGACGAGAACCGCGCACACCAGGGCGTAGGTGATCGTCCGTGAGCGGCCGATCCGCGGGATCAGGAACGGTGTGATCAATGCCGCGATCAACATTCCGATTGCCGTGGCGCCGACGGCGACGCCGAATCCGGCCATCCCTCCAGGCAATTGGGAGCCGTTCGAGGTGTCGCGTAGGACCAGCACCATGATGAGGGTGTTGATGCCGAAGCAGATGCGGTGCGCTCCGATTCCGATCATTGCCGTGGTGACGCCGGGCGCCTCCCAGACAGCGGTTGCACCGGTTCGCAGTCCGGCTGTCACCGAACGAACGGCGCTGGCACGGACCACTTCGTCGGCCACTGGACCAAGTGAGCGCGCGGTGAACCTGGCCGCGGCGAGGGCAGCGATCACCGATCCCAGTGCTGCGACGGCCACGGCTGCGCCCGACGCTCGATCGCCCGCGCCGATCACACCGATGATCGCCACCGCTGCCGAAGCGCCTAGGGCGGCCACCACCGAACCAGCCGTTGTGAGAACGGAATTGGTGGCCACCAACCACGATTGTCGGACGACCTTCGGTAGGGCTGCAGATACGCCTGCCCCGACAAAACGGCTTACTCCGATGGCAGCCAGTGCGCACGTCAACAAAAGTGTGTCGCCACCACCGGCGACCAGCAGCACCGCGGTGGTCAGGATGAAGAGCCCGCGGAGCACGCTCGCCCACAGGAGCACCAGTCGGCGGTCCCAGCGATCCAGCAGAGCTCCGGCGAAGGGCCCGATCACCGAATAGGGAAGGAGCAGTACGGCAAAGCCGGCCGCTATCGCCACCGGATCGGTTTCGCGTTCCGGGTTGAAGAGAATTGCGCCACCGAGCGCGGCCTGGAACATTCCGTCGCCGAACTGGCTGGAAAAGCGGACGAGCGCCAGCCTTCCGAGGCCGGGTGATTCACGCAGGGTGTGCAGTACGCGCTGCCAGGCCTCGCGGCGGTTCGAGGCTCGGTTCATAAGCGGTCACTGTAATGGGTGGGTCAGGCGCCGATCTTGACGGTGGCCCGCTCGAGGATCGGCGCGACGTCGACGCCCCTCGGCAGCGTTCCGAATACGCTCCCCCAGCTACTTCCGAGCCGACTCGCGCAGAACGCGTCGGCCACCGCAGGGTGCCCGTAACGGAGCAGCAGCGAGGCTTGCAGCGCGAGTGCCATGTCACCGACGATCTTTCGCGCCCGGTATTCGATGTCGTCGAAATCGCCGAATGCCGCCTCGATGTCCCGCACTGCCTGATCGAAGTGACTGTCCACTCCACTTGCTTGTTTCAGTTCGTCGAAGAACACCTGCAGCGTTTCGGGTTGCTTCGCCATTGCCCGCAGTGTGTCGAGCGCCGCGACGTTGCCGGACCCTTCCCACACCGAGAGCAGCGGAGCCTCGCGATAGAGGCGCGGCATCCGGGATTCCTCGACGTATCCGTTTCCGCCCAGACACTCGAGAGCTTCGGCGGCGTGGATCGGTCCGCGCTTGCAGACGAAGTACTTGCTCACGGCCAACGAAATGCGTCGCAGTGCGGTGGCGTGGGTATCGCCTGCCGTTGCGCGGTCGGTCAGAGCGGCCAGCCACATCGCGACGGTGGTCGACGCTTCCGATTCCACCGCCAGATCTGCCAGAACGTTTCGCATCAAGGGTTGGTCGATCAGGTTGGCGCCGAAAGCACTTCGATGCGTCGCGTGGTGAACTGCCTGCATGGTGCCGACGCGCATGCCGGTGGCCGTGCCGATCGTGCAGTCCAACCGGGTCATGTTGACCATCTCGATGATGGTGCGCACGCCCCGGCCTTCTTCGCCGACCATCCACGCGAGAGCGTCGCGGTACTCGACCTCACTACTCGCGTTGGAATGATTGCCCAACTTGTCCTTCAGACGCTGCAGATACATGTTGTTGAGCGAGCCGTCCGGCAGGACCCGAGGCAGGAAGAAGCACGACAGACCACCCGGTGCCTGGGCGAGGACGAGGAACACGTCCGACATCGGCGCGGAGGTGAACCACTTGTGGCCCGTCAGCAGGTAGCTTCCGTCGGATTGTGGCACTGCCCTTGTGGTTCCGGCACGAACATCCGAACCGCCCTGTTTTTCCGTCATCGACATACCGGCGATCAATCCGGGTTTGGTGAGGGGAGCTTTCAGCGCCGGATCGTAGTGCCGCGTGGTCAGGAGGGGTTCGTACTGCGCGGCCAGATCCGCGTTGTGTCGCAGCGCGGGGATCACGGCGTACGTCATGGAGATGGGACAGCCGTGACCGGCGTCGGTTTGACCCCACACGGTCATCTTCGCGGCGCGGACGAGGTGTGCGTGTGGATTCGGGTCAACCCATGGAGCGCCGTGCAGTCCCAATTCCACTGCGGTGCTCATGAGTTGGTGATAGGCGGGGTTGTAACGGACCTCGTCGATACGGTTGCCGTAGCGGTCGTGGGTTCTCAGGACAGGTGGGTGCTCCTCGGCCAGATCGCCCCACTCCTGGGCCTGAGCACTGCCGGCGCGGATCCCGACGCGATGAACCTCCTCGAGTGCGTCCGATGCTCCTTCGCGGTGTAGTGCCTCGAGAAGCGGCGCGTATTCGGCTGCGTCGTAATCGATCAGGGGCGGAACCTGATTGGTGACTTCATGCGTGGGTGTCATCGAAGCTCCCTAACGATCGAAGGGTGAAGGCGAGAATGGCGTCGATCGCAGCGGGATCGGTGGTGCCGCCGCGCAGTGGAAGGACCAGGGCCTCACCGATTGCCCCGACGATGCACGCTGCCGTCAGAGTGGCGTCCTGTGGCGGTATCTCACCGGATTCGGCTGCCGAGCGGATTGCGGTGGCCAGGCAATCGCGGAACGATTCGCGAAACATCAACCGCTGTTCGTCGACGAGAGGATCTACCGGTTCCACCAGCAGTGCATAGGCGAGAACCGGTGCACGCATGGCACGTTCGGCGAAGATCCGAACCGACGCCGATACCGCGGAGCAATGATTGCCTGCCAGGCTTCGGGCGCTGTCTCCGGCGTCCCGGGCCGCGGATACCTCACGGCTGCAGACTGATTGGAACACTTCGGCGAACAATTCGCCCTTGCCGTCGAAATGTCGATACAGCGTCCCGGTGCCGACGCCGGCGTTCTTGGCCACCGCGGCGATGGAACATCCCGCATAACCGTGGGTTGCCACTGCCGTCGTGGCGGCCTCGAGCAGTCGGGCGCGTTGGGCGTCCAGTCTTTCCTGTACTGCCGGAGTGCGGCGATAGGCCATGTGAAGAAGTGAACACCCGTTCCGTTCTTGCGTCAAGAGCCCCCACCTGCAGGTTCAGGCAGCAGCGGTGCGAGCCTGTTCCGCGCGCCACCACGCTACGGTCTCTTCGGCGGCCCGATCGAGCGGCGTAGGCGAGAGTCCGAGCAGCACTTCGCTGGCGCTCGAATCCATGACGAACGGCTTGGTGAACTGGTAGTTCATCTCCGCGAGTTCACGGCTGTCGGTGTTGATCTTGCCGACGGCGTCGAGCACCCAGGCGGGCAGGACGCCCACCTTGGCGGGGGACGCCCCGGCGGCGCGGGCGAAGGCCTCGGCGATCTTGCGTTGGGTGAGCGCGGGGCCGGTGGGCGCGTGGAGGACGGAGTTCCAGAGTTCGGGGTTGTGTGCCGCCGCGATCATCGCTGCTGCGAGATCGGGAATGTAGGTGAAGGAGTGTGGCTGATCTGCGGAACCGATGACTCGAATCTTCTTACCTGCCATGACCTTCGGAACCATGCGCTCGCCGGCGTGAGCGGTCCGGACACGAGGACCGAAGAAGTCCGAGGCCACGACGCTGACGGTGGGTGTTGCCGAGGCCTCGCGAGCACGCAGCAGTGCGGTGCGCACTCCGCGCTTGCCGCCAGTGGCGTTGCGCGGGTCGGATTCGGTCATCAGGGTGTCGGAGTTGTAGGCGTAGAGGCTTTCGGGGAAGACCACGACGGCACCGATGGATGCGGCCGCGTCGAGCACAACCTTCTCGGCCGCCGGGAGTTCCCTCTCCCAATCGGCTGCGTTGTAGGCGGCGTGGATGCAGTGGTAGATCGCCGTGGCGCCCTCGCTGACCGAGCGAAGGGCCTCGGAATCCGAGACGTCGACGCGTCGGCGGTCGATCAGCGGGTGCTCGGGCCCGCTGCCGGACCTGGTCAGGAGCCGGACGTTGATTCCCTGCTCGGCGAGCTGTAGCGCGACGGCGGATCCGACGGGTCCTGCTCCGGTGACGATTTCGAGGTTCGACATGGTGTGCTCCTTCTTGTTTCGAGCGAACTGAGAGCACTGCTCTCGTTTTCAAGAATGCACCCGCGCTCCAGTGCTGTCAAGAGCAGTGCTCTCTTTTGTTGATACTGCTCTCGGGAATGGGGCAAGATGGACTCATGGTTGGAACTCCCCGTGAGCGGGCGCGCGAACAGACGCTGCAGGACATCACCCGGATCGGGCGCGAGCATCTCGCTGCCGTCGGCGCTGCAGCCTTGTCCCTGCGGGCTGTCGCACGTGATCTGGGAGTCGTTTCGTCAGCGGTGTACCGCTATGTCGCCAGTCGCGACGAACTGCTGACCTTGTTGGTGGTGGACGGGTACACGGAACTGGGCGCGGAGGTAGACGCTGCCGTGGATGCCGTTGCAGCAGAAGACTTCCGCGGGCAGTTCATGGCTCTCGGGCGCGCTGTCCGGAGCTGGGCGATCCGGGAACCGGCCCGCTACGGTCTGTTGTTCGGCAGCCCAGTCCCCGGTTACGACGCTCCGGGCGAGCAGACCACCGGCCCTGGCACCCTCGTTGTGACCCGGCTGATCGGGATCATCGACGCCGCCCATCGCGCGGGTGCACTCACGGTGCGAGAGGGCCCGGACCTGAGTGACACGTTGGCAGCGGACCTGGAGGGAGTGCGGAAAGAACTGGGCACCGACCTGCCGCCGGATGCCGCAGTGCGCGCAACTCTCGTCTGGGTATCGCTGTTCGGTTCGGTGAACTTCGAGGTGTTCGGGCAGTACGGAAGCGATACGTTCACCGATGCGAGTGAGATTTTCGAGCGGCATCTGGCACTACTTGCCGATGTGGCGGGTCTGACCTGAACACGCCTGTGTCTGCTTTCCACTGCATGCAGTCGTCGGTGAGATGATATCTTTGTGGCGCACGCAGAAGAACCCGAGGATCGAATGGCCTGGATAGAACCGGAGGTTCGTCCGGGCAGTTTGTTGGTGTCGTCGACCGATCTCACGGAACCTGCATTTCGCCGCACCGTCATCTACATGATCGAGCACAACGACGCCGGGAGTTTGGGCGTCGTCGTCAATCGGCCGAGTGAGACGGCCGTGCAGAACGTGCTGCCGCAGTGGTCGCCGCTGACCGCGCATCCTTCGGCCCTGTACATCGGTGGCCCCGTCAAGCGTGACTCGGCGTTGTGCCTGGGGATCGCTCGTAACGGTGCACGGATCGACGGCGTCGCGGGCCTGCGGCGGGTGGACGGCAAAGTTGTCATGGTGGACCTTGACTCGGACCCAGCGGTCATCGCACCGCTGGTCGAAGGGATCCGCATTTTTGCCGGTTACTCGGGTTGGACTCTGGGGCAGCTTGATTCGGAGCTCGAGCGTGAGGACTGGATGGTGATCAGCTCACTGCCCTCGGATGTGCTGACGCCGCCACGTGTCGACGTCTGGGCGCGGGTGCTACGACGCCAACCGCTCCCCGTAGCGATGCTGGCCAGCCACCCCATCGAGGTTGAACGGAACTGACCTGTCGGAGGTCGATGATATTCCTGTGTCATCGTTTTCGAGAGAGGTGGCAGCAATGATCGTTGAGCGTCAGATCCAGTGCGCAGACTGTGTTTCGGATGTCGATCACTGCCACGATTGTCTACTGCGACATGCCGACGGATCACTCGAATGCACCGGCGTGAACTGCGTCGACTTGGCATCGGTCCGCCATGCGTTGTCCATCGATTGTGCTCAACTGCAGGGTGGTTGTGGCTGTGTCGATTCGACCCGAGACGAGTTGCTCGCTAGCTGACGCTGACCGGATCCCGATTCGCGAAGCGCTGCGCCATCGCAGCACAGACGATCAGTTGGATCTGATGGAAGATCATCAGCGGCAACACGATCAGGCCGACGGGCTGGCCCGCGAACAGCACAGCTGCCATCGGTAGGCCCGTTGCCAAGGACTTCTTCGAGCCGCAGAAGATGATGACGATCTGATCGGGAAGATCGAACCCGAGCTTGCGCCCCGCGAGAGTGGTCACGCCGAGAACCAGCGCGAGAATCAGGCAGCACACGATTGTGAGGATCACGATCTGCCAGATCGTGATGGTGCTCCAGATCCCCTCCTTCATGCTTTCGCTGAAGGCGGCGAAGACAACGAGGAGGATCGATCCGCGATCGACGTACTTGGTGGGTTCGGCGTACTTCTGCAGCCATCCGATCACCAGCGGGCGGATCAGCTGACCGACGATGAACGGGATCAGCAACTGCACGACGATGTCGAGGATCGACGAGAAGTCGACCGTCGCCTGGCCGGTGGTGTTCATCAGCAGAACCACCAGCAGCGGTGTGACGAAGACGCCGATCAGGTTGGAGAACGACGCACTGACGATCGCGCCCGCGACATTCCCCTTGGCGATCGAGGTGAACGCGATCGACGACTGAACCGTCGACGGAACCAGGCACATGTAGAGGATGCCGGTGTAGAGCTCGTCGCTGATCAGCGTCGGCGACAGGAATCGCAGTGCTAGGCCGATCAGTGGGAACAGCACGAACGTCGCGGCGAGGACGACGGTGTGCAGTCGCCAGTGCTTGACGCCCTTCCAGGCTTCCTGCGGCGAGAGTCGCGCGCCGTAGAGCAGGAACAAGAAGCCGATGGCGATCTTGGTGGCCCAGTTCAGAATGCTCTCCGCGGTACCCGATACCGGGAACACACTTCCGAGCACGCCGGCGATGATGATGCCGAGGATGAACCCGTCGATGTAGAACCTACTGAGAAACTTCACCTGGCTAAGGATAACGGCGAGCTTCAGCGGGCTCTCGAGCCCCACGAAGGTTGAAGCCCATCACGGCCAGGCACAGCAGCGTTCCGATGATCGACAGCTCGATGATGGCCGTCTGCATTCCCTGGATCGTGATGGCGATACCCGCGATGATCGACGGGATCGCCAGTCCCGCGTAGCTGACGGTGAAGAACGCGGCCAGAACTCCGCCGTGGCTCTCGCGGGCGTGGGTTCGGGCGGCGGCGTTGACGCGCTTCATGCCGCCGGCAAAGGCCAGACCGTGTCCGGTGCCGACGACGACGGTGATGCCGCTCAGCAGTGCCAGGCTCGGGACGAGGTCGACCACGAGCAACCCGATCATTCCGAGGGCGAGGATTCCCAGGCCGACGGTGACGGACGTGCGTGGGTCCATGCGACTTCCGCCGAGTTGCGCGATCACCGAACAGATCATCACCAGCGCAGCCGCCCCACCGCCGAGGAGAAGGTTGTCGATGTTCAGCAGGTCGGTCATCCATGACGGGACCACCGACTGGAAGAGCCCGACTGCGCCCCACGACAGAGCGACGGCGAGCGAGCTCAGCCAGAACGTCTCTCGGATGGCGGCGGGAACATGTGGCATCTGGAAGAACCGCTTCGGGCGTGTGACGTCCCCGATCCGCGGCAGCAGCAGCAACACGATCAGTGCCGGGATGAACGCGACGAGGAAGATCAGATACGGCAACCGCAGAGGTTGCGGAAGATACTGGGCGATCGCACCGGACACGAGTGGTCCGAGTGCACCGCCCAAAGCGCCCGTCACCGTCGAGACGAGCGCGGCCCGTCGGTGATCGAACTTCGGTTCCTGCTCCACCAGCGCGGCACTGCCTGCGGCACTCGCCGCGCCCACCGCGATTCCCTGAGCGACACGGCCGACGAACAACCACACCGTCGCGTCGGCGAATGCCAGAACGAGCGTGCCGACGACGCTCAGTGCGAGTGCAGTCAGAAGCACGGTGCGTCGGCCGAGGGCGTCGGACAGCGGTCCGAAGAACAGCAACGCCGGAACGAGGCCGGCGACGTAGACGCCGTAGATGAGCGTCTGGATGGTGGGCGTGAATCCGAACTCGGTCCGGTACAGCCCGTAGACGGAGGTGGGCATGTTCGCGCCCAAGAGGATCACGGTGAGGACGTAGCCCACGCCGTAGAAGTGTCGATTGGTGCGGCGTGTGCGTTCTTCGGTGGCGACAGCAGTGGCGGACGTGGGAAGCCCCTCCTCAGGACAGAGTTCGAAAATACATGGGTCGTCCTACGTATCGTAGGTGAGTGGAATGATCGCCGCGAATGCTGTGAGGATGAGTAGATGACCGTTGTTCGCAAGGAGTCCGCGTACGAGCAATCCCTCGACTGGATGCGCGCGCAGATCTCCGACGGCGCCTGGACCGTCGGCAACCGTGTTCCGACCGAGCCGGAGCTGATGAGTGTTCTGGGCGTAGGCCGGAACACCGTGCGCGAAGCGATCAAGACACTGACCTCGACGGGAGTCCTGGAGATCCGTCGAGGATCAGGGACCTTCGTGCGCGCTCGGACCGACATCGGCGGACTGCTCGGCAAACACGCGTCCGTCGACGAGATGAAATACGTCTTCGAAGTGCGTCGTGCGCTCGAGATGGAAGCAGTCCGCTTGGCGTGCGAGCGTCGCAGCGACGACGACGTCCGGATACTTCGTGAGCTGGCCGCCAGACGTGACGTCCCGGCCGAGAACTTCGTCGACGTCGATCTCGCGTTTCACATTGCCGTCGTCGATGCCGCCCACAATCCCGTGCTGAAAGATCTGTTTGCCGGAATCCTCGAAACCGTCCGCGCCACGTACGAGGTGACCGAAGGGGTGCATCCGCCGTCGCTGACGTCCTCGCATCATCAGGGAGTCGCCGAAGCCATTGCCGAACGCGATGTCATGAAAGCCAGAGCGGCGGCATGTGGGTATCTCGAGAAGACTCAGGAAGCGATCGGTTCAGGCTCGGCGGTTACCGAGAGCGGGCGTCGGCCAATCGATTGAGGGACCCGGCGATGTCTTCGGCCTTCGGCGTCGTGATCGTGAGTCGGTCGCCACCGGCGAACGTGATGACAACCGCGGGTCCGGTGCGGGTGACGACGCCGTAGTTGCGACGACCCTTGGTCTTGACTCCCCAGCCGCCGAAGTCCGCGAACGGTTTGATCTCCGCCACGTCGGCGCCGACAACTTCGTCGATGTCGTAGGTCATCGCAGCCATCCCCATGTTGATCACCCGGATCTCCCGGTCGTCGACGATCACCCGGAAGCGAACCAGGCTGACGACGAGTAGGCCGAGTGCCCCGAAGATGAACAGCGGCCAGAGTGACCGTGTCCCCAGTGCCATGACAACTCCGGGCGACAGAGTGATCGCCGTGAGGATCACCGACCCCTTGGCGCTGAATCCGACGTCGTCGGAGATGGGTAGAGGGCCGCTGCTTCGCGGCAACCCAGCCGAGGGTGTGGTTGCGGCACCCGTGCGGACGCGGTAGTCACGCAGGAACGAGGCGCCGATCCACCCCAGCACCCCGCCCACGCCAAAACCGACACCGATAGACCACAGTGGGAGTGACGTCGTGGACGGATCGGCGACATCGAGTTGGTTGTAGAGCAAAGCGAAGTTCACGCTCGTGATGAGCCCGACCACGCTCAGCCCGACGACCAACATGAATCGACGCATCATCAACATCGCGGGTGCAAGAGCGGCAATCGCGCTGAGACCGCCACCGAAAAGCAGGGTCAGAAGTGCAATCGTCCATGCGTTGGCCGACGGGGTGGAGAAGCCGTCCGGCGAGGTGGTGGTCCAGTGAGTTGCGATCTGTTCCGGGAGGCGAGGCTCCCAAATCTTTGTCAGGACGAAGCCGAAGACCGCACACAGCAGCGGAACCACTAGCCCGAATACGACCCCGGCCGGGTCGATCACGCGATGTTTCACGTGAATCAATGAGCCGGCTGGCAAGCATCCTTGAGCGCGCAGGCACCGCAGGAAGCGGTACCGCAAGCGGCAGCGTTCGCCTTGGCATCGGGGGTCTCTGCCACCGGCTCGTCTGCGGCAGGCTCGGAGTGGCCGCCGCAGTTGCAGTCGTTACCGCATCCGCTCTGCTGCGGGAGTGCGGCGGCTGCGCGCGCGCCGATGCCTCCACCGAAACCGGCAGTGAGGACGGCGACGACGACGGCGATGATCGCGACTGCGACACCGAAGACTCCGCCGATGGTCAGTGCTGCGACTCCGCCGATGACCAACATTCCGGCGGCCGCGAGCATTGTCGGACCGGCCACCTTGTTGGCGAGAGCGAACGACTCATCGCTCCGCAGGGAATCCTCGGTGCGGACACCGGCCCAGCGGTTGCGCGGGAGTTTGCCGATCAGTCCGGCGACAGCAACTCCACCGACGGCGACAGCGAGCACGAATAGCACCACAGCGACAACGATCACCCATACAGGATAGGCGCGAGTGGAGTTGATGGTATGCCCGGGTCGCACAGGCTCTACCCTGGTTATCGGTATTTCCGTCAGCCAAGTAGATAGCGACCACAGTGACCGAGTCTCCGCAGTCCCCCGATTCACCAGCCGACGCAACTCCGCAGCACCGCTACACCGCGGAGCTCGCCGGCCAGATCGAGCAGCACTGGCAGGACCGCTGGAGTGAGGACGGCACGTTCAACGCGCCCAATCCGGTCGGTCCGCTCTCCTCGCCCGACGGTGTTCCCGCCGACAAGCTCTTCGTTCAGGACATGTTCCCGTACCCCTCGGGTTCGGGCCTGCACGTCGGTCACCCGCTCGGATACATCGCTACGGACGTCTTCGCGCGCTTCCATCGCATGCAGGGCCGCAATGTTCTGCACACCCTCGGCTACGACGCCTTCGGGCTCCCGGCCGAGCAGTACGCGGTGCAGACGGGTACCCACCCGCGGACCACCACCGAGTCCAACATCGCCAACATGAAGCGCCAGCTGCGACGCCTGGGTCTGGGCCACGACGAGCGTCGTAGCCTCGCGACGACGGATGTCGACTTCTACCACTGGACGCAGTGGATCTTCCTGCAGATCCATGGCGCTTGGTACGACAAGGAAGCCGGCAAGGCGCGTCGTATCTCCGAGTTGGAAGCCGAGTTCGATTCCGGTGAGCGCGCTCTGGAAGACGGACGCGAGTGGGCTTCGTTGGACGTGGCCGCGAAGGCCAAGGTTCTGGACTCGTACCGCCTTGTCTACCAGTCGGATTCGATGGTCAACTGGTGCCCCGGTTTGGGCACCGTGCTGGCCAACGAGGAAGTCACCGCCGACGGTCGTAGTGACCGCGGAAACTTCCCCGTGTTCCGTAAGCACCTCCAGCAGTGGATGATGCGCATCACCGCGTACTCCGATCGCCTGGTCGACGATCTCGAGTACCTGGATTGGCCGGACAAGGTCAAGGCCATGCAGCGTAACTGGATCGGACGCTCCTACGGTGCCGAAGTTACCTTTGCCGCAGGCGAGTACGGCGTCGATGTGTTCACTACCCGTCCGGACACGCTGTTCGGCGCCACCTACGTGACGCTGGCTCCTGAGCACGACTTGGTGGACAAGCTCGTCGCGGACGAGTGGCCCGAAGGTGTCGACGCACGCTGGACTGGCGGTGCCACGACTCCGGCGGAAGCTGTTGCTGCATACCGTAAGTCGATTGCCGCCAAGACCGACCTGGAGCGCCAGGAAAACAAGGAGAAGACGGGCGTCTTCCTCGGTTCCTACGCCGTCAATCCGGTCAACGGACACAAGGTTCCGATCTTCATCGCCGACTACGTTCTGACGGGCTACGGCACCGGCGCGATCATGGCAGTTCCGGGACACGATCACCGTGACTGGGAGTTCGCGAACGCATTCGGACTGGACATTCTCGAAGTTATTGCCGGTGGCGATGTTTCGGAGGCTGCGTACTCCGGTGACGGCCCGCTGGTGAACTCCGACTACCTCGACGGTCTGGACGTGGCCGAGGCCAAGGCGACCGTCATCAGCCGCCTCGAGGAGAGCGGCCAGGGCAAGGGCACCATCCAGTACAAGCTGCGCGACTGGCTCTTCGCGCGTCAGCGTTACTGGGGCGAGCCTTTCCCGATCGTCTACGACGCGGACGGCAACGCGCACGCTCTGCCGGATTCGGCTCTGCCCGTGGTGCTTCCGGAAGTCGAGGACTACGCACCCGTGTCCTTCGATCCGGACGATGCCAACTCCGAGCCCTCTCCCCCGCTGAACAAGGCGACCGAATGGGTCAACGTCGAGCTCGATCTCGGCGATGGTCTGCAGACCTACCACCGCGACACCAACGTCATGCCGCAGTGGGCAGGTAGCTCGTGGTACCAGCTGCGCTACATCGACCCCACCAACCAGGACGCCTTCTGCGACCCGCAGAACGAGGCGTACTGGACGGGCCCGCGTCCGGAACTGCACGGCCCCAACGACCCCGGTGGAGTTGACCTCTACGTCGGCGGCGTCGAGCATGCGGTGCTGCACCTGCTGTACTCGCGCTTCTGGCACAAGGTTCTGTTCGACCTGGGCTACGTGTCCTCGAGCGAGCCGTACCGTCGCCTGTACAACCAGGGCTACATCCAGGCATTCGCGTACACCAACGCCCGCGGCGTCTACGTGCCCGCAGAAGAGGTCGTCGAGCGTGACGGCAAGTTCTTCTACGAGGGCGCCGAGGTCAACCGCGAGTACGGCAAGATGGGCAAGAGCCTGAAGAATGCCGTTGCGCCGGACGAGATCTGCGCCGAGTTCGGTGCAGACACTCTGCGTGTGTACGAGATGTCGATGGGTCCGCTGGACACCTCGCGTCCGTGGGCGACCAAGGACGTCGTCGGTGCTGCTCGATTCCTGCAGCGAGTGTGGCGCGTCGTCATCGACGAGGAGACCGGCAAGCCTCGTGTCACCGACGAAGCACCCGGTGAAGAGACTCTGCGAGCGCTCAACAAGGCGATTTCCGGTGTCATCGAGGATTACACGGCCCTGCGCGACAACACGGCGGCTGCGAAGCTGATCGAGTACAACAACCACCTCACCAAGGCGTTCCCGGGCGGTGCGCCGCGTGCTGCTGTCGAACCGTTGGTGCTGATGCTCGCTCCCCTGGCGCCGCACCTCGCGGAAGAGCTGTGGTCGCGTCTGGGGCACACGGAATCCCTTGCGCACGGACCCTTCCCGGCAGTCGAGGAGAAGTGGCTCGTAGAAGACACCGTCGAGTACCCGATCCAGGTCAACGGCAAGGTCCGTAGCCGCATCAGCGTCCCGGCGGATGCCGATCGCAAGGTTGTCGAGGAGATCGCGCTGGCGGACGAGAAGATCGTCGCTCTGCTCGAGGGCAACGCACCGCGCAAGGTGATCGTTGTGCCGAGCAAGATGGTGAACATAGTTCTGTAGGGCCTTCGGCCCCTGTGCGCCGTTTTGGTAGTTACCGCTACCGAAACGGCGCACAGTCGTATCTGGGGATGATTCCCGACGTTGACACCGAGGGAGAACCTCAGAGGCGGGATCGTCAAGTACTGGGTGGTCGGTATTTCGAAGGTAGGAATGGCTCCACGTTCAAGTTCGAACCGAAAATCGTTGCCGTTGCTCATAATCCATGGTCGAGTTCGAATTCGTGACGCCAATCAGTCGTTGTCCTGAATGTCCCGCTCCGCGGAACATTCCGTAGCGCGCGTTCGAAGCGAGGGCTGTGATGCAGGTAACACGTTACCGAGATCGGTAGCTGTCGTTCCACTGCACTTCCCGGCAAGGCCCCCGTCGACGGTATTCGACAGGGGGTCAATCGAATTCGTAGGTGTCCCGAAAGGATCTTCCAGCCATGGCGTCTCATGTCCACAGCGACGGTTCGTCTCCCAGTTTGCCCGAACCGACATCGATACCGGAGCGGTGGACTCCGCGACTGGTGTTCTCCCTGGCGTCGATTGTTCTACTTCTCGAGATGCTTGCAGTGAGCTACATGATGATCTCCACTGCTCTCCCTGCCATCTCGGTGCACTATCAAACGACGCAGGGAGCCTGGTTGCTCACCTCGTTCCTGCTGCTGGGCGCGGTCGCGTCTCCTCTGCTCGGCAAGCTCGCCGACATGTACGGCAAACGAAAAGTCCTGCTCTTTGCTGTCGCCGGCGCAGCGGTCGGATCCTTCATTTCGGCGATAGCGCCGAGCTACGCGATCCTGATTCTGGGCCGGTCGCTGACGGGTCTGCTCGTTCCCTGCCTGTTCCTGAGTTACTCCCTCATTCGAGATGTTTTTCCGCCGAAAACTGTTGCCTTGGCCGTCAGTATCGCGACTTCCGGTATGGGTTTGATTGCGATCCCGGCGCCGTTCCTGACCGGTTGGCTGATCGATAATCACGGTTTCCGGAGCATCTTCTGGTTCTTCGTCATCGGGCTGGTTCTCCTCGGCGGCATGATCTTCGCTTCGACGGCGGAATCAGCTGTGCGACTGCGCTCTTCGCTGGACCTGGTCGGTGCGCTGCTGCTTGGATCGGGCATCGCCGGAATTCTGATCGGCGTAAGCTTCGGACCGACCTGGGGCTGGAAGAACGGCTCGACACTGGCCTACCTGATCGGCGGCGTCGCACTGTTGGTGGCTTGGGTTGCCTCTGCCCGTGCCATCCGCGAGCCCTTGATCGACCTGCGCTACTTCGGCAAGCGTTCGGTGATGCTCACCGCCGTCGGTGCCGGGTTCTGCTACGGCGCGTCGGGAGTCTTCACGATTTTGCTGCCGATGATGGTGATGACCCCCGCAGTTCTCGGCCTGGGATACGGATTCGGCGTCACGGCAGAGGGATTCGCGATCTTCCAGGCGCCGCTTGGCGGCATGGTGGTGGTCGGTGGGTTGATTGTGGGCTTCCTCGTGGGACGCAACATCCGACCGCGTCTGCTGATGATCACCGGAATGATCCTCATGGCAGTCGGATTCACCTTGACGGCCACCATTCACGACAACAAGCCGCTGCTCATCATCTTTGCCGGAATCTTCGGTGTCGGTATGGGTATGGGCTACGCTTCCATCCCGAACCTGCTCATCGAAGCAGTGCCGCCGCAGTTGCAGGCAACCACGGCGAGCATGGTTGCGGTCTTCCAGAGCATCTTCCCCGCAGTGCTTCCTGTCATCGCTTTCACAGTCTTGAACTCGCACATCGCGATGGCGATGGAGGGCGCTGTGTTCTACACCGACGAGGGCATGCGCATCGCGTTCCTGATCGGTGCTGCTGCAGCAGTTCTCGGCGCGATCGCGGCCGTGTTCCTGCCGCGAAATATCGTCCAGATCGGCGCAGAGGACGGCGCGGCGCAGGAGGCGTCCCTCCTACCTGCTCACTGATCGGAAAGGCTGCGCGTGTAAATCCGTGATGACAGGATTGGGTGTACCGACGAAAGGACTCCCATGACGTTCGCGGATCTGGACGGCGATGAACTGTGGAGTTACCTGACGGAGCGTTCAGGACTGCCCGGCCCGCGCGCGAACCTTGGGCTCATGCTCGAGTTCGCGCGCGGCGCCGATGACGACGACATCCTGCAGGCGGCGGAGTCCGAGGACGAATACATCCGCTGCTGTGGGATCGTCGGGCTCGGGTTCATCCTTGTTCGTTCACGCGGCAAGGCTGTCCTGAACAGTCTGACGGAGGCAACCACTAGTACGTCCTGGCGTGCACGTGAAGCTGCCGCGATGGCCGTTCAGGCGATAGGTGACACGGATCCGGAATTGTCGACGGTGCCGGGAAAGCCAGGCGGGTGGTGCGCGTGAAGTCGCCGAGTTCACCGCATTCGGCGGACTCCGCCGAAACCTGCGGCCGGGTGTCGGTGAGCGCTTTGTCCAGCAATACTTCCAGGCGGTCTGCTCGGGTGGTGGATTGATTGTAGAAGCGTGCGTGAACGAATTTTGCTCGCAGTGACCGGTTTTCGGTGAACTGCGTGATGTCGAGTTCGTACCCGGCGTGGCGGGCGAGTTCGGAGAAGAACACGAATTGTGTTCTGGTGTTTCCTTCTCGGAAGCTGTGGATGGTGTTGATTTCTACCCAGTGTTCGGCGAGGCCGGATAGGAATTCTTCGCGGTCTCGGCCGCGCAGGCGATCGTGTTTGGCGAGTCGAAGAAATTGGAGGTTGGCGGCGTCAGCAATGGCCGGGGCTGGGTAGTAGCCGCTTGCGTTCGTTTCGTTCGTTCAATGCTGCGCCGAGGGCGCGTTCGACGGCTTCGTCGCCGGTGATTTCCCCGCGTAGTTGTCGGCGCCCGATGTCGATGTCCGCGGCGCTGGGCTCTATACCGCCATGCGCGATTTCGTGTTGGATGCGTTGCTCACCGATGCTCCTTCGCCGTCTCGGGGGGGCAGTGTGGTCACACAGAAGGGAGCTGCGCACTGGTTACTATTCCACCTGATCATTGCTGCTCTCCTGCGGTACCCAGGCCTTGTGGAGATAGTCGCAACCAGGTGAATTGGGGCAGGCAGCGGCGGTGCGACGCACTCCTCACAAAGAGGCGCCGGCGGGCGCTCGCCACCGTGGTGTCACCAGCAGATCTGCCCGCGCGGTCGTGATGCAGAATCAGGTCGCCGCGGAGACCGAACTGCACGGGTGTGCAGACCGGACTTCAGCTTTCGCTGCGGTCAGGTCAGAGTGCCGACCCGCTGCTCGTCGTGGTCCTCAAGAATAGTTCAGGTCCGACAGGGCCGCTGTTCGTAGTCCCTGATTGCCGTACCTCTAGGTGTACCTGTCGCCGCATAGCGGGGCGTCTTCGCCGTGTGTGTTCTCTGTCCGAAATACTTTCTGTGCCCAGAGCTTGCACTGTAACGCGCCACTATCAGGCGCGATGGACGAAGTAAGGCGCGGGAAGGAGAGACACATGATCGGACGCCTACCTGATTTTCCCGAAGAAGTGCTGTTCTGGTATGCATTCTTGCTGCCACTGGCAGCCTGTTGGAATCCACTCTGAGGAGACGAACGATGATCGGATACTTCCCCGACCTGTTTGTCATGCCACCCGTGTGGGGGTGGGCTAGCACAGCCTGGAACGCATTTGCCACATGGTGGAATCAGTTCTGACTTCGCTTAATCACCACCAACCCCGCCGAATTGTCGACGTGAAACATGCCATTAATCAAACCAACGGTTGGTTTGCGCTGGTGATTTCAAGAGGCTAAGCGAGGCGGTATTGGTCTGGTAGTCGAATATTCCGAAGAGGGACCGTGCTCTTCCCGTGTCTTCCTGGATTTTGGCGTGGTGGACGGTAAAAGACTGGGATTCGGCCGCGGCGGACGCAGACAGCCCTGGTGACACCGAGTCCCTCGCGCTAACGCCTACCGAAGGGTTAGGCCGCTGGCAACAGACCGGCATTCTCCGGGCAGTACGCCTCGACGGATGCACGAAGAAATGCTTCTGCTGCAGCTCTCTCTTGCAGCCAGGTTTTTCCTTGCATCTTCGCGAGCTGCATCGACAACTCAGTCATCTTGTCGAACTTTTGATCGTCGGGGACGGTCATCGACACAAGCGCATCACAATTTCCGATTGCTGCCGGGATCAGCAGTGGTATCTGGTCGCCAGTTGGGTAGATCCCGTAAACCTTCAACTGCGCAGCGAACTTCTCATCCTTGGTCAAAACCTTGGTTGTCGTAGTCGCCGCAGCGGATGTCGTCGTTGATGCAGCCACCTCAACCGTTCCGTCACTCCCACACCCTGCGAGAAGTAGAGCGCCGGCACCGAGGACAGCCACAAATGTCTTGTTCATCCGCTATGGATACCAGACCGGTCGGACGGAAAGTACTTACACCGCCTCGCACGGTCGAAGGTTGTCCAGATGTGGCGTGGTGAGTCCATCGAAAACTGCATCCATTGATCCCGTCGGGAGGTAGACGCGGGTATCAGTCATATCGTGGAATCCCGTCGAGCGCTTGGCCATAGCCGCGACGCTTCAAGCCTTTGACCAGGCCATCACTCGGCTCATGGGTCTTGAGCCACTCGCGAATTCCAGCGACCTGCTCGTCACGATACGCAAGAGTGAGAACCAGTTTGTGCAGAAGTAGGCCAGCAGTCGCCGGCGGCGGCATCGAAGACCCGATAGGCAAGAAGGCTTGACGCTCGTGGTCGATACCCTCGCGCGATATGCGTATCGGTCCGGACAGCAAGTAACCACACTCTCGCGTGCATTGCCATGCGGGGACTACGAACTGAGCGTCGATGATCGGATGGTCGCCTCGGTGGAACGCAATTCGTAGCCCGATCTGGGGACGAGCCTGACTAGCGAAAAATGCGTATCCCCCTCGCAGAACTAACCACTGTCGCGCGTTGCCCGGCGGCATACCCACGCATACTCGGATTCGATGTTCGGGTGTGCTTGGCCCACAACAGGTCCTGGTGCGAAGTATCGGTTCAGTCAACCGGGGGGGTTAGCGGCAGGTTGTGTCGTGTCGGTAATCTGCTCAGCGTAAAGTTCAAATCCGCGTCATCATTCTTTTCTGGAAAAAGTAATTTTGAGGACAAACGAGGTATTTGTCGCATCGCGATGGTAGAACTAATCGAATTTTAAACCGCAAGGGAGCTGCGAGCGAACTCTGCGAACAAATAAGAAGAAGGACACATGAATCCCGACCCGAACAACCCAGCTAACAGCAGCGACCCACAAAAAGCGCCGCAGCAGCCGTACGGACAACAACCCCCGCAGTACGGGATGCCGCAGCAGCCGTACGGACAACAACCCCCGCAATACGGGATGCCGCAGCAGCCGTACGGACCGCCACCGCAACCGCCGAAAAAGAAGCGATGGGGTTTGTGGATCATCCTGGCGATCGTTGCATTGTTGTTCGCAGGTTGCGTGGCCGCAGTCGCTGGTGGGGGTGACGAGCAAGCGACAGTAGTGGATAACAACGGATCAAGTTCTGCGGATTCAGAAAGCGCAGCCAGCCTGGATTTCCCAGGAAAGACAAGCAAGGACACCGGTGCCGACGCCGGAGCTACCGTCGATAAAAAGGGCGTTCAAATTACCGCTGCACCCCTGGAGTCGGCAGAGCGTTCATACGGTGGTTCTCTTCTATGCACGAACGTAACCATCGTCAACGGCACTGACAAGCAGCAACGTTTCAATGGTTACTTGGATTGGAAATTGCAGGATCCTAACGGTGTCTCAAAAGACGCGACGTTCGTCACCGACCGCTCCACTCTGGAATCGGGTGAGTTGGCTCCCGGAGGTCGGGTCGCTGGCGACGTTTGTTTCGACGATCCGGCCGCCTCCGGACAGTACGTAGTGCTCATGGAAACACTGCTCTCCTTCGACAGCTCACGCATCGGGTGGATCAACCAGATCTGAACGCCCGATCCAACCCTGGGGCAGGCGAGCGTTTATTGACGCTCACCTGCCCCAGCCCGATAAGTATGCAAGCCACGTCATAGCCGTGGCCCCGGACCTGGCCGGACAAGCTCTCTCGCGTACACATGGTCGGGAACCCACCGCAGCAACCGCAGCGAATACGAGCTCCGGCGACGCAACAGCGCCAGCCCACTCGCCGACGTTCGAGGACCCGAGGGTCTCAGCCGCATTGGTACCGACGAATTACCAGGTGTGCGCCGGGCACCGCAGCTTAGGCAGTGCAGTCCATCCACTCGCGGTGGGCCACTGCTGCACCGGACTCGAAGGGGTGCCATTTCGTGCGGTCTGCGCGAAATCGCCCGGCGGACGGGAACGATTCGACGCCGCCATCACCGACATCGCCAGGATGCTTTCCACCGGAAACCACCACACCAGCAGAAAGCGGACATCGATGAACGAGACACCCTCGTCGAACAGTTCACCATCAGAGCCCACTCGACCAGGCACTGCTGCAATGGACCTGTTCGAGGGCGCCGGCCCTGGCAGCGAACTCACTGTCTCCGTCGAGCCGGAAGGAATTCTCGTTGCCGGGGACCCGGAGGTCGTAGCCGGATACCTCGCTCGCCTGACCGATCTCGCCGGCGAAGCGCTCACCGTGTCCGGAGTCAGCAAAACCTCGATGGCCAATGTCGCCGCCGCTGCCGTCGGAGTGATATCTATTGCCGCCCAGGCCGGTCAGTTCGTGCGGTTGTCCCCGAACAGCGTCCAGGCATTGAAGACGTACAAAGCGTTGCCGGGTGACAGCGGGTTCTTCCGAATGACCGTCGTCGACCAAGCAGGGAAGTTCCGTCAGCAACTGCAATGGCAGAAAGTGTCCCTTGGCCCCACCCAAGCACTGTCCTTCCAACTCATCGCGGTGCAGGTCGCCCTCTCGGTGGCCATCGCGTCGGTGAACGAATCGATCGCCCGCGTCGACGGTAAAGTCGAACAAGTCCTCGTCCTCGCCCAAGCTTCCCGTGTCGGTGACGTGGTCGGTCATTTCACAACCTTGGATCGGCTCGTCACCACCCTCGACGAACACGGAACACTGCCGACCGCAGACTGGGAATCTGTTGCCGGACTCCGCCCTACGCTGAGTGTGACGATCGAACGACTCCGAGAACACGTCAAACGCACCTTGGCCGGGTTCGATGCCACTCGCCCGGTCCAGGATCGCGCCGACTATCTCCGCCGCGCAATCGAAGAGAACCGGCTCGGCGAATCCCTGCACCTGTTGGTGGTCGGTGAGCAGTCGCTCTATCTGTGGCAACGGTTGCGGATCGCGCGCGTGCAGGCCACCGAGCCGCAGCATCTGCAAGTGGTGCTCGACGACGCACGCACAGTGCTGGCAGAGCATTTCGAACGCGACGGCGAACTGTTGCTGCACGCGCGGTCGGAACTGTCGAACTTTGCAAAAATGCACCGACTCGACGGGTTCCGGTGGGGCGCCGCCCACAATCTCAAACACGACATCGTCAAACTCAAGGACGACCTCGACGACTTCGCGCAGGCACGTGGCAGTCAGGTCATGGGCTGGACCGAACACGAGAGTCCCAGCGTCGTCGACGCCCTGGCGGAAGTCGGAAGTCGGGCAGCGTCCGCAGGCAGCGCTGTCGCCGGCGCGGCTGGCAAAGCGATCGGTGCCGGTGTCTCAGGAGTCGGATCCGGGCTCGGGTGGGTGGGCCGCGGGATCGGAAACCTCGTGGGCTCGGGAAACCAACACGCAGACAAAGTCGAGATACCGACACCCACAACGGAACATCATCTCGAGGGTGCAGTCACTGCAACCACACAACCTGACGAGCCGAATCCGAACTCGTGCGACGGCGGCGATTCGACATCCGAATCCTCAATGCTCACAAACCAACCCGATCGAATCATGCCGTCTTCCGCCCCGATCGCTTACGACGATGACATCTTGCAGCTCATGCTCTTCGGCCATCTACAGGTCGGCGACCAGCTGACGTATCACGACGGCGGCCGCGGACTCACCTACGTCGCAACGATCACGCGGGACGGGGCCCTCGAAGTCGACGGGAAACGCTACGGGCCACCCTCGGCGCCGTTGACGGACATCATGGGCCGGCAACGGCACGGTTGGAGGGACTGGCAACTGGCCGACGGGCGGCAACTTCGACAGCTGCGGCGCCAGGCGTACGCAGAAATGTCTAGTTGACACCCGTCCTAGCTCTGCCACCACACGCCGACCCGGCCACAGAATGAAGCGATCGCAATGAAAATGAAAAAGTTTTGGCTAGCAGCGCCGGTCCTCCTTCTCGCGCTCAGTGCGTGCAGCGCCCAGGGCTCGTCTACTGAACCTGCCTCGTATGAGGGAACAACTGTGACCGCCACAGCACCGATCTCGTCGGGGACACTCGCACCGGTTTCCAGTGCCACGATTGTGGAGATCACGACGGAAACCCTCGTCGAACCGCCCACAGCGGAGGCAACATTCATCGACACGCCAACGCCGGTGGGGACCAAGCACATCGACTACTGCACTTCGCCCGGTCCGAACACCGCGTTCACGGACGGAACACACGGTTGGACGGACGAATGCGCCGGCCCCGCAGCGATCAACCGGGTCAGCGAAATCACCGCCAACGGAGGATCCTGCGACGGAACCACATGCACCAACTCACTCGGAATGACCTTCCCCGACCCTCGGGCCGAAGCCGGAATGACCGATGCACCGCCAACAGTTGGCACTCCACGGACCACGACAAGCACGCCGACCGTAACGAATCCGCCGAATCACCCCCAGGTCCTGTGGTCGGATTGCCTACGGCAAGGCAACACCCCGGAACAATGCCGCGAAATACTCGACAACTGATGTCACGGCCAGGGAAAGTCCGGCCAGTCCTGAGCACTTCGGAGCTGCAATTCCGGGGGCGGTCTTCGACACTCTCGCCCGACTTTGATCCACACATTCACTGAGACGTACGAGACTGGACAGTTCAAGATCGAAACACTCTGCAGAATCACGGTCCCCCGAATTCCATTGTGATTTTCGCGTTCTGGCATGAAATGCGGTCAACCGAGTGTGAAGTGCAGGTGCGCTGCGACGAGGTCCTCGATGCGGGAAGTGATGTCGATGTGCAGTGCAGCGGCGCCGTGAGCGGCTCCGATGGTGCTCGCCACAGGGTCCAGGCGAGTCGGCGAACAGTGGGAGTGTCATTGAATTCGGCTGAGGTGATGGCATTTTCGGCGATGCCGATGATGGCTGGGTTTTGCGCGCTCAGCGCTTCCGCGTATCCGGTCCTTGGCGTTACTCATGCCGCATCCTCGGTTCCGATCTCCAAAAGCTCTTCTACTGCATCGCTGTAGGCGGTGTTCGCTGCGTTGTCGATCGGGAGGCTGAATTCCCGAGCGAACTGCTCGCGCCGGTCGACTGTCGCTTTGAGGATGTGATCGCCTGGCTCAGTGATCATTTCGCGGAACACTTCGTTGGAACCGGCGTTTCGGTGCGATCGCAGCCGTGTTCCTGCCGCGAAACATCGTCCAGATCGGCGCAGAAGACGGCGCGGCGCAGGAGACGTCCCTCCTACCTGCTCACTGATCGGAAAGGCTGCGCGTGTAAATCCGTGATGACAGGATTGGGCGTACCGACGAAAGGACTCCCATGACATTCGCGGACCTGGACAGCGATGAACTGTGGAGCTACCTGACGGAGCGTTCAGGACTGCCCGGCCCGCGCGCGAACCTTGGGCTCATGCTCGAGTTCGCGCGCGGCGCCGATGACGACGACATCCTGCAGGCGGCGGAGTCCGAGGACGAATACATCCGCTGCTGTGGGATCGTCGGGCTTGGATTCATCCTTGTTCGTTCACGCGACAAGGCTGTTCTGAACAGTCTGACGGAGGCAACCACCAGTGCGTCGTGGCGTGCACGTGAAGCTGCCGCGATGGCTGTTCAAGCGGTTGGTGACGCGGATCCGGAGCTGGTGCGGACGATCATCGAGAAGTGGGCACGCTCCACCCATCCATTGACGCTGCGCGCGGCCGCTGCCGGGATCTGCGAGCCGAGGTTACTGAAGGACAAGGCCAACGCTGCGCTGGCCGTTCAGGTGTGCCGAGACGCTACCGAGTGGATCGTCTCGCAACCAGCTGATGCCCGTCGTGACGCCGACACACGGACTCTCCGGCAGGCGCTCGGATACTGCTGGAGCGTCGCGGTCGCAGCGGATCCGGAGAATGCGGTGCCGGCGTTCGTCTCCCTGGAGGCGTCGGACGACGCAGATGTCGTCTGGATCGTGCGGGAGAACCGGAAGAAGGCCCGGCTGCGCAAGGTGCTCGAAACCTGACCCGTGGATCAGGGACGTAGGTTATCCTCAGAATTAGAACCTGTTCTAACTACGAGGGGTAGACCATGGCACCGTCCGCAGAGGTAATCCGCAACACCGTCGACGCCTACATCGAGACAGTTGCCACGGGCACTGCCGCCCAGGTTGTGGCCCTGTATGCCGAGGGTGCAACGGTCGAAGATCCGGTGGGCACCGACGTGCGCACCACCCGCGAGTCCATTCTCGAGTTCTACTCCGTGATCGAGAACTTCGACCAGGAAGCTCACCTTCAGACCCTCCGCATTGCCGGAAACGAAGCGGCATTCCACTTCTCGCTGATCACCAAGCTCGGCGAGCAGACCCTGACCATCGCACCCATCGACGTCATGACCTTCGACGACGACGGCAAGATCCTGTCGATGCGCGCATTCTGGAACCAGGAAGACATGATCACCTCCTGACATGACGGTGAAGATGATCGATGTCGACGGATTCCGTTGGCAGATTGACGATTCCGGTTCCGGGACAGCCGTGGTTATGTGTCACGGCTTTCCCGGCCTCGGGTACAGCTATCGGCATCAGTCGACAGCGTTGGCGGAAGCGGGTTTTCGAGCGATTGCACTCGACATGCCCGGGTACGGCGGCACCACCCGCCCGGAGGCCGTCGACGACTACACCAACGACGCCGTCGCGAACCGGCTGATCGACCTACTCGACGCTCTCGGAATCGACAAGGCGGTGTTCGTCGGTCACGATTTCGGCGCTCCGGTCGCGTGGACCACCGCTCTGCGCCACCCGGATCGTGTCGCGGGACTGGTCTCGTTGGCAGTCCCGTATGCGCCGGACAGGTTCCCGGCCAAGCCCTCGACGATCTACGCCGCATTGGCGCGCAAGCACTTTCTGCACATTCACTATTTCCAGGAACCGGGTGTCGCGGAGCGCGAACTCGACGCCCGCCCACGTGAATTCCTTCAGCGACTCTTTCACGCTTTGTCCGGGGCTTACCGGTACCTCGACGTCTGGAAGAACCCGTCCGAAGGCAACGGCTACCTCGACGTACTTCCCGAGGCGCCTGCGCTGCCCTGGTCGTGGCTCACCGAGGACGACCTGGACGTTTATGTAAAAAGCTTTGCTGCAACAGGTTTCACCGGAGGGTTGAACTGGTATCGAGCGTACGACGCCAATTGGGAACGTAGCGCGGATCTGGACGGTGCGCACGTCAACGTTCCGACGCTCTTCGTCGCGGGCGCCGAAGACCCGGTCATCGCGATGAGTGGCCCCAAGGCACTGGACCGGATGAAGGACACCGTCCCCGACCTGCGGGGCGTACATCTCCTCGGCGGTGCGGGGCACTTCGTACAACAAGAACGGGCTGGCGAGGTCAATGAACTTTTGATCTCTTTCCTTCGGTCGCTCTAGGCGAAATCGGGCAGAGGGTCTAGCGTTGCGCAGATGCGCACCCAGATCTTCGATCGCGGTATTCGTGTTGGTATCACCGGTGCTCTTGTTGCCGGTTCGCTTCTGGCTCTGGGCGTGTCCGGTGCCGCGGCCGCTCCACTCTGTCCGGGATCGTCGCCCGCGATACTCAGCGCCCAGATTCCGGGCGCGGCTCTCGAGGGTGTCACGGTGGACGGACAGGGCCGCCTGTACACGACGGACCTGGTGAGTGGGCGGATCTTCCGCGTCGATGCGCCTGGCCAGGCTGCAGTCCCGATCGCGACGGTTCCCGGCGGTGCGGGGGCGCTCGCGTGGAGCCCGGACGGTTCACTGCTGGTGGGTACCGGAGCAAACGCAAGTGTTCTGATCGGCGATCTGACGCGGGCAGCGTCGGTCGCGCGGGTCGACGTGAACTCGGGTGCAGTGACGCCGATAGCCGGTGGTCTGAGCGCTGCAAACGGCCTCGCCGTCGCGCACGACGGAACGATCTACGCCACCAACGATTTCGGCGCGCTGATCGGAAAGGTCAGCCCAGGCGGCGCAGTCGATCCGGCGTGGGCAACCTTCCCGAGTGCAAACGGCGCTGCCCTGAGTGCCGACAATCGCTGGCTCTACGTCTCGCGCACGTTCGCAAACCCGGGTGTCAGCCGCATCTCCGTGGACAATCCGGGATATTCGGAGTCGTTGGTCGACCTCGGTGGTTTCGAAACCTTCTCTGCCCCAGATGGTTTGACCTTGGACTCGCGAGATCGCGCCATTGTCCCCACCGACATCAGTGGTGAGGTGTGGCGTATCGACGGCCCCGGCCAGTACTGCTCGCTCACCAGCGGACTGCAGGCGTCGAGCGTGTTGACCTACGGGCGCGGCAATTCCGGTTTCGCGGCCGGGCATCTCTACCGTGCTGGGTTCGACGGAAAGATCTTCGAGATTCCGGCGGGCTTCGACGCGGGTGCCCAGGCCGCAACACCGTAACGCGACACCCTCACCCGACACCCTGTCTCTACTTACCCACTACTGATGCCGGGACTGCCGGAATCGTCCATACTGGTCTGCATGGCGGAAACGAGTGAGATCGACGAGGCCGAAGTGGCCCTTCCCGCGATACCGCAGCCGTTGCTGACCCCGCTCACGGAAGCTGCGATCTTCCTGGTTTTCACCATCGACGAGGGTGGTGAGCAGGCAGTTCACGACGTTCTGGCGGATATTTCCGGGCTGCAGCGCTCAATCGGATTCCGGGTTCCTGCAGGTGGCTTGGCCGCCGTCGTGGGCATCGGTTCGGATGCGTGGGACCGGCTTTTCGACGGCCCACGGCCCGCGGAATTGCATCCCTTTGTCGAGTTGACCGGTGACAAACACCACGCCCCGCGCACGCCGGGTGATCTGTTGTTCCACATCCGGGCCCGTCAGATGGACCTGTGTTTCGAGTTCGCCACGGTCGTGACCAACAGGTTGGCCGGGGCCGCGTCCGTGATCGACGAGGTCCACGGGTTCAAGTACTTCGAGCAACGCGATCTCATGGGTTTCGTCGACGGCACCGAGAACCCGTCCGGGCAGGCCGCATACGTCGCGGTCACCGTCGGCGACGAGGATCCGGACTTCGCGGGCAGCAGTTACGTCATCGTCCAGAAGTACCTCCACGACATGTCGGAGTGGAATTCCCTGCCCGTCGAGGAGCAGGAGAACGTCATCGGACGCTCCAAGCTCGAAGATCTCGAGATGGACGACGACACCAAGCCGGCCAACTCCCACACCGCTCTCACCGTCATCGAAGACGAATCTGGTGAGCAGATCCAGATCTTGCGCGACAACATGCCGTTCGGCCACGTCGGCTCCGCTGAGATGGGTACCTATTTCATCGGTTACTCGGCGTCGCCGACGGTCACCGAGCAGATGCTCACCAACATGTTCATCGGGAATCCCGTCGGCAATTACGACCGCATTCTCGATTTCTCCACCGCCGTCACCGGAATCAACTTCTTCGTTCCGACGGCGGACTTTCTCGACGATCCCCCGGACTTGCCGACCAGGCTCGTTCCCGAAGCGACGTTCACAGCGCCCATCTCTGACGGTTCTCTCGGAATCGGCAGCCTCAAAAGGAGTGCCCAGCAATGACAAACCTGCACCGCGACCTAGCACCCATTTCGGCAGCAGCCTGGGCCGAGATCGAGGAAGAGGCCAGCCGTACCTTCAAGCGTCACGTCGCCGGTCGTCGTGTCGTGGACGTGGAGGGACCGTCGGGTGACGATCTCGCGGCCATCCCGCTCGGGCATCAGGTGCCGATCAATCCCCTGGCCGACGGCGTCATCGCACATGCTCGTCAGTCGCAGCCGATCATCGAACTGCGGGTTCCGTTCACCATCAGCCGACAGGCCATCGACGATGTCGAGCGCGGCGCCAAGGACTCCGACTGGCAGCCCGTCAAGGACGCAGCCAAGCAGATCGCTTTCGCCGAGGACCGCGCCATCTTCGAGGGATACCCCGCAGCCAGCATCACCGGTGTGCGGGCCAGCGGTTCCAACCCGGAACTCAAGCTCCCCATCGACGCCAAGGACTACCCGGAGGCCATCAGCCAGGCGATCACGTCGCTGCGCCTGGCCGGTGTCAACGGACCGTACTCACTGCTCCTGAACGCCGACGCGTTCACCGCGATCAACGAGACCTCCGATCACGGCTACCCCATCCGCGAGCACCTGCGACGCGTCCTCGACGGTGAGATCATCTGGGCCCCGGCCATCGACGGCGCTTTCCTGCTCTCGACGCGTGGCGGTGACTACGAACTGCATCTGGGTCAGGACCTGTCCATCGGCTATCTCTCGCACGATGCGAATTCCGTGGAGCTGTACTTCCAGGAATCGATGACGTTCCTCATGTACACCAGCGAAGCTGTTGTCTCACTTGCGTAAGCGCCTTCGAAATCTCTGATACCAGGGCGGGCCAGGCAGTTCGCCGATGTCCTGGAGATGGGCGACAAATGCGTGGGCGTCCGCATGCGAAGACGTCTTCGGTCGCCCGTCCGCCCACGCTGTGAACAACTGAAGATAACGATCGCCGAGAGTGTGGCGCACCACCGGAAGGTGGTGCGCCACATCTCCAGCGCGCATTAGGAGCAGTTGCGTCGGGTCAACCGCCGCAACGGCT
>NZ_JBHTSW010000019.1:0-16962 GCF_042794945.1 Rhodococcus sp. NPDC056506 | reverse complement strand
AAAATCTTCATACCCCCTCCGGCGTGGGGGGGCCCCCCCGCCGGGGGGCCCCCCCCCCACTTCTCCTGCGCGCTTTCGGAGCAGTGCCGTCGAGACAACGGCAGCATCGTCTTTGTCGAAACCTTCGGGTAGTTCGCCGCCCGCCACCAGTGCGCGAATCAGCGCCTCTTGACGCTCACCGAGCGTGCTCATGTGCGTGACCAATCGGTGCCCGCGGTGATGCGATCCAGACCAGCTGCGTCGGCGATGGCATCGAGCTCGTCGAGCAATTCCAGTGCCGGCGGATAGTTGCCGTCTCGCTCGAGCATGATCGCGGGATGGTGACCGGCCGCGGTGAATTGCGCGAGTAGTTCCAGCACTGCTTCGGGTACCGGATCGGTGTGCGTGTCGTGGTATTTACCGTCGCTGAGACTGCCACCGGCGATGTGGCAGTAGGCGATTCGTTCGAGTGGCAGCCGGCTCAGCTCGGTCCACGGATCACGCCCGCGATTGAGAGCATTGGCGTAGACGTTCGCGATGTCGAGAACCAGCAGGGCTCCGGTGCGCTCGACGATCTCCGCGAGAAACTCCCCTTCGGTCAACTCGTCGTCCGGCCAGTCGAACAGAGCGGCAACGTTTTCGACGGCAAACGGCACCGGTAGACCGTCCTGAGTCCGGGTGATGTTGCGTACCAAGGCGTCGACGGCTTCGTAGGTGCGCGGCAGTGGGAGCAGGTGCCCGGCCTCGATGCCGCCCGCCCGCACGAATGCGATGTGCTCGCTCGCCAAGGGTGCGTCCAGTAGCTGGGCTGTATGCGCGAGGTGATCGACCCGAGCCTGATCTACCGCCTCGGCCCCACCAAGCGAGAGCGAGATGCCGTGAGGGATCACCGGAACTCCCAGCGAGCCGAGGTGCTGAGGTATCTCGTTTCCGATGGATTCGGCAATGACTTCGCAGAACGCCAGGCCGTCTAGTTGAGCGATGATTCCGGAGACCTCGGGGCGCCAACCGATTCCCAGGCCGTGCAGGGTCATTCGAGTCACCTCCCGTGTGCAACTGCTAACGGCGACTATAGACGGATCAGGCGGGCAGCCAGTTGGGTCCCGGTCCGTTGCCCTCCTCGAAGATCAGCCATGTTTTGGTCGAGAGAACCCCGTCGAGTCCCTGCAGTTGTTCCAGGACGGTGTGGCGTAGTTCCCGGTTGTCCGGGGCACGGACCAGCACCAGAACGTCGAAGTCGCCGCCGAGGAGGGAGAAGTGCTCGACAAACGGCAGGGCCTTCAAGGACGCCGCCAGACCCCGCCACGAGTGCTGCCTGATCGAGAGCGCCACGTATGCCGAGGAGCCGAGCCCGGCCTTCTCGTGGGCGATCCGCGTCGTGAATCCGGTGATGATTCCGGCGTCCTCGAGCCTTTCGATGCGGACGTAGGCGTGAGCGCGCGAAATGTGTGCCTTCTCGGCCAGCGCGCGCATGGAGATGCGACTGTCTGCGACCAGTTCGGCGATGATGCGGCGGTCGATCGCATCGAGAGTGTGCGGTTCGGTGGCCATCTGTCCATTCCTGCTTCGGTAGTCGAGTCGGTTGATGGACATATTGCTGCCCGAATCCTCATGATAAGCCGTTTGTCTTGAATCTTCGATGCCTTCTGCCATTACGTCGCCAAAGTGCGAATACTGATGGACACAACGTCTTCTGGAGGTAGAAGTGACACTTGTCGAGCCCTTGGGGGAACTGCGCTATCAAAAGTTCCTGCCGGCCGATTCCGCGGTGCAATACCTCGACCCTGCCGGAGAACTGACGCGCAGCGAGGCCCGCTACGCAAAACCGAGCGACGATCGCCTGATCGAGATGTATCGAAAGATGTTCCTGGGCAGACGCTTCGACCAGCAGGCGACGGCGCTGACCAAACAGGGGCGCCTGGCCGTGTATCCGTCCTCGCGTGGCCAGGAGGCATGTCAGATCGCAGCAGCGATGAGTCTGGAACCGCGTGACTGGCTCTTCCCCACCTACCGGGATTCGATGGCGTTGGCCGCCAGAGGTGTCGATCCGGTGCAGATTCTGAGCATGCTTGCCGGCGACTGGCATTGCGGGTACGACCCGGCCGCACTTCGCAGTGCACCGCAGTGCACCCCGCTGGCGACGCAATTGCTGCACGCAGCGGGAGTGGCCTACGGGGAGTCCCGCCGGGGCTTGAACACCGTCGCGCTGGCGCTCTGCGGTGACGGCGCCACCAGCGAGGGCGATTTTCACGAAGCACTGAATTTTGCCGCCGTTTTCAAGGCGCCGGTGATCTTTCTGGTGCAGAACAACGGATTTGCGATCAGCGTGCCACTGTCGCGCCAAAGTGCAGCACCGACGTTGGCGCACAAGGGCGTCGGCTACGGGATCGGTAGCGAGCAGGTCGACGGCAACGACCCCGTCGCGATGATGGCCGTCATGGACGAGGCAGCGCGCTTCGTCCGCAGTGGAAATGGACCGGTCATCGTCGAGGCACACACTTATCGCATCGACGCACATACCAATGCCGACGACGCCACCCGCTACCGCGACAGCGCGGAGGTTGAAGCCTGGCTTGGGCGAGACCCCTTGCCGCGACTCGAAAAGTATCTGCGCGCACACGATCTGATCGACGACGCATTCGTAGAATCGCTGTCTGCAGAGGCCGAGGCAGAGGCCGCCACGCTGCGCGCCGGCATGAATGTCGACCGCCCGCACGATCCGCTCGATCTGTTCCGGTACGTCTTCGCCGAGCAGACACCGCAGCTGCGTGAGCAACAAGCGCAACTCGAGACCGAACTTGCCGCCGAAGCCGCTGACACAGGGGGAAACTGACAATGCCCATGCTCACGATGGCTCAGGCTCTCAACACCGCACTACGGGACTCTCTGGCCGCGGACGACAACGTTGTCGTCTTCGGTGAGGACGTCGGCACGCTCGGTGGCGTCTTCCGCGTCACCGACGGCCTCACCCGCGACTTCGGCGACGACCGATGCTTCGACACTCCACTCGCCGAGTCCGGCATCATCGGATTCGCAATCGGTATGGCAATGGCCGGTTTTCGTCCGGTCGTGGAAATGCAGTTCGACGCGTTTGCCTACCCGGCATTCGAGCAGATCGCCTCCCACGTCGCGAAGATCCGCAACCGCACCAAAGGCGCGTTGTCGATCCCGATCGTCATCCGCGTTCCTTTTGCCGGCGGTATCGGCGGGGTAGAGCATCACTGTGATTCCAGCGAGGGCTACTACGCGCACACACCCGGCCTGAAGGTTGTGGCGCCGTCCACGGTCGAAGATGCGTACTCGCTGCTACGTTCGGCAATCGAGGACCCCGACCCCGTGATCTTCCTCGAGCCCAAGAAGCTGTACTTCGCGCGAGCAGATGTCGAACTGACCGCACGTGAGCCGATCGGGCGCGCCGTCGTCCGTCGCCCCGGTCGTGACGCGACGCTCATTGCCTACGGTCCGTCCGTGGACGTTGCACTGAAGTCCGCCGATGCCGCCGCGGCCGAGGGCCGCGACATCGAGGTGATCGACATCCGCTCGATAGTTCCGTTCGACGACGAAACGGTCACCGCGTCGGTGCGAAAGACCGGACGCTGCATCGTCATCCAGGAAGCGCAAGGTTTTGCCGGTGTGGGTGCGGAAATTGCTGCCCGAGTGCAGGAGCGGTGCTTCCACCATCTCCACGCCCCGGTACTCCGCGTCAGCGGATTCGACATCCCCTACCCCGCGCCCAAGCTCGAGCGTCACCACTTGCCCAGCGTCGACCGAGTCCTCGATACCGTCGACCGCCTGCAGTGGAACGACGCCCCGGACACCCGTTGGGCGGTGACGGCATGAGCAATCAGGTATTCATGCTCCCTGACCTGGGTGAAGGTCTGGCCGAGGCGGACATCGCGGAGTGGCATGTCAAGGTCGGCGACGTGGTCACCATCGATCAGATCGTCGTCGAGGTCGAGACTGCGAAAGCTGCTGTGGACGTGCCCATCCCGTTCGCCGGAACCGTGATCGAACTCCATGGCAAAGACGGCGACACCCTGAAGGTGGGTACGCCGCTGATCACTGTGAGTGGCAGCGAGAGTGCGGACGTGGTCGTCTCGGCCAATCACGAGCGCTACCGCGAGGAGGAACGCGCCGGTTCGGGCAACGTCCTGATTGGGTACGGCACGAGCGAGGATGCACCTCTGCGCCGCCGCAGAGCTGCTCCGTCGGTACGTGTGATCTCGCCGATCGTTCGTAAACTGGCCTCTGACAACAGTATCGACCTGGCTGCGATTTCCGGATCGGGCGCTGGCGGAGTCATCACGCGCGCCGACGTCGAGGCCGGGGCAAACTTCGGCCCGGAAACGGAAACGTCACACGCGAGCGACCAGAGAATCCCGATCAAGGGACTACGCAAGGTGGTTGCCGACAAGCTGTCCACCAGCCGCCGCGAGATCCCGGACGCAACAACCTGGGTCGACGTCGACGCCACCGAACTGTTCACGGCGCGTGTCGAGATCAACAAAGCACTGCCCGACTCCGACAAGATCAGCCTGATGGCACTGCTGGCTCGGCTGACCACCGCGGCGTTGGCGCAGTACCCCGAACTGAACTCGTCGGTCGACACTGCTCGAGGCGAGATCGTCCGACACCCCCACATTAACCTCGGAATCGCTGCACAGACGCCGAAGGGATTGATGGTCCCGGTTATTCGCAATGCTGATTCTTTGAGTACCGTCGCACTCGCACAAGCACTTCGGACGTCCACCGAACTCGCTCGCGACGGCAAACTCGAACCCGCCCGCCTGACCGGCGGTACCTTCACACTCAACAACTACGGAGTATTCGGCGTCGACGGATCGACTCCGATCATCAACCATCCCGAGGCGGCGATCCTCGGCATCGGACGCATCATCGACAAGCCGTGGGTGGTGAACGGCGAGTTGACCGTCCGTAAGGTTGCTCAGATCTCGTTGAGCTTCGACCACCGCGTCTGTGACGGGGGCGAAGCCGGCGGATTCCTGAGGCTCTTCGGTGACTACATCGAGAACCCGATCCGCGTCCTGGGAAGGCTCTGATGACAACTGCAGAACAGCACAGTGATGTCGTGATCCTCGGTGGAGGATCGGGCGGCTACGCCTGTGCCATCCGCGCCGCCCAACTCGGGTTGTCGGTCACGCTGATCGAGGCAGACAAGGTCGGCGGAACGTGCCTGCACCGCGGATGCATCCCGACCAAGGCACTGCTGCATTCCGCCGAGGTTGCCGACTCTGCACGCACCAGTGAGCAATTTGGTGTCCGGGCAACATTTGACGGCATCGACGTCGCGCAGGTGCACGACTACAAGAACGGGACAGTCGAGCGGCTGTACGGCGGCTTGAAAGGATTGCTGGCGCAACACAAGATCACCATCGTCAACGGATCCGGGACGTATGTCGGTGGGCGAAGCATCGACGTCGACGGAACCCGCTACACCGGAACGTCACTCGTTCTGGCTACCGGCTCGTATCCGTGGCGGCTCCCCGGCATCGAACTTGGCCGACGGATCCTCACCAGTGACCAGGCACTCGAACTCGACCAGGTGCCCACCAGCGCAACAGTGCTGGGCGGCGGTGTCATCGGCGTCGAGTTCGCAAGCCTCTGGCGCTCCTTCGGTGCCGAAGTGACCATCGTCGAGGCACTCCCCCGACTGATCGCCGCTGAGGATCCGTGGTCGTCGAAGCAACTCGAACGGGCCTATCGCAAACGCGGAATCGTCTGCAAGACAGGCACAAAGATGGTTTCCGCGAAAGAAGCAGCTGATTCGGTCCGCATCGAACTAGGCGACGGAACAATACTCGATACCGACGTATTGCTGGTCGCCGTCGGCCGCGGACCCCGCACGAGCGGTATCGGTTTCGCAGAAAACGGAATCAGTCTCGAGAATGAATTTGTCGTCGCCGACGAACGACTCCGTACGGCCGTGGACGGTGTGTACGCGGTCGGGGACATCGTGCCCGGTCTTGCATTGGCGCACCGCGGCTTCCAGCAGGGAATCTTTGTGGCCGAACAGATTGCCGGCAAGGATCCGATACCGGTCGCCGAACATCTGATTCCTCGCGTGACGTACTCACATCCGGAAGTTGCATCAGTCGGACTCGGCGAAGAGGCGGCGCGCACGCAGTACGGCGACATCTGCACCGTCGTCTACGACCTGGCGGGTAACGGCAAGAGTCAGATCCTGCGGACTACCGGAGGAATCAAGGTGATTCGCAGCGGAACGAAAGGCCCTGTCGTCGGGGTCCACTTGGTAGGACATCGCGTCGGCGAACTGATCGGTGAGGCGCAGTTGGCCGTTGCCTGGGAGGCACTTCCCGACGAAGTGGGGCGATTCATCCACGCACACCCCAGCCAGAACGAAGCGTTGGGCGAGGCCATGCTCGCACTCGCGGGAACACCACTGCACGCGCACAACTGACCCCGAGACTGGAAGAGGATTTGTTATGAGTATCGACGACGAACTGCGCTGGGACGGTGAACTGACCGTCACACGCCATGATCGGGAGACCGGCACGACTTTCGTGATTCGAATCGACTCCGCTCGCCTGGGACCGGCGTCGGGTGGCACGCGGGCCGCTCACTATCCCTCCATCGGTCACGCATTGGCGGACGCCGGGAAGCTCGCCGGCGCAATGACTTTGAAGATGGCGGTCTCCGATCTACCGATGGGAGGCGGGAAGTCGGTGATAGCACTACCTGCACCGCGCAATCAGATCGACCCCGCAACCTGGTCCCGTATCCTCGACATCCACGCCGAGAACATCGACAAGCTCGAAGGAAACTACTGGACCGGTCCTGACGTCAACACCAACTCGTCCGACATGGATCAGCTCAGCCGCACCACCAAATACGTCTTCGGGCGTTCGGTCGACAACGGTGGGGCCGGTTCCAGTGCGCACGCCACCGCTCTGGGCGTGTTCGAAGCGATGAAAGCCACGGCGCGTCGCCGCGGACTCGGAACACTCGACGGCCGAACGGTACTCGTGCAGGGACTCGGCGCCGTCGGCGGCGATGTTGCCCGCCTCGCGGCGCAGGCTGGGACACGTCTGCTCGTTGCCGATACGGACCCGCAGCGCCTCGAGGCGGCGTCGCTCGCGGGGCACACGGTCGTTCCTGCGGGCGAGGTACTCCGAACTCCGTGTGACCTCTTTGCTCCCTGCGCGATGGGAGGCATTATCGATTCCGCTGCTGCTGCGTCGATTCCGGCTCTCGCAGTGGCCGGCGCAGCGAACAACATCTTGGCCGATGCGGCTGCCGGCGAGGTTCTGCGAAGCCGCGGGGTTCTCTGTGCTCCTGATTTTGTGGCCAATGCGGGCGGGGCCTTTCACCTGGTGGGGCGAGAAGTCCTGGGTTGGAACGAAGACGACGTCGTGGAGCGAACCCGAGGGATCGGCCGGACGTTGGACGAGGTGTATTCATTGAGCGAGGAACGTGGCATCACTACCGAGGACGCCGCGCTCCTGCTCGCGCGTGCGCGGCTATCCCCCACACCCACCGCCGCCGCAACTGCTCCCACTGCCGCCACCGCCGTCCGAGCCGGATGAGCTGGAAGAGGAGCCACAACTGTAGTAGCTGGAACTGGCACCGCCCGGGCTATACGCGGCACCCGCAGCCACGGCCCCCGCGAGCGCCGGATCGATCAGGACCAGAGCGCCCGAACCGAAGAGCGCTGCCGAGAGTCCGGCGAGCGACGGACCGTAGCTGGTGTACGAGGGTCGCAGTTTCGGCGAGAGGTAGGAATTTTCGTGCTTGAGACGTCGAAGCTCGCTGTCGCCCAACGCCGTACGGCGACGCTTGATTCGTAGAAGCGGAATCATCAGCGCGAGAACGATGATGGTCAGGAGCAGAAACCCGACCGGCTTTCCGCCGGTGATCCCGGCGATGAGTCGGACAACGCCGAGAGCAATTATCGCCACGATCGGAACGGTCCGAAGGGCAGCAGTCAGACCGTCCTGCGGGCGCTGCAGGTAACCCTCGTCGATCAGCGTCGTACGTAGTTGTGCGAGTGCGATGTTCAGCCGCCCCATCAGACGCACTTGCCGCAGCGGGACCTTTCCGTTGCCGAGCCGCTTGTGCACTGTGCGGGTGAACCAGTCGAGACGACTCTTGTCCTCGGCAGTGAGCGCCAGCTTGGTCTTGCCTTCGGTGCTGATCAGCTCGGCGCTGCGCAGAATAGCCATCGACGCCAGCACCGCTTGGTAGTCACTGGTCAAAGCGCCGATCTCGGGAGGAGTGAGAGGTCGACGAACGGCGTCGACGACCACGGGTGACCGGCGCGCAGACATTCGGCTGTAGAGCGAGAGCCCGATCGCGACGGCGGCTGCCACCAGGTACCACTGAAGGAAGGTCTGGCTGGAAATTCCCCACGTATCCGTATGATTATGCATTGCACACCACCTCTCGATGAACTCCTGTGAAGAGATCCAGTCTCTTTGTCCGACAACTGATGTCAGTATCGGGCCAGTCCGGTGGAAAGCGATATCCGGATGGTCATCGTCACCATTCCGTTACCGGCGAACTGGGGATTTACCGGCCGGTAGGTCGGAGCACGATCTCCGTGGGGTGTGCGTCGGACGGTGTTTCGACGGCAGTGCGTACGGCTCGGGCCACGGTGGAGGCCTTCAGGAAGCGCTCCGGGTCGTACTCGTCGCCTTCACCGGCGACGATGTCGCGCTGCATATCGGTGTCGATCCGTCCGGGGTGAATGGAGGTGACTCGCAGTGACGGCTCTTCCAGGCGCAACGCATCTCCGAAGGCGCGCAGGGCGAACTTGCTGGCCGCATACGAGCCCCATCCGGCGTTGGCGCGAAGCCCGGCACCCGAATTGATCAGCACGACGTGACCTCCGGCTGCACGAAGCGCGGGCAGAAGTACGCGCGTGAGCTCGGCGACGGCGATGACGTTTGCCTCGAGGGTGCGTCGCCACTGATCGACCGAGGATTCCTCGATGGTTCCGATGTCGGCCACGCCGGCGTTGTGTACCAGCACGTCGAGCGTCGTGATGGAGGAGGCGGCGACTGCGACGGCGTCGTAGTCCGTGAGGTCGAGGGGCAGTGGCGTCGATCCAGGCAGTTCGGCGCAGATCGGCTCGAGGGCCTGCGCGGATCGTGCACCGAGCAGCAGGTCGTGTGTCGGCGCCAGTTCGCGTGCGATGGCAGCTCCGAGGCCGCGACTGGAACCGGTGATCAAGGCAGTAGGACGCATGGTCCGAGCCTATCGAGTGAGGAATGTTCGGCGAGACGAACTTGTGTATTTGTTTACCCACATATTAGAGTTTGAACATGACGACTCGCGACGCGAAGAATTTCCGCCGCCTGGGAATTGCTGCCCTCGCCGCCCTGCTTCTTTCCAGCTGTTCGGCAGTGAATTCCGCTTCCGACGACGACCGCCCGGTAGTGCTGACCACGTTCACCGTGCTCTCGGACATTGCCCAGAATGTCGCGGGCGATCATCTGCGCGTCGAGTCGATCACCAAGGCAGGAGCGGAAATTCACGGCTACGAGCCGACACCCGGGGACATTCGCCGCGCCAATGAGGCGGACCTGATCCTCGACAACGGCATGAACCTCGAGGCTTGGTTCGCCAAGTTCGTCAACGGACTGGATGTGCCACACGTCGTGGTCAGCGATGGCGTCGAAGGCATCCCGATCGCCGGTGATGCCTATGCGGGCAAGCCCAATCCGCATGCGTGGATGTCTCCACTGAATACGCAGATCTACGTCGACAACATGGTGACGGCGTTCAGTGACCTCGATCCGGACAATGCCGCGGCATTTGCGGAGAACGGCGCGAAGTACAAGGCGGAACTGCAAGCGGTGCAAGACGGCCTGGTCAGTGGCCTGGCGGCATTGCCCGCAGGTCAGCGCGCACTTGTCAGCTGCGAGGGTGCGTTCTCCTATCTGGCCAGGGATGCGGGACTCAGCGAGGCGTACATCTGGCCGGTCAACGCCGAGCAGCAGGCGACGCCGCAGCAGATCATCGCCGTAATCGACTTCGTCCGGGCCAACTCCGTTCCCGCCGTCTTCTGCGAGTCGACGGTCTCGGATGCGCCCATGCAGCAAGTCGTCGGGGCGACCGGCGCGAAGTTCGGCGGAACGCTGTACGTCGATTCGCTGTCCGAAGCCGACGGTCCCGTGCCCACCTACCTGGACATGATTCGCCACGATACCGACGTCATCCTCGGCGGTCTGACCGGCGGTAAATCATGAACGAAGCCATTCGCGTCGAAAACGTCAGCGTTCACTACGGCGAGGTCCACGCACTGGACCACGTCGATCTGACGTTGAACTCGGGTAGCGTCTGCGGACTGATCGGCATGAACGGTTCAGGCAAATCCACCCTGTTCAAGGTCATCATGGGAATGATCAAGCCGGACAACGGCTCTGTGAGAATCGCCGGCCTCGACGCAGCCACTGCGCGGAAGAGCGGCCGCGTCGGATATGTGCCGCAGAGTGAAGACGTCGACTGGACCTTCCCGATCAGCGTGCGTGACGTCGTGATGATGGGCAGATACGGCCATCTCGGGTTCTTGCGGCGTCCGCGGCGCGCAGATCGCGAGGCGGTGGCCGAGGCGCTCGAGCGGGTGGAACTCACCGAATTCGCGGATCGCCAGATCGGACAGCTCTCGGGTGGTCAGAAGAAGCGCGCGTTCGTGGCACGCGGCATTGCGCAGGATGCATCGATACTGTTGCTGGACGAGCCGTTTGCGGGCGTCGACAAGCGCTCCGAGGCAACGATATCGACGCTGCTACGAGAGTTGGCTTCCGACGGTCGGTCGATCTTGGTCTCGACCCACGATCTCCACGCGGTGCCGAAACTTTGCGACGAGGCAGTTCTGCTCATGCGCAAGGTCCTGGTGCATTCCGACCCGGACACCGTGCTTCAACCGGAAAACCTCGCCCTGGCTTTCGGTCTCGACGTGATGGACAGGACCTGATCGATGAACATCGTAGAACTGCTCCTCGATCCTCTCCAGTACGGATTCATGGTGCGCGCGTTGGCCGTTGCGGTTGTGGCGGCGGTTGTCTGCGCGGTGCTCAGTTGCTGGTTGGTGCTCATCGGGTGGTCGCTGATGGGTGATGCCGTCTCACACGCCGTACTGCCCGGTGTCGTCCTGGCTTACGTCGTCGGCGCTCCATTTGCCATCGGGGCCTTGATCTTCGGGTTGATCGCCGTCGCCCTGATCGGGCTGATCCGTAACACCAGTCGCGTCAAGGAGGACGCCGCGATCGGAATCGTCTTCACGACTCTCTTCGCGTTCGGTTTGGTTCTCATCTCGGTGACCCCCAGCCAAACCGATCTCAATCACATCATCTTCGGCAACCTGCTGGGTGTGAGCTCGTCCGATCTTCTGCAGGTCGCGATACTCGGCGCGTTGGCGCTGGGCATTCTGTTGATCAAGCGGCGCGATCTGACGTTGTTCGCCTTCGACCCGGTCCATGCCAACGCGATAGGTCTCTCCCCCAAACGCCTCGGCGCCCTGCTCCTCGGAGTGCTTGCACTCACGTCGGTAGTGGCGCTGCAAGCTGTCGGAGTTGTGCTGGTGGTGGCGATGCTGATCATCCCCGGGGCGACGGCCTACCTTCTCACCGACAAGTTCTCACGGATGCTGGTGATAGCTCCCGTCGTCTCCGCACTATGCGCGATTACCGGTATCTACGTCAGCTACTACCTCGACACGGCTTCCGGTGGCATGGTCGTGATGACACAGGGCATCGTGTTCGCCCTGGTGTACCTGTTCAGCCCGTCGCAAGGGGTCATCGCGAAATGGACTTCGCAGCGGCGTAGGGCCCGGGTGGAATACAGCGCCGTGGCGTAGTGAGCGATCTTGATCGTTCGTCCAGTTAACAATCCGCTACCAAATCGGGTAGGTTCGTACGGGCATTCGTCACCACGAACATTTCGGCCGCAACGATGGCGGCCGCAAGGCAATCGGTGGTGACGCCTTGAACACCGATGGGTTCTTCGATGACGCAGTTCCGAGCACGACGCACGTGGCTGGTTCTCGGCGTCGTTGTCGCGGTCATCGCCCTCGCCGGATCCGGGCTGCTCAGCCCACGAGCTTCGGTTCTGGTGGACGATATCGCCCAGCTCGTCGGCGGTGCCATCGCGACTGCGGTCTGTTGGTGGACATCGCGGCGCCATCACGGCGTCGAGCGTCGTTGGCGAATTCTGATGGCTCTCGGTATGGCCGGCTGGACTCTCGGGATGTTCTTCTGGGCGTTCTACCGCTCGGTTCTGCACGTTCCCCTTCCGTCGCCGTCGGTTGCGGACATCGGTTTCTTCATGTTCCCGGTGTTTGCCGTGCCGGCGCTTCTGTCGTTGGTGCGCCAGTCGCCCCGACGTGAGGCGATCGGTCCGATCCACCTCTGGATGGTGCTGACGCTCGACGGTCTGGTCGTGGTCGGTGGATTGTTCATCCTCACGTGGACGACTGCCCTCGGCGCCGTCGTGCACACCGGTCCGACTGGCTCTCTCGGGTTTCTCGTCGCGGTGATGTATCCGATCACCGACTTCGTTCTGATCGCGATGGTCTTGCTGATGGTCATCGGACCGAAGGCCGTAGCCGAGATCCGTGAACCGCTGACGTTCCTCGGGTGCGGGTTGGTGATGCTCTCCCTTTCGGACAGCCTGTACGCGTACTTGGTGGCGATCGGCGCCGAGAGTATGCCGACAATCGCCGACGCGGGGTTCATCGCCGGCCCGCCGTTGATCGCGCTGGCGGCGTTGACCGAACGAGCTGAGCCACGGTCGCGCACAGCTCAACAACACTGGCGAAGTGATCGGACTCAATTGCTGCTGCCGTACCTGTTGATCGCGGTCATCGCGACGATCGTGACGGTTCAGGCCCTCATCGTCGGCAACCTCGATGCCGTGGTCGTGATACTCGGCGTCGTGGTGCTGGTTCTCGCGCTGGTGCGCCAAATACTCACGCTCCTCGAGAACGACGCGCTCCTCCAACAGATCTCCGCTGCCCAGGACGAGCTCCGGTACCGAGCACATCACGACCCACTCACCGAACTCGCCAACCGGGCCGCGTTCGACGAGCACTTCGCAAGTGCCATCGACGACTACCGCCATACGAAGTCCGAACGGGTGCTGATGCTTGTCGACCTGGACGATTTCAAGCAGGTCAACGATCAGTACGGGCATCCAGCCGGTGATCGTTTACTGGTTGCCCTCACAGCACGTCTGCGCGAAGCGGTTCCCGAGAGTGCGTTTGTCGCTCGATTCGGGGGCGACGAGTTCACAGTGCTCCTGCAGGGCCCGATCGACGAAGCTGTCGTCGTAGCTCGAAGGATCGTCGACGCTCTCAGTAGTGATGGGATTGCAGGCGACATTTCGGTATCGGTAGGCGCGAGCGTCGGTGTCGCGTCGTTCGGGGCCGCGCAGTTCGGGTCCGGGGACGAACCACTCAGTGCGCACACTCTTCTTCGCCAGGCCGATGCGGCGATGTACGACGCGAAGAGAAGTGGAAAGGGCGCTGTCGTTGTCTACCGCGATCGTCTTTCGCGACCGCCGTCTACCGCGATCGCCGCAAAGACTAGCGCCGTAGGAGTGCGAAAATCGTTGCCGGTGAACCCGATCCGGCCTTGTTGATCGCGCCACCGACAAGGATGCTCGCCCCGGTGGTTGGGAGGGCGGCAAGATTGTTCAGATTCTCCAGGCTGATTCGATGCTTGTCGTACAGGAGCGTCGAGACGGGGTAGGTCTCGTCGTTTCCGAGGTCGGGACCGAACGTGTCGGTTCCCAATGCTCCGCGGGTGCCCAGACGCCCGGTGTCGATCAGCCACTGCGCCGCGTCCACCGAGAAGCCGGGTTGGTGGGTGACGCCCTCCGCATCGGTGTTGGCATATTCTTCGCTACCCCAGCGCGATTCCCATCCGGTCCAGAGAACTACGGCCGCTCCATCGGGGATCTTGCCGTTGCGCGTCTCCCACTCCTGAATGTCCGCGACGGTGAGCGCATAGTCCGAATCGGCGGCAGCCTTGTCTCGGATGTCGATCTTCACCGCGGGCAGGAAGAGGTCGGCCGGATCGAGTTGGTCGGCTGTGAGGCCGCCTTCCTGGAAGTGCGCCGGCGCGCCCCAATGTGTGCCCGTGTGTTCGCCCTCCTTGACGTACTGAAGGTAGTAGCCGTCGTCTGCGATGGTTGCCGCTGTGTCGAGAGTGAACTCGGGATCGCCGGGAAACACCGGCGTCGTCGCGGGGTCGTTCACGTGCGAGAGCGAAACGACTGACGACAGCTCGTCCGGCGTTGCCGCGTCTTGGCTGCTTCCGGAACTGCTACCCATGTCGATCACCTGAGGTCCCGCTACCAGCGCCAGACCTGTGGCTGCGCGCTGAAGTAACTGCCGTCGTTTCATCGATCCCCCACCATTTTGTCCGAATTGAGAGTGTTGCAATCACTTTCGCTCCTTGAACACTAGGGCAGAACCTTAGGCTGCCGCCGACCATGACGACCACTTCACATCGCGGACAGCTATCACCTGTCCGTGCGGTCGGTGATCTTCGTACTGCGGATACTTCGTGGCCAAGGCATCGATTGCGCTCTCGGACTCCTCAGTGCCGGGTTCGAGAACCTCCGCGTGTCCGTCGACGCGGACCCACCAGAGTGCGGACCAGTTGTCGTCGTAATGATCGACCAGAAGGCTTGCGCGCCCCGTCTCGGTGATGTTCCGGAGCCTGCGAAGCGCGGTGGTGGTTTTCGGTTTGTGGTCGACGCAGGAATAGACAGTTTCGCCGACCAGGGCGAATACCAGCGGCACGATGTGCGGAACGCCGGCCGCATCGGCCGTTGCCAGGTGAGCCACCCGCGCGGCTTCAAATCGTGCTCTCGGGTCGTCCATATTCACAGCGTAAGTGGATCAAGGGTTGCCGCAAGCCGCTGCTGACGGAACAGTGGTCTCATGGAACCGGATGAAGCGCTTCGGGAGATCGCCTACTGGCTCGAACGATCACGCGCCGAAACGCACCGCGTCAAGGCCTATCGCCGAGCCGCGGAGGTCTTCGCAGGATTGTCCGACGAGCAGAAGGAGTCTCGCCGTAAAGCCGACAGTTGGAAGGCTCTCACCGGCATCGGCCCCAAAACTGCAACGATCATCGCCCAGTCGTACGACGGCGTCCCCGAATATCTCGCAGAATTGCGCGAGCAGGCCGAGCCCATCGGAGACGGCCCGTTGCGCCAAGCCCTGCGCGGCGATCTCCACACACACTCCGACTGGTCCGACGGCGGAAGCCCCATCGAAGAGATGATGCGACGCGCAGCAGCACTTGGCCACGATTACTGCGCTCTCACCGACCATTCGCCTCGCCTCACTGTTGCCAACGGGCTGTCCGCGGAGCGTCTACGTTCTCAACTCGACGTCATATCCGGGTTGAATGCCGAACTGGCGCCCTTCCGCATCCTCACGGGAATCGAGGTGGACATCCTCGAAGACGGTTCACTGGATCAGGATCCAGATCTACTCGACGAACTCGACATCGTGGTGGCGAGCGTGCACTCCAAGCTGCGGTCCGAGAGCGAAGCGATGACCCGCAGAATGCTTGCTGCAGTGCGGAACCCGCGTGTCGATATTCTCGGACACTGCACCGGACGTCTCGTCGAGGGTGCTCGCGGAACCCGTCCCGAGTCGCAGTTTGATGCGGAGAAAGTGTTCGAGGCCTGCCGAGAATCAGGCACCGCCGTCGAGATCAACTCCCGACCGGAGCGTCGTGACCCGCCATCGCGTTTGATCGAGTTGGCCCGCGATCTGGATTGTCTTTTCTCCATCGACACCGACGCCCATGCTCCTGGTCAGCTGGCCTGGCAGGGCTACGGCTGTGACCGGGCCGAAAAGTGCGGCGTCGAAGCGGATCGAGTGATCAATACCTGGACCGCCGAAAACCTTCTGGAGTGGGCGGGCAATTGAGATCACAGGCAAGTGAGTGCACTCCGAGCACGCCGGAATGGGTCACCGAGGCGTTTGCTCGGTGACCTCCGGGTTCAGAGTCGTGTGGTGGAGCGGCGGGGTTTCTGGTCGGGGTCGATGCCGGGTGGTGGGATGAACCAGGGCAGGTGATCGGTGCCCATCCGGATTTCCCATTGCCCGGTGAATCCGGGTTTTCGGTGCATCAGGGTGTGGTGGGATCGGCAGAGTAGGACCAGGTTGTCCATGACGGTTGGTCCTCCTTTGGCCCAGTGTTTGATGTGGTGCGCGTCGGTCCAGGCGGGGACGCAGTCGCAGCCGGGGAAGGCGCACCCTTTGTCTCGGGCGATCAGTGCGGTGCGTTGCGCCGCGGTGACAAGCCTTTTCAGTGGGCTGGCGTCGAGTGGGGCACCGTTCTCGTCGAGGAGGACGCTAGAGAGCATGCAGTCGCAGGCGATCATGCGGGTGCGGCCGACGCTCAGCGGTCCCATCCAGGGCATGTGCCCGACATCGAGATCTTGCATGCCAAGATCCGGCCTGTCGAGATCCGGCATGCCAAGGTCCAGGGTGTCGAGGTCGTCACCGTCGGATAGGTCGGGTGTCGAGGCATCACCTGTTGAGTGGCCTGTGGTGGAGGCGCATTCACGATGGAGCGCTAAATCTTTGGCGTTGATGTGCACGTTCAGGTGTGGGCGTTGGCCGCCGTCGATGCCGGTGGCCGCGTTGTCGAGGTAGCGCCGGATGAGTTCTGCCATGGCGTCGGCGTTGCGTGTGGCGGCGGATCGTTTGTCGGGTGTGCCGTCCTCGGCGGGGGTAGGCATCGAGAGGCTGGAGAGGGCTGAGAGAAGCATTTCGCCGGTTACACCGTCGAAATCGCCTCGGACGGCGACTCTTCCGTTGAGGGTGGGGGAGATGCGGAGTTCGTTGCGGTCGGTGTCTTCGCTTGGTGGTGGGTCGTCGGATTCGAACATGTGCTCGAGGACGCTGATGGCGTAGCGCAGTTTGACGGTGGTTGCTTCGGTTCCGGATGCTGCGGCGAGGAGTGTGTCGCGGCA
>NZ_JBHTSW010000018.1:0-103170 GCF_042794945.1 Rhodococcus sp. NPDC056506 | reverse complement strand
CCCCCGGCGGTTAATAAAGGCGCACAGCAAAAGGCCCGTAGGTCGCTTTCGCAACCTACGGGCCTCTTCTTTGTAGCGGGGACAGGATTTGAACCTGCGACCTCTGGGTTATGAGCCCAGCGAGCTACCGAGCTGCTCCACCCCGCGTCGGTGTGAAACCAACAGTACACGACTTCTGGAGGCGCAATTACCACCCCCCTGTCACTGGGCGGAGTGGGTGCTTTCGGCGTAATAGCCACGAATATGTCCGGTGATGCGTTCGCGCGCCGATTCGGGATCTCCCGCCTGCACTGCTTGGACGATTCCGCGATGTTCCTCGCGGAGTCGGCAGCACGTGCTCGGCCAGGAATCGAGATTCACTCCCGAGAGGACGTACGCCTCGATCGATTCGCGTAGCCCCGTCATCATCGCCGCGACAACCCGATTGCCGGCAGCGTCCGCGAGTGCAACGTGAAATTGGGCGTCGAGGATCAGGAACTCGTGCGCGCTGAGTTCGAGATTGTCCATCGAGTCGAGTAACTCGACTGCCGTTTCCAAGTTGGGAGTTGGTTGCGTTCGTGCGAGCTCTTGCATTACTTCGGCCTCGAGCACGAGGCGCGTTTTAACTACATCTGTCACCGGAAAACCTTGTGCGGCAACCTGCATTCGCATCAGCATGGTCATGCCGCCGGTGGGACGGGCGACGATCATCGCGCCGGAAGTGGGGCCGGATCCCGTCTGCGCTTTCAGTAGGCCGAGTGCTTCCATGACGCGCAGAGCTTCGCGAACCGACGAACGACCGACGCCGAGTTCGGCCGCCAGGATGCGCTCACCAGGAAGCCGCTGACCCGGGACGACTTCTCCCGATGTCAGCCGCTTCTCCAGGTGTGTCAGTACTTGTTCCCACGCGCGTGGACTCGAATCGGAGGGCATGAGCCAAGAGCCTAGGTGCTTCCTACGGGAGCATCCACGACAGGACCGGTGTGGATTGCAGATAAACGAGCGTGCACAGGATGAGTAACATGCCGAGGCTGTAACCGATGACCTTGCGCAACAGGATCGGCTCGCTACCTACCTGCCCGACTGCAGTTGCCGCAATTGTGAGGTTCTGAGGGCTGACCAGCTTTCCTACGACTCCTCCGGACGTATTGGCCGCGACCAACAAGGTCGGATCGATGCCCGCAGTTTGTCCCGCCACCTGCTGCAACTTGGCGAACAGTGCATTTGCGGAGGTGTCGGAACCGGTTACGGCTGTACCGAGCCAGCCGAGCATGGGGGAGAAGAAGGCAAATGCAGCGCCGGTGCCGGCCAGCCAGGTGCCGATCGACACGGTTTGTCCTGACTGGTTCATGACGTAACTCAAGCCGAGCACCGTGGCGACAGTTGCAATTGCCAGCCGCATCTTGACCACTGTCGTGCCGAAGGTCGTCATGGATTGCCGCGCGCTCAGGGGGAATCGTTTTCCGTGAGTCCAGAAACCGTAGACGGCTGTGACGATGATGCCGCAGATCAAGAGAAGTGTGCCGGGATTGGACAGCCAGGAGAACGTGTAGATCGCGCTCGACGAGGGGGTTCCCGTGTCGGTCAGCAGATTTCCGTACAGACCAGGCCATTCGACCTTGCGATCGGTTTTGCTCAGCCAAGCGGGAAGATCGAATCCGACGGTCCACAGCTTGGCGACACCGAAGACCACAACTACGAGCAGGTAAGGGAAGAGGGCTAGAAAAGTTCGTGACGGACTGAGCTTTTCGGGTTCGACCTTGGAACGCTGATCGTCCGGGGTTGTGGGACGCCAGAAGCGCAGCATCGCAACCGCAGCGGCGAGGCCGGCAAGAGACGCGACGACGTCCGTCAGTTCGTACGAGAAGTGGCTCGAGCACCAGAACTGCGCGAGCGCGAAGACGGCGCCGGTGACCAATGCGATGGGCCAGACCTGCCTCAATCCTCGTTTGCCATCGACCAGGAACAGGAGAAGAAGCGGCACGAACAGTGCCAGGATCGGAGTCTGCCGACCGACGACGGCTGCGATTTCGGTGGCGGGAATCCCAGTCAGGTTCCCCGCCGTCGTGATCGGAATAGCCATGGCGCCGAAGGCAACTGGCGCCGTGTTGGCAACCAGGACGGTGACGGCTGCCCGGATGGGCGGCATGCCGAGTGCGATGAGCATGGCGCCGGTGATGGCGACGGGTGCGCCGAAGCCCGCGAGTGCTTCGAGCATCCCGCCGAAGCAGAATGCGATGAGCATGGCCTGTACGCGCATGTCGCCACGCCCGACTGTGTTGAAAACACGTCGGAGATCTTCGAAACGTCCACTCACGACGGTCAATTCGTAGAACCAGATTGCCGTGACCACGATCCACATGACCGGGAAGAGGCCAAAGGTGATGCCTTGGAGCGCCGAGAGCGCTGTCAGCGAAGCCGGCATGTCGAATCCGATTACCGCCACCGTCGCTGCGACTGCCAAGGCGCCGAGTCCCGAGTACCACGCTTTGAGTTTGAAGCCGGTCAACAGGACGAAGAACGTCGCCAGGGGAAGTAGCCCGACGAGCGCCGACGCGGTCAAAGACCCGCCGATCGCGGTAGTGGACGGTGTGAAGCTCACCGCAAGCAGCTCGGTAGCCACTGGTATCTCCTGACAGGCTGTCGAATGACGATGTGTGGTCGGACCACAGGAACGTACACCATGACCCCGGTCACAATCGAGCATTGATTCGATTTCGGCATTTTTCGGGTATTTCAGTTCTTGGTGGCGCTGACCGTGCTTTACTGTGGTCAGACCACACCGACAGATTGCGGGGAACCACATGCGAGTAGCGCTGTTCGCCACCTGTATCGGGGACACGATGTTTCCCGACGCCGTCAAGGCCACCGCCCTCCTGCTCACCCGTCTCGGGCACGACGTCGTGTTTCCGTCCGGGCAGACCTGCTGCGGGCAGATGCACGTCAATACCGGCTATCAGCCGGGAGCGCTCCCGTTGGTCGCGAACTACGCCGATACCTTCGGTGATGCGTCGATCGACGCGGTTGTCGCACCATCGGGGTCGTGCGTCGGTTCGGTCCGTCATCAACACGAGATCGTCGCCGAGCGCTACGGCACCGCATCACTGTGTGGGCAGGTGCAGACGGTGAAGGCCAAGACGTATGAATTATCCGAATTTCTCGTCGACGTTCTCGACGTCACCGATGTGGGCGCGTACTTCCCGCACCGAGTCACCTATCACCCGACCTGTCACTCACTGCGCATGTTGAGGGTGGGGGACAAGCCACTTCAGTTGCTGCGCAACGTCCGCGACATCGATCTGGTCGAACTCCCCGAAGCAGATTCCTGCTGTGGATTCGGCGGCACATTCGCCATCAAGAATGCGGAGACCTCGACGGCCATGCTGGCGGACAAGATTCGCCACGTTGCGGACACCGGCGCCGAATTCTGCAGCGCCGGAGACTCGTCCTGCCTCATGCACATCGGCGGCGGTATGTCACGACTGCAGATGGGCGCCAAGACCATTCATCTCGCCGAGATTCTGGCGTCGGTGGAAAGCCGGGTGACAGTATGAGCGCCGTGACTCTGGGTCTGCCCAGCTTCCCGCCTAGATCCCCCGAAGGTGCAGGGTTCCTGCGCGGAACCGAAAAGTTCCCCGTCGCAGCGCATCACGAACTGGCCAACGCGCAACTGCGACGCAATATCGGCAAGGCGACACACACCATTCGTGCCAAGCGCATCAACGTGACTGGAGAGCTTCCCGATTGGGAAGAACTGCGTGATGCCGGATCCGCGATCAAAGCCGACGTCATGGCCCGATTGCCGGAATTGCTCGAACAGTTCGAAGCTGCAGTCATCGCACGCGGTGGGCAGGTGCATTGGGCAGCGGATGCCAACGAGGCCAACGCCATTGTGACCGAACTCGTCAAAGCCACCGGCTCCGAAGAGGTCATCAAGGTCAAGTCGATGGCCACGCAGGAGATCGGTCTCAACGAGCATCTCGAAACCCAGGGAATCACCGCCTACGAGACCGATCTCGCGGAATTGATCGTCCAGCTCGGCCACGACAAACCGTCGCACATCCTGGTTCCCGCGATCCATCGCAACAGGTCCGAGATTCGAGAGATATTCCTTCGTGAGATGCCAGATGTCGATCCGAACCTCGGGGAGAACCCGACCGAGCTTGCCGCCGCGGCACGAAAGTTTCTGCGCCACAAGTTCATGACGACGCCGGTCGCCGTCTCCGGTGCCAACTTCGGCATCGCGGACACGGGAACACTGACCGTCGTGGAGTCGGAGGGCAACGGGCGAATGTGCCTGACGCTCCCGAAAACACTGATCACCGTCATGGGCATCGAGAAGATTCTGCCGACGTATCAGGATCTGGAGGTCTTCCTTCAACTGCTGCCGCGGTCGTCGACGGGGGAGCGGATGAACCCGTACACATCCCTGTGGACCGGCGTCACGCCCGACGACGGTCCACAGCAATTTCACCTGGTCCTCCTCGACAACGGCCGGACCGCCGCGCTTGCCGACAAGATCGGGCGGGAAGCCCTGAGCTGCATACGGTGCTCGGCGTGCCTGAACGTGTGCCCGGTCTACGAGCGCACCGGTGGCCACGCCTACGGATCCACCTATCCGGGACCGATCGGCGCGGTACTGACTCCGCAGCTCGCGGGCATGCATGGCAAAGACGATCCGAATTCGACCCTTCCTTTTGCCTCGAGTCTGTGCGGTGCGTGCTTCGACGCCTGCCCGGTCAAGATCGACATACCCTCGCTGCTGGTCGAATTGCGTCACCAGAAGGTCGAGCAATCCGGTGTCACGGCAGAGTCTTTGGCGATGAAAGCCGCGTCTGTTGCGATGTCGACTGAGGGCCGGTGGACGCTCGCTCAGAAAGCTGCCGGGCTCGGACGCGTCGTGGCAGGCAAGAAGGGGAAGATCTCGACGCTGCCACCGCCATTGAACGGTTGGACCGCCGCCAGAGACATCCCCGCACCACCCAAGCAGACCTTCCGATCCTGGTGGGACTCAGACGAAGGACGCGATGCATTGGACGAGGCTCGTCGTGACGGGAGGGCGGACAGATGAATTCACGTGAGGTGGTACTCGGTCGCATTCGTGATGCGATCACCTTGGCGCCGGCCCGTGAGAGCGAGATACCGCGTAACTACCGGACTGGCAGAACCATGTCTGACGAGAAGCGCATCGAACTGTTCGTCGATCGACTCGAGGACTACAAGGCTCACGTCTACCGATGTGCTGCAACAGAAATCGCCGAGGTCGTCAGCGGAATACTGAGCGCACACGAGCTGCGGACGCTGGGCATCCCCACAGGACTCGACCGATCATGGGTAACCGGGTTCGACGGAACGCTGGTGGTGGACAGCTCGGACGTGCCGGCTCCCGAACTCGAGAAGCTCGACGCCGTTGTCACCGGCTCGAAGGTCTCCTGCGCCGAAACCGGCACCATCTTCCTCGACGCCGGTCCATCGCAAGGGCGTCGTGCGTTGACACTGGTGCCGGACACACACATCTGCGTCGTGTATCGCAGCAGTGTGGAAGTGGGAGTGCCGGAGGCGATTGCGAAGCTGACACCGGAGCACCCCACCACCATGATCAGCGGCCCGTCGGCGACCTCCGACATCGAACTCGAGCGCGTCGAAGGTGTCCATGGTCCGAGGAATCTTCACGTCGTCATCGTCGACGGTTGATTCCCGTCGAGCGGGAACTCGGAGGCAGCGGGCCACATCAGCGTCTAAGGTCCCGGCCATGACACAACTGTTGGCAGGCAAGGTCGTTTTCATCACCGGTGCGGCGCGGGGTCAGGGACGCAATCACGCGATTCGACTCGCGCAGGAAGGTGCAGACGTCATTGCTGTCGACGTATGCGCGTCGGTGTCCGAAAACGTGGGCTACGCGGCCGCAACTGAAGCTGACCTCGAAGAAACGGCGCGCCTGGTTCGAGCCGAGGGACGCGAGATCGTCACTGCTGTAGCGGACGTCCGTGACCTCGAGGCACTGCGTGCGGCAGTTGCGTCGGGCGTCGAAAAGTTCGGTCGCCTCGACGTCGTGATCGCCAACGCGGGCATCGCAACGTGGAATCGTTTCTGGGAGATGCCGGAAGAGCAGTGGTCGACGCTGGTGGACATCAATCTCAATGGTGTGTGGCGCACGATGACAGCTGCGGTTCCTGCAATGATCGAAGCCGGCAACGGTGGTTCCATCGTGCTCGTCAGTAGTGCTGCCGGCGTCGCCGAAGCGCCCGGTTGCGCGCACTACTCGGCTGCCAAGCACGGGCTCGTCGGTTTGGCACGCACTGCGGCAACGGAATTGGGCGGCTTCGATATTCGAGTCAACAGCATTCATCCGGGGGCAGTGGAGACCGAGATGGGCAACGATCCCAATGTCGGCAAGATACTCACGGCGCACCCGGAGTACATGAACTCGTACAAGTGGCCGCTCACGTCCGTCCCGCGCACCACCGTCGAGGACGTCTCCAATGCCGTGGTCTACCTCGCGACGGACCTCTCCCGCGCGGTCACCGGGACGAAGATCGTCATCGACATGGGTCAGACGATGGCGTAGTTGCGCTCAGAGGAGTTTGAACTGCGCGACCTCGATGGTGTTCTCGACTGCCTCCGAGAGTGTGCGTATACGTTCGTCGGCGCCTGGCGCGGTCAAAATCGCCAGGCGATCGGCGTCACCCATCGGAATGCTCCTGGCGAGGGCATACAGCCGAGAACCCAGCGGATCCAAGGGATCCGGTGGGACGGGCATTCGCGGAGTCTGTTCGCCGGCCCGAAGTGCGAGCTTTCCCAACATTCCGTACATGAACTCGATGCGCTCGAGGAGTGAGTCGTATTCGTAGGCGGTGACGGGTGTTCCGTTGTTCTCGTCCGGCCACAGTTCGACCTCGGCACGCGGGAAGGGATCGTCCGGCAGCCAGCGATTGACCCGGATGCGGCCTTCGGTCCGGCAATACAGCTGATACCGTCCGGCACCCATTGCGACATGAGACTCGATCCGAGCCAGAGTGCCGACGTCGTGGCGTGATTCGCCGCCACCGACCTCGTGGCCACGGGCGATGAGCACTACTCCGAACAGTGGGCCGTCGGCAGCTTCGAGAACATTCTCGACCAGTGCGCGGTACCGAGGTTCGAAGATGTTCAGCGGCAACACCTCACCCGGTAGCAAAGCGGAGCCGAGCGGAAACATGGGGAAGATGGGCATCAGGGGATTCTCAACCTCGGAATCGGAGGGGCGGGGAAATCGCCGGGGCGATCGATTTCGGCGAGCAGGTGTTCGGACCACGTCAGCAGACCGGGGATGTCGAGTCCGTGTGGACTCTCGACCTCGTAGTGCCTGATGCGATCGTGACCCTGACCGAGGAGCGAGACGGCGCCGGTGGTGTTGCCCCGAAGTAGATGTGTGAGCCCGACGGCCAGTTGTGCCAGCCCCTGCCACAGGTCGCGCTCCTCGGGCGGCGCGTTCTTCCACGTTCCTTCGAGAATTTCGTGTGCATGAAAGGGCATGCCGTGGTCGAGGAGGCGCTGAGCCTCGGTGATCGACTCGTCCGGCGGCAGGCGCACATCGTCCGGAATGCGCGGGACACCGCCCGCTGCGTCGCGTGGCAGTGGACGGCCGAGCCCGTCGCGGGGCCGCGAATTGAGGGGCTTCCCAGCGTCGTCCCGGTCGCGTTCGGTCATACACTCAGCCTAACGGCAGCGCCTCCGACGAACCCGCCGAAAGTTTTTTCGAGTCGCCTGTCGATTCCGGGGAGAACCGTTCGTCGTCATGTTGTAAGGCAAGAAAGCCGGAAGAAAAACAACAGAATGAGGAGTCAGCCATGAAGTACATGTTGCTCATCTACACCGCACCCGGCGGAGACACCGAACCCCAGTGCACGTTCGAGGACTGGCAGCAATACGACAAGGAAATGAAGGACGCCGGCATCTGGGTGTCCGGCGATGCCCTCGCCGACCTGACCACCACGACGACGGTTCGAGTCTCGCAGTCCGGGGAAAAGTCCGTCACCGACGGGCCCTTCGCAGAAACCCGCGAGATCCTCGGCGGCTACGACGTCATCGACGTTCCTGATCTGGATGTGGCGCTTTCCTGGGCCGCGCGGTGCCCCGGCGCGCGCGACGGCGGCAGCGTCGAGGTGCGTCCGCTGGCCGGGTTCGGGGACTGATTCGCCGTGGACGAGCAGGCCGAGAACTCCATCGAGTCAGTGTTCCGGGAGGAACGTGGACGGCTCTTGGCCTCGCTTGTCCGCCGTTTCGGTGATCTGGATCTGGCAGAAGAAGTCACCTCCGAAGCCGTCGAGTCTGCGTTGGTGCACTGGCCCGTGGACGGTGTGCCGGCCAAACCCGGCGCCTGGCTGCTGACCACGGCGCGCCGCAAAGCCGTCGACAGGCTTCGTCGTGATCAGGCCTATGCGGCGCGCCTGGCGGTGATGCAGGTGGACGCCGATCGTGCCGACCCTGCGCCGCCCACGGTCGACGGGGAACTTCCCGACGAGCGGTTGCAGCTGTTCTTCACCTGCTCGCACCCAGCGCTTGCCGAGGACGACCGAATTGCGCTCACCTTGCGTTGCCTCGGCGGGTTGACGACGCCCGAGGTTGCTCGGGCCTTCCTCGTTCCTTCGGCGACGATGGCGCAGCGGATCGTGCGCGCGAAGAAGAAAATCCGTCAGGCTCGGATTCCTTTCCGGACTCCCAGCGCCGAAGAACTCCCGGAGCGCTTGCCCGGTGTTCTGCAGGTGATCTATTCGGTGTTCACCGAGGGGTATGCAGCGAGTTCGGGTCCGATTCTGCAACGCGTCGACCTGGCGGTAGAGGCGATCAGGCTGGCGAGGATCTTGCGTGCGTTGCTTCCCGATGAGCGCGAGATTGCCGGGTTGCTCGCATTGATGCTTCTCGTCCACGCGCGTCGGGATGCCCGTACCGACGCCGGTGGCGAGATCGTGCTCCTCGAAGACCAGGATCGCGGGTGCTGGGACCAGCCGATGATCGAGGAAGGCAGCGATCTCGTCGTCGTCGCGTTGACGGGGGGAGCGCCGGGGCCCTACGGGGTGCAGGCCGCTATCGCCGCACTGCACGACGAGGCCACTGATGTGGAGAGCACCGACTGGCCACAGATCTGCGCGCTCTACGGAGTGCTGCTCACACTGACTCCGTCGCCGGTCGTTGCCCTCAATCGGGCAGTTGCGCTTGCGATGCGCGACGGCGAGGAGGTCGGGCTGGCAGCGTTGGAGGAACTGGCAGCCGAGCCCAAACTTGCCGACTACCATCCGTATTACCTCGCGCGCGCCGAACTGCTCGCTCGGTTGGGGCGCACCGACGCAGCGGCATCCGCGTACCGACAAGCTCTGAAACTCGTTGGTACGGAACCGGAGCGGGCCTACCTGGAGCGTCGGTTGGGTGAGATCTCGGACTGAGCGCCGTCTCAGACCAATTCGAGCCTTCGCGCCATGTCTGACACGAAAACACCTGTGGGATCGATGTTTCTGCGTATCTGGATCCACTCGGCGATTCGCGGATACATCGAGTGGAAGCTTGCTGCGGTAGTCCGAGAGTCCTTCGCGGTATAGAGGCGACCGCCGAATTCGAGTACCCGTTTGTCGAGGGAAGCGACGAACTCACCCAGCCCGGGTTTGATGGGGAAATCGAAGGCAACGTTCCATCCGGACATCGGAAAGCTCAGTGGCGCTGCGTTTCCCTCGCCGAAAAGTTTGAAGACGTTGAGCGCTGAGTAGTGTCCCGAACGCTGGATATCGCGGATGATGCTCTTGAATTCGTCGACCGCGTCGACGGGCACCACGAACTGGTATTGCAGGAATCCCTTGGACCCGTAGGCACGGTTCCACTCACCGATGAGGTCGAGCGGATGGTAGAACTGCGTCAGATTTTGGACCTTCCCGACGTAGTTGCCGCCGGTGCGGTAGTAGAACTCGCCGATCGCAGAGGCAGAAAGCTTGTTCATCAAGCCGTTGGGGAACATGTCCGGCGTCGTGAACAGTTGTGGCGCATCGAACTTCAACGGATTCTTCTGCAACTTCAGCGGAAGCTGGTCGACGGTTGCCAATGAACCACGCGTGATCGAGGCCCGGCCGAGCTTCGGAGGCGCACTGACCGCGTCGAACCAGGCGCTCGAATATGTGTAGTCGGCTTCGCTGCCGTCGCTGTGGAAAGCGACGGTTTCATCCAGACTCGCGGTCAGAGCGCCGTCGTTGACGAAATACGCCGTTTCGGTCGGCGTCATCTCGAGGGTGACGCGCAGGATGATCCCGGTCAGTCCGATTCCGCCGACGGTAGCCCAGAAGAGCTCGGATGTCGGGCCTTGCGGCTCCAAGGTTCGGATACTGCCGTCGGCAGTGAGCAGATCCATCGAGCGGACATGATTTCCGAAGCTGCCCTCGGTGTGGTGGTTCTTGCCGTGGATATCGCAGGCGATCGCTCCGCCGATGGTTACCTGGCGTGTTCCGGGGAGCACCGGGACCCAGAGGCCGAACGGTAGTGCCGCTCGCATCAGCTGATCGAGGGAAACTCCGGCGTCCATCTCCACCAGTCGGGTCTCGGCATCGATCTTGTGAATTCGACGGAAGGCAGTCATGTCGACTACCAAGCCGCCGGTGTTCTGCGCATTGTCTCCGTAAGACCGACCCAGACCACGTGCGATGATTCCGCGTCGGAGGTGCAACGGCTTGTCTGCATTGTCGTCTGCGACGCGGGCGACGGCCTTCGCGATCGCCTCCACATCAGGAGTCGAAACGACGTGCGAGGTCGTTCGGGCTGTGCGACCCCAACCGCCGAGGACGGTGGGCGCAGTGATTGGCAGATCGGTGGCGTTGTCGGACACGAAATCCGAGGGTACCTGTTTGCGGACCACCCGGTCTGAAACCGTTGGCTGCGACGGTGCTCTTATCGAGGGACGTCGAGATCGAAGTACAGGGTCTCGGACCAGTAACCGAGACCGAGCTCGCGGAGCGGTTCCTCGACGCTCTCCTGAGTCGGCGTGAACAGCCTCTCCCAGAACTTTGGCTTGGTGGGTGCGAACGTGGTCAAAGCCGCCTCCATCTCGGTGTCGATGGTCGCCAGACCGGCCATCAGTGCCTGGCCTTGTTCTGCGAACGGTTCGTCGTCCATGTCGAAGATCTCGCCGCATTCGAGGACGAAGTAGTGGTCGGGCTCGGTGTGGCTGCGCAGGAAGCTCAGCGCTTCCCCGGCCATCGTGCCGAGTTCGGGGTGGTCGATGCGGCCGAGGAAGTCTTCGAGCCGGGCGATGCCGGGGCCACAGGGCGCGGTGACCGCGATCAGGTCGGGAACGTCGTCCCAGATGATCGACTGGCGAGCGAAGGGATTCACGGACACAAGGATCCTGGGGACCAGCGGTATCGCGTACGACCACTCCGAGATTCCCTGGAGGCGCCGGGCGCGAGCGGCAGCCGGATTCTCTTGCGGGGCAACAGGGGTCGTGTAGAGATAGGTGCGGTTGGCCACTGGCTGATTCCTTTCTGCGGTCGGCGTCACCTGAATCAGGCGGCGCCCACCATCCTCAATGCCAGGTCTCCGTACAGTTTTCCGATGTCTTCCGGATCCGTGTAGTTGCCGGCCGGGAACCAGCGGCACACGTCGACGCACAGGGACATCAAGGCGAGGGTGACGCCTTCGGCGTCGGGGATAGTGAAATCACCCGACTGGACGCCGGCATCGACAACCTCCCGGACCACCCGCGTCGTGCTGCGACGAAGCGCGACGACGGTTCGATAGTGCTCTGGTGTGAGTGCCGTGAGTTCGTACTGGACGACGCGAGCGAGTGAGTGGTGCCCGGCCTGCCAACTGGCGAACGTGCTGATCAATTCCCGCAGGCGAACGGACGGTTCTTCGCCCGGGCGGTCGGCGCCCTCGACCACTTTCAACGCTTCGGTGTGGCCTTCGAAGCTGATCGCGAAAAGCAGTTCTTCTTTCGAGCGGTAGTGCGGGTACATGGCGGCGGGGCTCATGTCGAGTCGTGCGGCGATGTCACGGGTGGTGGTGCCGCCGTAGCCGGCGGAGGCAAAAGCGTCCACGGCTGCCGCGCGGATACGGGCCGCAGCTTTGGAGGGGCTGATCACCACTTCAGGTGAATCGCTCACGGTTTCCTCCAGATGTGACGGATTTCGATGTTGACAATATCCCGCTCTCGATTCACTATAAGCAGGTGCTTAGATTCTAAGCGAATGCTTAGGAACATCGTTACGTGTGGCTTTGCCACGCCGAAAGGAAGCAACTCGTCATGCGTCGCACTCTGTACGGACCCGATCACGAGGCATTTCGCGAATCTGCCCGCGAATTCGTCAACCGGAACATCCTTCCGGTCGCAGAGAAGCTGATCGACCAGCGCTTCATCGATCGTGAAATCTGGCTCGAAGCGGGACGCAACGGCTTCCTCGGGCTCGAGGTTCCGGAGGCGTACGGCGGAAGCGAAGCCGGCGACTACCGCTTCAACGCGGTTCTGGCCGAAGAGCTCTCGCGCGCCAGCGCAGCTGTTGCCTCGAGCTTCGGCATCCACGCCGACGTCGTTGCTCCCTACCTCGTTCAGCTCACCACCGAAGAGCAGAAGCAGCGTTGGCTGCCCAAGTTCTGCACCGGTGAGATGCTGACGGCCATCGGCATGACCGAGCCTTCCGGTGGATCCGACCTCGCCTCGCTCAAGACCACTGCGGTCAAGGACGGCGACGACTGGATCATCAACGGCTCCAAGACCTTCATCACCAACGGCTACAACGCCGACCTTGTGATCGTGGCGGCGCGGACCAGTCCCGAGAAGAAGTCCAAGGGCATCACCCTCTTTGCCGTCGAAACCGGCATGGAAGGCTTCGAGCGCGGACGCAAGCTCGACAAGGTCGGCCAGCACGAGTCCGATACCGCCGAACTGTTCTTCGAGAACGTTCGCGTGCCGTCCACCAACATCATCGGTGAGATCGACCGCGGCTTCATCCACATGATGGAAATGCTGCCGCAGGAGCGCGTCGGCGCTGCGGTGTCCAACATCGCGCACGCCGCTCCGATCCTCGAAGAGACGCTGCAATATGCCAAGGACCGCAAGGCTTTCGGTCAGCCGATCGGCTCGCTGCAGTGGAACAAATTCCTTCTCGCGGATCTCGTCACCCGCATCGAGGTCACGCAGGCCTACGTCGACAACTGCGTCGCGGCACACGCCGCCGGAGAGCTGACCGCCATCGACGCCGCCAAGGCGAAGTGGTGGACCGCGCAGGTGCAGAACGAGGTCCTCGATCACTGCGTTCAGTTGCACGGTGGCTACGGCTTCATGACCGAGTACCGCGCCGCTCGCGCGTGGATGGATGCTCGCGTCACCAAGATCTGGGCCGGATCGAACGAGATCATGAAGGAACTCATCGGCCGCGATCTCGGCCTGTAATTTCGCAACTGCAGTCGATACGTCACTGCAACCGCCACTTCCCGAACCCGACGACACAGGAGCATCACCGCGCATGTCTGTTCTCGACAAGTTCTCTCTGACCGATCGAGTGGTCATCGTGACCGGTGCGTCGTCGGGCCTCGGGGTGGCGTTTGCGAAAGCCGCAGCAGAGGCCGGCGCGGACGTCGTCCTCGCTGCTCGCCGCGTCGACAAGCTCGAAGACACGGCCAAGCTCGTGCGTGACGCAGGCCGCGAAGCATTGTGCGTGGCCACCGACATCGTCGATCCGGCTCAGGCTCAGAACATGGTCGACGCCGCGATGGAGAAGTTCGGCCGCGTGGACGTGCTGGTCAACAATGCCGGCGTCGGAACTGCCGTTCCAGCGACCCGCGAGACCCCGGATCAGTTCCGCGCCGTCATCGACATCAACCTCAACGGGTCGTACTGGGCAGCGCAGGCGTGCGGCCGCGTCATGCTTCCGGGCAGCTCCATCGTCAACATCTCGAGCATTCTCGGACTGACGACGGCCGGACTGCCGCAGGCTGCCTACGCGGCGAGCAAGGCGGGCGTCGTCGGATTGACCCGCGACCTCGCACAGCAGTGGGGAACGCGCAAGGGCATTCGTGTCAACGCGATCGCGCCCGGCTTCTTCAAGTCGGAAATGACCGACCAATACAACGACGGCTACTTGGACGCGATGGCTCCGCGCCTGATCCTCGGCCGGATGGGCGATCCGGAAGAGCTCGCAGCCACGATGGTGTGGCTCGCATCCGAGGCAGGCGGATACGTCACAGGCCAGACCATCGCCGTCGACGGAGGAATCACCATCACCTGACGCCGATGCCGAGATGTCGCCCGCTTTGCCGTATAAGTAGCTGGTGACCTCTCGCGCCGAACCTCAGGAGAACTGGGAAGACCGTCCGCCACCATCGATGGCTGCGACGGAGCTTCTGCGTGACCTGCCGGTGACCGCTCGCGGCGTCCGTACCAGGGCTTCTCTTGTTGCCGCGGCTCGGACTGTGTTCGAACGCGCGGGGTATCTCGACGCCCGGCTGACGGACATCACCAAGGAAGCGAACTGCTCCACCGGCACGTTCTACACCTACTTCGACAACAAAGAGCAGATTTTCGCCGCAGTTCTCGAAGTTGCGCAGGAAGACATGCTGCACCCCGGCATGGGACGGGTTCGTGACGTCGACAATCCGTATGCGGTCCTCGAATCGAGTAACCGTGCGTATCTGACAGCGTTTCGCCGCAACGCCAAACTCATGGGTCTGCTCGAGCAGGTATCGCACATCGATCCGGCCTTCGCGAAATTGCGTCAAGATCGGGCCGAGACCTTCATTTCGCGTAATGCGCGCGCCATCGAACGCTTGCAGGCTGCAGGCAAGGCAGACCGTTCACTGGATCCGCTGCTGGCATCGCGAGCGTTGTCGGCGATGGTGAGCCGTCTTGCCTACAGTTCGTTCGTCTCGGAGGAACCTGGCGCCGACGGCAACCCTGTCCCGTTCGAGGACGTCGTCAAGACGGCTACTCAGGTGTGGGCCAACGCCCTGGGCCTCGAAGGCGACCGCGGGTAGTTTCAGCCTTCGCCGCGGGCCGCGAACTGCTCCTCGAGGCTGTGGCGCAGTGTTTCCTCGCTGTTCTTGACAGCGTTTTCGACGAACGGCCCGATCAAGCGGCCGAGTGCTTTGCCGGCAATGCCGCCGGGGAGTTTGTAGGCGAAGTCGACGGAGAGTTGGGTCTTGGAATCGTCGATCGCGGCGAACTCCCACATGGACGAGTTGGATACACCGCCGAGCGAAGACAGCTTGATGATGCGATTTTTCTCCCACTCGGTGACCTCGAGCTTGGAACGCAACGTGCTTGGCCCGATCTGCATGGCAGCGTCGAACGTGGCGCCGAGCCCTTGATCGAACTCTCCGAACGGGGTGAACTCGGAAACACCGAACATCCACGTCGGGACGTTGCGGTAGTTGTCGATGTAGTCGAAGGCGACATCAACCGGCACGGCAGCAACCGCGGTGTGGCGAACATGGATCATGACTGGTCCCTGTCTTTCGGTGAACATCGACTGTAACCAATGGCACCGACGTGTTCGGCGGCGGCGCAAGAGCGATCTACGGTATCGGTATGACGAACGAGCTTCCGGTACGCGGTTCCTGGCGCGATTACGAAGACCTGGGACTGCCGAAACCGCTCGCTGCGGCGTTGGAGGCGTTCGTCGAGCAGGGCTATCACGGGACTTCGATCCGCGACGTCGCGTCGCGGTCCGGCTTGTCGGTGCCGGGGCTCTACCACCACTACCCGTCCAAGCAGGCTCTGTTGATCGGTTTGGCGACGGTCGTGATGACGGAGTTGTTGGAGCGAAGCCGAGCCGCCGAACTCGATGCCGGGGACGATCCCTCGGACCGCTTCGACGCGGTGATCGAATCTCTGTTGCGGTTCCACATGTTTCGACGCGAGCAGTCGTTCGTCGCTTCCTCCGAGATTCGCAGCATGGAGCCCGACAGCCGGGCGAGTTACATCGCTCAGCGCGACGAACAGCAGAAGCAGGTGGACCGGATCGTCCTCGACGGCGTCGCTTCGGGAGTGTTCGAGGCCGACCATCCCGAGGACGCCAGCCGCGCCGTCGTCACGATGTGCGTCGCCGTGGCGGTCTGGTACCGCCCGGACGGTGAATTGTCCCCGGACGAGTTGGTGGAGAGGTATCTGGAGATAGCGAGGCGCATGGTGGGGGCGTAGGGGCGATCACACGGAGTTCTTCAGCAATTCGAGCGCCGCGTCCCGGCCGGCGCCGAAGGGGTCGGTGCCGATACCGATCCCGTCTGCGACGAGGGCGCCTTCGTGAAGCAGCATGATCGCCTCGACGAGACGTTCGTCGGTTTGCCCGTCCGTCGCCAGAATGCGCCGAAAAAGGTCCAACATCTCCCGCTTCTGTTCGGCGACCACACCGAACACCTGATGTGAGCGATCACTGAACTCGGCGTGGGCGTTGATCATGCTGCACCCCTTGCCTCCGCTCGCCCCGGACCAGGAGGCGGAAGCATCGAATACCGCACTCAACTGTTCGGCGCGGCTCTCGCCGGCGGATTCGAGCTTCTTGTCCCGAAAGGCCCGCCACCGCCGATCTCGGTCCTTCAGGTACTCCACGACGAGACCGTCCTTCGAGCCGAACCGCTCGTACAGAGTTTTCTTCGTGACCCCGGCGTCCAGTGCGACGGTATCCACGCCTACGGCATGAATTCCCTTTTCGTAGAACAACTTCGACGCCGACTCCAGGATGCGACGCGCTTTCGGAGTCAACTCGGGTACGGATTCCTCTGCCATGGACAAAAGTATACCGATCTGTATAGTCGAACGTGTGAGTAAACAGATCGGTATACCTCGGATCGTGATCCCGAGATCTGTCGTGACGGCTACCTTGTCGGTCCTGTTCGTCGCGTGCTGGAGCTCGGGTTTCATCGGAGCCAAACTCGGGGCCGGCAGTGCCGAGATCCCCACGTTGCTGATGTGGCGTTTTCTCCCGCTTGCGGCGGTACTGCTCCCGATTGTCTGGCTCTCCGCCCGGCGCCGGAACACGATGCCGACACCGCGGGCTCTCGGCAGGCAGGTGGTGATCGGGATGCTCTCCCAGAGCGGCTACCTGTTGTCGGTGTACTGGGCAGTCGATCTCGGTGTGAACACCGGAACCACCGCACTGATCGACGGTATTCAGCCGCTGGTCGCGGCGGCTCTGCTCGGTCCGCTCCTCGGTGTTGCAGTCCCGCAGATGCAGTGGGTCGGATTGGCGATCGGACTGGGCGGCGTCGCACTGGTCACGGCAGCCGACGCAGGAGCCGGTACATCTGCTCCGTGGTGGGCGTACGCGATCCCGTTCCTGGGGATGCTCAGCCTGGTTGCATCCACCTTCGTCCAACAACGCGCTCTCACGACCACGCCACCTCTGCAGGCTCTGGCTATCCACTGCTCGACCAGTGCAATAGTTTTCACGTCTCTCGCGGTCGCCTCCGGCAATGCCGTACCGCCAAGCGTCAACACATTCTGGATCGCATTGCTCTGGTTAGTCGTGCTGTCCACCTTCGGTGGTTACGGGCTGTACTGGTTACTGCTCCGTCGCATCGGCATCACGTCCGTCAACACCTTGATGTTCTTGATCGCCCCCGTGACCGCGGTCTGGGGCGCGTTGATGTTCGGAGAATCCTTCACTCCTTTCACCGCGCTCGGCTTGGCAGTGGGGATCCTCGCCGTCGTCGTGGTCACCCGGGTGGACAATCGCCAGAAGAAGCGGGACGAGGGCGAAAATGCCTGTCCGGTAAGGGCTCCGATCACGTCGCGCTGATGACTCCCGACCGGGATGTGAACCGCTCGCGGAGCGCGGTGAGTTGCTCTGCGGTGAGCTTCAGTCCGTTGATTGCGTAGTCCTCGACGGTGCCGAAGTGCGTGCGCATTTCGTCGAGAGCGGCGTCGAAGTAGCTGTCACGGACTCCGAGGAGGGGCCGGAGTAGTTCTGCGTCAACGCCTTTGCTGGCGGCGAACTCGAGTATCGGTTCCGTCATGGGCGCCAGATCGGTATTCGTCTCCAGATAATCGGCGCGTACGTCGGCTTCGTCGGCGCCGAGGAGGAGCAGGAAGGAGGTAGCGGCCCATCCGGTTCGATCCTTGCCGGTAGTGCAGTGGAAAAGTGCTGCCCCGGTGCGTTTTTCGTCAATGAGGTCGAGGTAGAACGTGCGATAGGCGTCGAGAGCGGACGGCAGGCTGACGAAGTTGCGGTTCGCTTCCTCCATCTGCGCGATCCCACGGCCGCCGCTGATGGTCTCGGCGTACACGAGCGGGTCGGTCATGAGTAGTCCGGTGGCCGCTGCATTTTGGGCATTGTCGGCGAGGACGTCGAGCCAGACCGTGCGTGTCGAGTCGGGGAGATTGTCGAGTGCGCCGTCGCGCTCGGCGGCGGTCCTCAGGTCGTAGACCGTCCGGACGTCCAAGTCGGCGACCGCGGCAACGTCGTCCCCGTCGAGTTTCGCGAGCGTCGCCGAACGGTAGAGCGCGCCTGCGCGGACGGTGCCGTCAGCAACGGGAATGCCACCGAGATCCCGGAAGTTCGGGGCGGTCTTGAGGAGAACGCGACGATCGAGCGGGTGACTTGGCATGGCTGACTCCTTGTGGGTTCCGTTTCACTGATCATTCATGCCTTTTGCACACTGCGCACGAGCTTTTCGGCATTGCGTCTCTTGATCCACTTGTCGATGACAAGAGCCATGAAGATCCACCCTCCCAGTGCGGTGATCACCCACACGATGATCGGTGCGAGGATCCAGGACCCGACGCCGCTGATCTCAATGCCGTCGGGGACCAGGGTGGCAACCCAGAGCGCGAGCAGCGTGGCGACCAAGCCGACACCACCCGCGAGCGGAGCCGCGTAGTGCAGTGCCACGCTGAGCACGAATGGGCCGAGAATCATGTGTGCGAGGGTGAATACCCCGATAGCGGCCAAGAAGCCGTTCACGCTCAGGCTGACCCCGGGAAGAGCAAAGTGTACGACGATCAGCGCGATCGCACCGAGTACGCATTGCGAAATGAGCTGAAATAACAGGCGCATGGCTTGTACCTCCGTGATCAGGTCGAGTCACCCGAGAGTTGGGTGTGCGTGGGAGATAGACGCTTCTCTAGAGCGCTTCGGGACGTGGCGCCGTCCAGGTGCCGTCGAGCACGGTGGGCTGGGGGCGGTACAGGCGCAGCACGTAGTTCCAGCCGGGCATGATGGGCAGTGCGTTCGCGACGCCGTTGAGATGGACACCGAAGCGGATGGTGGTGCTGCCGTCGGAGTCGGGGGTGGCTGTGAGGCTGTTGATGCTGTTGACGCCCAAAGCGTTTTCTTCGAAGTACCCCGCCGCGTTGTACAGCGAGACCGACCAGAACGCATCCACGGGAACGTCGTTCAGGCGCAGGCGGTATTCCCCGACGGGGAGACGTTCGTCGAAGTTGACGTAGGTGGCCTCGTACTCGGGGAGGCCGCCCCAGCCGGAGGCGGTACCGAGCAGGTGCCTGATGGGGTCGACTTCCGCCGCGGTGCCGAATGAATGGTCGTATGTGGTGATGCCACGAGCGAGGGCGAGGAGCGCGTCGCGGGTCTCGGTCTGCGACTGCTCGTCGTAGTCGCGCAACGGGAACTTGCCTGTTCCGCCGCCGTCGATGGTGAGGGCGTCCTGCAACCGGTTCACCTCGGTGACGTCTTCGGGGCTGTTCGGATCGACGAGGATACGGACGATCAGTGCGGCGTAATCGGTTCCGACCAATTCGCGCGTGAGCAGGTGCTCTCCCGGATCGCGCAGGATGACAGGACCGTAATGATCTTGACTGACCACCCACACGGAGATGTAGCGCTTGCCGGTATCGGGCACCGTGATCGTGACGTCTTCGCGCACATCGACGATCGCGCTGCTGTACAGGGTGTCGCGGTTCTGGCGGATGATCGGCTGGTCGTCGAGCGACCCGAGATCACGAGTGTGGTTCCACGTGCCCAGGCCGACGCCCGCGGCCAGGCGAGCGAACATGAGATCGGATTCTGCCCGATTGAAGTTCAGGACGTTGACTGAGGTCGCGGACATAGCGGGTTCCATTCGGTGTCGGGTATGGAAGCGAGAGCGGGAATCCCTCGCCCGTCGGGGTGAATCAGCCGAGCAGTCGAGCTTTCGCGGCTTGAAACTCGGCCTCGCTCAGTAGACCTTGTGATTTGAGGTCGCCGAGTTTCTGCAACTCGGTGACGAGATCGACCGGGGAGGCGGGTGCGGGTGTGGGCATCGGAAGTACGGCCTGCTGCTGGGCAAATTCGTACTGCGCCTGCTCGTATTCGGCTTGGGCTCTCCTTTGCCGGCGGGTGGCCATACCGTCGCTGACGGCGGTCGCGGTACCGGTCACAACCGCGGTGCGTGCGGCGAGGCCCAGCAGTCCGGGGCGACCTCTTCTCGGTATGTACGGCATGTCAGACCTCCAGTTTCGGGATGATCGTGTCTATGAGGGCGTTGACGACGGGTGCGGGTATCCGTTCGTAGCCCAGTAACACCGCTCCGGACGCCGCGGTCCGGGCGGCGAGCTCGCGCTGATAGACCAGCTCGAGCGCGACCAGCAGCGCTGCAGCGCCGGTGGGAATGGCTGCCGCGAGTTCGGTGATGTCCTCATGCCCGAGCAGACCGGACGCGCCGAGCATCTCGACGTTGATCTCGAAGCCGTTCGGTAACTCCTCGACCTCGATGAGGGTGAGTTCACCGTCCTCGGACTTGGAGATGACGATCAGATCGAGCAGCCGCACCAGGCCCGTATCCGTGAGGTCGGTGAGCGCGGAGAGCGCGGCCGGGTCGAGGTTCTGCCCAGGCAGACCGAGAAGATAGAAATCGACAGGGCCGAAACGCGCGGCACTCACGAGAGGACCTTCAGCTTCAGTGCGGCGAACTCGTCCTCGCTGATCGCTCCGGCTTCGAGCAGTGCTGCGGCTGCGGCGATCTCCTCGCTGGGGCTCTTCCCCGCGACCTCGCGGATATACGATTCGGCGGCCTTCTCGGCGTCGCGTGCGGCCTTGTTGCTGCGTTCCGTCATCCCTTCGCCGCGGGCGACGAGATAGACGAGCGCGGTGAGGATGGGCAGGAAGAGTAGGAAGAACACCCAGACGGCCTTCAACCAACCGCTGAGCTTGTGATCGCGGAACAGGTCGGCGATGATCGCGAACAGCGCGAAGAGATATCCGATGAAGACGGTTGCCCACAGCATCCAGCCGAGGCTTTCCCAGAAGCTCATGTGTCTTATCCGTTTCGTGTCAGGCCTGCGCACCGGGATTCCGCCGACTAGCGCATTTCGGTTGATTCCGGCAATTCTCACTGGTTTCCGCAGGCTTCGATCGCGGTCTCATCCGAAGCGGATGAGACCGGATCTCCACGGACATCGAACGTCTCGAGTATCTTCGACACATGATCGAAGCCGTGCGCGACGCACTCGCATCTGGTGAGGCGGAGCAGGCTCGACGCGTCCTGCGGAAAAACTGGCTTCGTTTGATTCTCGAATCTCACACCAGGGAACTCGAGCAACTCTGCCTTGCGCATCCCGATCCGCACGATCCGCACATCCTGCTGATACGGGCGTGCTGCCGCGATCTCAGCGGCGATCCGTACGGCGCTGAGTTTCTCCGCGGGCAGGGTCTGCGTGTCGCGTCCGACGATTTTGTCGTCTGCTTCACCGACTTGTTGCTCGCTCCGGACACCTCGACCAAGGCCGTCATCGCCGATCGCGCTCGCCACGCGCTCGCCCAGTGTGAGCCCGAGGACGATTACCCGTCCGCGCTTTTCCTCCTCGGGTGGACCGAGATCAGGCTTCGTCGTGACCTTCCTCGCGCAATCGCGCTACTTCGCTCCGCCAGCGACGAGGCGCAGTTGCAGTCGCGTACGGAGACGTTGCGTCTCGCACAATCCAATTTGGCTTTTGCGCTCACCCACGCAGGAGTATTCACCGAAGCCGAACGGATCCTCGACGGCCTTCCTGCGCGAGAGGTGGCGTCCGATTGGGAACGCTTCGAAGGCGGTCTCCCACAGTCGAATCGAGGGTGCATCGCTTACTGGCGTGGCGACTTCGAGGAGGCGATCGCTCAGTTCGACTCGATCATCGTGGAGGGCAGTCCCGGAACCAATTTCGAGGCGCTCGCCCGTCTGTACTTGGTGATGAGCCTGATCGCTCTGAACCGGGAAGATCGGTACCACAACGCCGCTCGTCTGCTGAGAGGCGTGAGCACTGCGGACAAGCACGGCATTCCTTGGGATACGCTGCGGCGCGTCACCACGGCCTGGCTCGCCCACGCTCAAGGACAGGACGAGCAAGCTCGCCGCATCGCAATGCCCACGCTGACCAGAACAGGTGCTGCGGTCGCTCACGCGCTTCTCGCGGAGCTCTACCGAGTCATGGGGGATCCGGAACCGTCGGCTCAAGCGCTTCGCTTGGCAACCTCGGCCGCGCTGCCGCGATATGCGCTGGTGAGCACCCTTGTCACGTCTGCCGCCCTGAGCTCCGTCGCCGGGCGTGGACCGCAGGCGCACGAGCAGTTGGATCGTGCGCTGGCGGAGGCAATCCCCGAGCGGATTCTCGCCCCATTTCTCAGCGGCGATCCGGTAATCGTCGATCTGTTGAACGCGCACACAACACAGGGGTCGAGACACCAGGAGCTCCTGCGCACGATTCTGGAAAAACGGGGCCGGCTCTCTGCCCAACTCGCCGGAGTCCTGACGGAACGTGAGAAAGAGATCCTCACTTTTCTGCGCACCACGATGACTGCAGACGAGATCGCTGCGCACCTCGGCATCGCCTATCCCACTGTGAAGACTCACATTCGCTCGATCTACCGCAAACTAGGCGTGACCAAACGGCGTGCCGCTGTTCAAGCAGCCGACAACCTAGACCGCGGGATCGGGCGCGATTCCGCGGCGGAGGCTGCGAACCGTCAGGTCCAAGGCCTGTAGTCGCGTCCCGGAGCCGCGGTTCACGTAGTCCATCGACGTGTAGAGCAGTGACCACAGCAGGTTCTGCACCCAGTCCGAACCCATGTCGGGGTCGATGGAACCGTCGGAGTGTCCGCGCTCGATGGCGTCGCTGACTCCGTCGTCGTTCGACGCGGACTCGGCAAACGAATCTTCTTGATACACGCCGGGAGTGAAGAACAGGACCGTCAAAAGATCGGCCAGTTCGAAGTATTCGTGGCACAGGCGCACCAGTGCCTCTGCTCCGGAGCCCTCACCGAGACGCGCCGCTGCTGCGGCCTCTCCGACGGCGCGGGTGGCCTCGGCCGCGACGGCGTCGACCAGGTCTGACCGTTCGGGAAAGTAACGGTGCAAGGTGGTCCGGCCGACCTTCGCGGCTGCAGCGATCTCGCTGAGCGTCGCGGCAGGCTTGGATGCGAACACCGAAACGGCGGCATCGAGGATGGCCTTTCGTGTGCGCTCGCGGGTCGCGCTTTGTTCTGGTGCGCTGTGGATCGTTGTCACGAATTCGAAGCGTAGCCGTGTCCGGTTTCGGTATCCAGTGTTTCCGTATCGGAATTCCTCTTGCCCTTTATGGAACATTCGTGTTCCATAAATTCATGCTTGAATCCGATGCTCCTCAGCCCGCGCCGAAATGGAGTAATCTCCGCGTCCTCTCGGAGTTCGCTCGCCCGCACCTGCCGTCGCTCCTCCTCGGATTGGTCTTGGCGCTGTGCGGCTCCGCGGCAACGCTGGCAACGCCGATGGTCACCAAGTGGGTTCTCGACACCCTCGATACCGGTGCGTCACTGAAGGGGCCGATCCTCACGCTCGTCGTCCTTCTGGTCGTCGGTGCGGTGCTCGGCTGTGCTCAGTGGATCGTTCTCGGAACCGCCGCCGAGAAGGTTGTCTTCGACGCCAGGTCTTCGCTGGTCAGGCGATTCCTCGCCGCGACCGTGCCTTCGCTGCAATCGCGATCGGTCGGTGAATTGGTCACCCGAGTCACGTCGGACACCTTGCTGCTGAGGGAGGCGGCGTCGTCGGCCGCAGTGAATATTCTGAACGCAGCCGCGTTGACCATCGGAACGATTGTTCTGATGGGCGTTCTGGATCTGCCGTTGTTGGGCGTGACCATGGTGGCAATCGTGTTCGCCTCCATACTCTTTGCCGTTCTGATGCCTCGGATTTCCGCGGCAGAAGCGCGGACCCAGGAATCGCTCGGTCAGCTCGGCGGCGTTCTCGAGGGTGGCTTGCGTGCGATCCGGACGGTCAAGGTTTCCCTCGCCGAGGATCGCGTCGGCGCTCTGGTGACGAACAATGCGTCCGATGCGAAAAAGCATGCGATCACCGCGGTGCGAGTATCGGCAACTGCCTGGACTGTCGCGTGGACCGCCATTCAAGGCTCGATCATCGCCATCTTGGGCTTTGGTGCCTGGCGAGTCGCCGATGGCGAAATGGCCGTCTCGACGCTCATCGCGTTTCTGCTTTACGCCTTCACCCTGATGGGGCCGGTGTCGGAGCTTGCGCAGAACGTGACCTCCGTTCAGTCGGGAATCGCGGCGGCTATCCGAATCCGCGAGATGCAGTCGTTGCCCACCGAGAAGTGCGACGAGGTCGTGAACGTCGTCGAGAACACGAATGCTGCCGCGCCGCTCATCGAGTTGCGCGATGTCACTGTGAGCTACCACGGCTCGAACCAGCCGGCGTTGCGTGATGTCTCGCTCGTCATTCCGGAGCGCGGGCACATGGCCATCGTCGGTCCGTCGGGTGCGGGTAAGACGACCTTGCTCTCGACGGTGTTGCGATTCGTCGAACCGAGATCGGGTGAGGTTCTCCTGCACGGAGTCGGTTACGACGCGCTAGATCACCGCGCTGTGCGCGAGAGTCTCGCGTACGTGGAGCAGGAGACACCGGTGGTACCCGGAACGATTCGGGAGAACGTCGTCTTCAGTCATCCCGACGCAACAGACGATGAAGTTCAGGCTGTTCTTCGCTTGCTCCGGCTCGACGACGCGATCGAGGCCCTGCCCAACGGACTCGACACCGCTCTGACGGCCACCTCGCTGTCCGGTGGCCAACGTCAGCGGATCGCGATGGCGCGCGCAGTTCTGCGGCCGAGTGCTTTGCTTCTGCTCGACGAAGCCACTGCCCAGGTCGACACGCTCACCGAAGCCGCCATAGTCGACGCGATCAACGAACGTGCACGCACCGGGGCCGTGGTGACCATCGCTCACCGGCTCTCGACCGTGCGCGACGCTGACTGGATCGTCGTGATGGAGGACGGTCGGATCCGGAACATCGGCAACCATGACGAGCTCATGGACAAGGACGATCTGTACCGCGACATGGTGGTTGCCGGCCGGCTGGATCAGGGTGAGGCAATGCTCGAAGATTGTTGACCCGACACGTCGGCGTGTGCGAGAGTGCTCGTACCGAGCGATCGCTCGGTCGGGATGTTCTTTCGGAGGTGGCTGGTGGCAATCGATCTGACGTACGCGCCCGAGGTGGTGGCGCTGATCGAGAAGACGCGCGACTTCACTCGCAACGTAGTGCTCCCCATCGAAGACGAACATGCCGGTGACATCGCGGTCGCGGGTGGCGATGCCATTCGCATCGAGATGCAGGCTGCGGCAAAAGAAGCCGGTGTCTTCGCTCCCCATGCGCCGATCGAGTACGGCGGTCACGGGCTCAACATGAGTGATCGCGCGCCGGTCTTCGAAGAAGCCGGCTACTCGCTCTTCGGGCCGACGGCGCTCAACATCGCTGCGCCGGACGAGGGCAATGTTCACATGCTTGCCCACGTCGCGAACGAAGCGCAGAAGCAGCAGTTCCTCGCGCCGCTCGCAAGCGGGGACATGCGGTCGGCATTCGCCATGACCGAACCCGCGCCCGGAGCCGGATCCGATCCCTCGGCCTTGAACACCCGCGCGGAGAAGGTTCCCGGCGGCTGGAAGATCAACGGTAAGAAGTGGTTCATCACCGGCGCCGACGGTGCCGGATTCTTCATCATCATGGCGCGCACCTCCGGCGAGCCGGGGCAACGCGGCGGAGCGACAATGTTCCTGGCGCCGACGGACACTGCAGGCCTTCACGTGGGTCGACACATCGACACCCTCGACAAGGCCATGATCGGCGGGCACTGCGAGGTCACGTTCGAGGATCTCTTCGTTCCCGACGAGGCAGTTCTCGGCGAGGTCGATCAGGGTTTCGCCTACGCGCAGGTTCGCCTAGGCCCCGCCCGCATGACGCACGTGATGCGCTGGCTCGGTGCGGCGCGCCGCGGCCACGACGTTGCCGTGGCCAGGGTTGCCGAACGCGAAGGCTTCGGCTCGAAACTCGGTGATCTCGGCATGATCCAGAAGATGGTCGCCGACAACGAGATCGACATCGCAGCCAGCCGCGCGCTCTTGGTTCAGGCTTGCTTCGAACTCGATCAGGGCGGGCACGCGAGCAACGCGACGTCCATCGCCAAGACCTATGCGGCCGAGGCGATCTTCCGGATCGTCGACCGCTCCATTCAGATGTGTGGCGGGATGGGCGTGTCCGGCGATCTGCCGCTGGCGCGGTTGTCCCGCGAAGTGCGTCCCTTCCGCGTCTACGACGGCCCGTCCGAGGTTCATCGCTGGGCCATTGCGAAACGTGTTGTCGGAGCTGCGAAGCGGGCTGCGCGGGAGGAGACGAAGTGACGGACTTTCCAGGACTCGATCTGGCGGCGCTGCACAAATACCTGCAAGCCTCCGGCGTCGCTGTCAGCGGGGAGTTGCGAGCCGAACTGATCTCGGGCGGCAAATCCAACCTCACGTACGGAATCTTCGACGACAACTCGAAGTGGATTCTGCGTCGTCCACCCACTGCCGGTCTCACTCCGTCGGCGCATGACGTCGCGCGCGAGTTCCGAATCACCTCGGCGTTGCAGAACACTGCCGTACCGGTCGCTCCGACCGTCGCGCTGTGCGAGGACGCCTCGGTGATGGGTGCGTCGTTCACGGTGGTCGAATTCGTCACCGGCCAAGTGATCCGGACCAAAACCGAACTGGAAGCGGTTCCGGCAGAACAGGTCACGCAGTGCACTGACGAGTTGGTGCGCGTTCTGGCCGCCCTGCACGACGTCGACTACAACGCAGTGGGTCTCGGCGAACTCGGCCGACCCGAGGGCTACGTAACCCGTCAGGTGAAGCTGTGGGCCGGTCAATGGTCACGCGTCAAGACCAAGGACTCGGCAGACGTGGACAGGTTGGCGTCGCGTCTCGCGGACATGATTCCGGCAGAATCAGCCTCGTCGATCGTTCACGGCGACTACCGAATCGACAACACGATTCTCGCGGCGAACGACGTCACCAAGGTTGCCGCAGTGGTGGACTGGGAACTGTCGACGCTGGGAGACCCGCTGGCCGACATCGCGATGATGTGCGTCTACCGGCACCCCGCGCTGGATCTGGTTCTGGGTGAGCCTGCTGCATGGACCAGTCCGTCGCTACCCTCCGTTGTCGATCTGGCGCAACGGTATTCGACCGTGTCAGGTCGAGAACTGGCGCACTGGAACTTCTACATGGCGCTCGGGTTCTTCAAACTCGCCGTCGTGGCGCAAGGTATCGATCACCGATTCCGGGCAGGCGCCACCGTCGGCGGGGGTTTCGACAAGGCTGGATCTTCTGTGCCGGAACTGATCTCGGCCGGCCTCAACGCACTCCAAGGGAAATTCGAATGAGTCGATCAGCACTGGTCACCGGTGCCTCCAAGGGAATCGGGCTCGGCATCGCAACCCGACTGGCCTCGCAAGGGTACGGGCTGACCATCACCGCACGCGACGCCGAACGACTCGCCGTGGTCGCCGAAGAACTTACGCGTGCCGGGTCGCCGGACGTCGTAGTCTCGGCCGGCGACATGGCGGACGAGAACTTCGCCGCAGCACTCGTTGCCACACACGGCGAGCGATTCGGCTCCATGCGGGCACTCGTCCTCAACGCCGGAGTGGGAACCAGTGGGCGAGTAGCCGACTACCCCATGCGACGTTTCGACAAGACCGTCGCCGTCAATCTCCGGACGCCGTTCGCGCTCCTGCAAGCATCGCTGCCGCTCCTGCGCAATGCGGCGGACGCGGACCTCGCCGGCGGAGCAAAGGTGATCGCCCTCGCTTCGATGGCCGGCGTGTATGCCGAGAGCGGTCTGGCGGTGTACGGAGCCACCAAAGCTGCACTGATTTCGATGGTGGAGGCTCTCAACGCCGAGGAATCCGGAAACGGCGTCAGTGCGACGGCCATCGCTCCCGGCTACGTCGACACCGACATGTCGGCGTGGACGCACGATCGGATCACACCCGACAAAATGATCAAGGTCGACGACATCGTCGAGTTGGTGGACGGTCTGCTCAAACTCTCGTCTCGAGCAGTAGTTCCGAAGGTCGTCATGACGCGGGCCGGAACCAACGGCTACTCGGCCTGAAAAATCAATCGAGCTTGGCTTCGCCTCGACGGTATCAATCGAGCTTGGCTTCGCCTCGCTTGCGGAAAAAGTGAAAGCCGGGCACTCCGACAATCGCCTGCCGCAGGTCCTTGACCACTCCCAGGAGTTCGTGGATCTCGGGCGAGACGGAGTCCAGGGTTCCGAGGATGGGCAGCACCGCGGCCACCCGGTCGGTGAGCTCCGGCAGTTGGTCGATCAGTTTGATCGCGGCGCTGACCTCCGCCTCGGAAAGGTCGTCGGCGAACCTTGCGGCCAGCGGCGCGAGCTGCAGGGCGATGGGCTCATAGATCTCGAGGAGTTGTCCCGCGATGTCCGAGGTCTGCTCGACTGCTTCGACCAACGTCTCCGCTCGAACGGTCACGGCGGCGGCTCCGATGACGACGCGGTCGGCGTTGTCAGCGATCTGGTTGATGCGTGCCACCAACCTCTCGACGGAGAAGAGGAGCGCCTCGAGTCGAGTGGGCAGGGTGACCGCAAAAGCGACCGTGGACAGGGACCAGTGCACCACGTCGCCGACGGAGCGGACGACGGTGGAGCTTCCGGGCAAAACTAGAGCCATCCCTCGATACTGCCTGATGTGACGTCAAAGTACAGGTAAATCTCACATTCACGAGGCGCGCGGCGTCTTCGAGGTGTCGGTGCCAGCGCGGACAATCAATTCACCCGCTGCCTGCTGCACCGCGCAACCTGGAAGGATCGAGACATGACGGCAATCCGGACGCATACCGTGATCGACTCGCCGATCGGGGCGTTGACGCTGGTAGCGGCAGGTGAGAACCTCTGCGGGCTGTACATGGCGGAGCATCGTCACAAGCCGGACGAGTCCACATTCGGTGATCGTTCCCCGGCGGTCTTCGGTGAAGTCGAATCGCAGCTCACGGAGTACTTCGAGGGTGATCGCACGGAGTTCTCCGTGCCGCTGGCGCCCGTGGGCACAGAGTTCCAGAAGCGAGTGTGGGACGTCTTGCGAACGATCCCGTACGGCGAAACCTGGACCTACATGGAGCTCGCGCAAACTTTGGGTAACCCACTTGCGATCCGCGCGGCCGCTGCGGCAAACGGTAAGAATCCGATCAGCATCATCGTTCCCTGCCATCGCGTGGTCGGAAGCGACGGAAGCCTGACCGGTTTTGCCGGCGGCCTCGAACGCAAGCGCTTCCTCCTCGATCGAGAGCACGGCGGCGAATCGGATGTCCTCTTCTGATGCGCTCGACTCACAATTCGGTGATCGGGAACGTCTACCGATCGTGACACTGAAACCGTTCGAAGACGTCGTGACCGAATACGGTGCTGTGGTCCTTCGGGTCTGCCGTGCGGTGGTCGGTCCCGTCGACGCCGAGGACGCGTGGTCCGAGACGTTCATCGCAGCGATGCGGGCCTATCCGGATCTGAACCCGGACGCGAACATCGAAGCCTGGCTGGTGACCATCGCGCACCGCAAGGCCATCGACATCACCCGAGTGCGTGCCCGCGTGGCCGTTCCGACAGACGACGTTCCGGAATTGCCGACGCGAATCGGCGTACCGGGCACATGGGATCACGAACTGTGGGACGCACTCGAACAACTACCACTCAAACAACGTGCGGCAGTTGCCTATCACTTTCTGGGTGGGCTGCCGTACGCCGAGGTCGCGGACATCCTCGGTAATACTCCGGCAGCCGCCAGACGTGCGGGCGCCGACGGTATCGCCACCTTACGAAGAACCTACTTGTCCGCCACCGCTGCGGAAGGGAGTCACTCATGAATACCGACGCCGAAGTGTTCGAGGCACTTCCAGCCGTTGACGCCGACGCTCTGACCCGGCTTCGCGCGCGCCTGGCCACGGAGGCCTCCGAAGCCGAATTGATCGACGTGGCGTACCGAACCGTCGATTCACCTGTTGGAAAGCTACTGCTGGCGGCGACCGACGTGGGTTTGGTGCGGGTTGCTTTTGCCGTCGAAGGGCATGATCGGGTTTTGGAACGATTGTCCGACACTGTCAGTCCCCGAGTGCTTCATTATCCGCGGAGGCTCGACAACGTCGCTCGGGAGCTGGACGAGTACTTTGCCGGTGCGCGTAGGGAATTCGATCTGAACTTGGATTTCCAACTCGCGAAGGGATTCCGACGCGAAGTGTTGCGCCATCTCCCCGAAATCGAATACGGCCGCACCGCAAGCTATTCGGTGGTCGCAGCAGCGTCGGGTAGTCCACGGGCCGTGCGTGCTGTGGGGACCGCATGCGCAAAGAACCCGCTGCCGTTGGTGGTCCCGTGTCACCGGGTGGTGCGCAGCGACGGCAGCCTCGGGCAGTACGCGGGTGGCCCCGAACTGAAAGCGATTCTGCTGGAGCTGGAATCGAACCGGTGAGCGAGGTGAAGTTGCACTTTCAGAAACCGTATGCGGTCGAGCCGCTCACTGGCGCATTGCGGGCTCACTGTATCGCCGGCCTGGAGCATCACGACGACGGTGTTCACACCAGGGTCATACCGTTGCCTTCCGGCCCGGCAGTCGTGTCGGTGTCGTGGAGTGACGACTGCGTGGTGGTGGATGCTGATGCACCGGAATCGGATTCCGAGGTGCTCGAGGCGACCGTGCGTCGTTGGCTCGACCTCGACGCCGATCACACCGCTGTGGAGGCAGCGTTCGGCAGCGACGAGTTGTTGGCTCCACTCGTGGCGGCCCGTCCGGGATTGCGGGTACTCGGCTCGGTGGACGGGTTCGAGACTGCGGTGCTCACCGTTCTGGGACAACAAGTTTCGCTCGGCGCGGCGAGGACGTTCGGTGGACGCTTTGTCGGCGTATTCGGGGAGTCGGTGGGAGGGGAGTTTCTTGCCTTCCCTGATCCGGGCGCGGTTGCAGCGCAATCGCCGGAGAACATTCAGAAAGCGGTCGGATTGACCACGGCGCGCGCAAAAACGGTGCACACGTTGGCAACTGCCGCAGCAGACGGCCTCGAACTCACCTGGGATGCGGATCCCGTCCAATTTCGACAAGAGTTGTTGGCGCTACCGGGAATCGGACCGTGGACCGCTGACTATCTCACCGTTCGAATTCTTGGTGATCGCGACGCATTTGTACCCGATGATCTGGTGTTGAAACGTGCGCTGGGGGTTTCGTCAGGCAAAGAGGCAGCAGCGTTGTCGGAGCGCTGGCGGCCCTGGCGTGCCTACGCACTCTTTCACCTGTGGACAAAAGAAGCGTTTCTGTAGTCGATCAGTCTTTTGCGCGGGCCAGTTCGGACGGCCACCAGATGCGTTTCCCGATGTCGTGCGAGAGCGCCGGAACCAGGACGCTGCGCACGATGATCGTATCGAGCAGCACGCCGAAGGCCACGGCAAATCCGATCTCGGCGAGGAAGACCAGTGGCAGGATGCCCAGTACGGCAAATGTTGCGGCCAAGACGATTCCGGCTGAGGTGATCACACCGCCCGTCACGGCAAGGCCGCGCAGAACACCTGAGCGGGTGCCGAATTCTCCCGTCTCCTCCCGCACTCGGGTCATCAGGAAGATGTTGTAGTCGATACCCAAAGCGACCAGGAACACGAAGGCGAACAGCGGGAACGATTGATCCGCCCCGGCGAACCCGAATACGTGGGTGAAGAAGAATCCGCTCACGCCGAGTGTCGCCGCGAAGGAAAGCACCACGGTGACAATGAGAATCACCGGGATCAGCAGAGCGCGAAGCAAAGCGGCCAGGACCAGGAAGATCACCACCAGCACGATCGGGATGATCAGGTTTCTGTCGCGGACCGAGGCGGCCTGGACGTCGAGGGTGGTGGCCGTGCTGCCGCCGACAAGTGCGTCGGCGCCGGGCACGTCGTGCACCGCCGTCCGCAGTCGCTTGACGGTGTCGAGTGCCTGCGGTGAATCGTAGGAGTCGGCGAGGGTTGCGTTGATCATGGTTCGGCCGTCGATCGGTGCAACGGTGAAAGCTGCAGGGGCGCAACCCGCAGCAGCGGCTTGTGCGACGGCAGCGGGGTTGGTCTTGATCAGCTCGCTGACCTTCGCGACGTCCACCTGCGTGCAGACGGCGCCCGGATCCTGCGAGATACCTTCGACTCCGCTGGCTGCCTTGATGACGGCGTCGGCCTGGTCGGCGTTTGTGGTGATCACAGCCGGTGCGCCGGCTCCGGGATCGAACTTCGAGTCGTAGAGTTCTTGTCCGACAACGGCGTCGGGGCGGTTGGTGAAGCTTTCGGTGGATGTCAGGCCGTCGGTTTTGAGACTGCCGATCCCGGCTGCGAACAGGATGATCAACAAGACAGTGGCGCCGATCCACAGTGGACGGTCCTTGCTGCCGACGGCCTCGGCGATCTTGCCCCACATCCCGTGCGTCGTAAGGTCTGCGGCGTGATCGACCTTGGGCTTGCGCGGCCAGAAGACCCACCGTCCGGTGGCGGCCAGAGCGACAGGCATGAACGTCATCATCACCAGGTAGGTGCAGGCGATGCCGATGGCGGCGACGGGTCCGAGGCTCTTGTTGGAGTTGAGTTGAGAGAACGTCAGACACAGCAGACCGAGAATTACGGTGACAGCCGAAGCAGTGATGGCCGGCGCAGACTCGCGCCAGGCCTTGATCATCGCGTCGAAGCGGTTGGGATACGTGTGCAGTTCTTCGCGATAGCGAGAAATCAAGAGTAGGGCGTAATCGGTACCGGCACCGATCACCAGGACAAAGAGGATGCCTTGGGACTGGCCGGTCAACGTGAGTACTTCGGCCTTCGCGAGGAAGTAGATCACCATCGAGGACAAGCCGATTGCGAGAAGTGCGGAGAACAGCGGAAAGAACCACAGGACAGGCGACCGGTACACGACAAGCAGGATGAGAATCACGACCAGAAGTGCCGCACCCAGCAGTGCTCCGTCCAGACCGGCGAAGGCGTCGATGAAGGCAACGAGTAGCCCACCTGGTCCGGCGGGCAGTACCTCGACATCCCCGGCAGCCTGCTTCGCGGCGTCGATGACGTTCTGTTCGGTGGTCGCCAGAACATCGCCTGCCACGGCGGTGTCGCCGTCTTTGGCGACGAGTGGCACGAAGATCGACGCAGTTGTGCCGTCGGCGGAGTACTGGGTGGGCTGCATACCGTCGGCATCTACTCCGGAGACGACGGAAATGGCGTCGTACGCCGAGTTGATTGCAGACTTGTCTGCCTCGGTGAGGGCCGAATCTCGATGGAACAGAACAAAACCAGGGATGGTCTCGACTGCCAGGAAGTTCGCGGATTGGTTGCTGACGATCGTCGATTCGGCGGAACTCGGGAGGTAGGAGGCGTTGTCGTTCTTTTGTACCTCGGCGAGTTTGCCTTGGAAAGAACCGCCGAATCCGCCTGCGACGAAGGCGAAGATCGCAAGGGCGATCACGGTGAAGATCGGCAGGCGACGGCGTTTGACCGCTCCGTGCTCGTTCCGTTCTGCGTCAGTTGTATCCAGCTTGGTCATGGTTCTCCTCGAACGCAGTCGACCAGCACCAACAAAGCAACGATTTCCAGTAGAACACGCAATACGGGCGCGGAGGAACCACTTGGAGTGGAATTGACGACGCTACGAAGTGCCTTTGCCGTATGTTTCGCGGGCTGCGACGTCCATGGGGAAACGGACCACTGTGTCGCCGAACAGCAATCGAGTTGCCGAAGCAGCTGCGGCCAGCACGTGCGCGGTACCGGTTTCGGGGTTGCGGGTATGCACGACCACTTCGTCGTGCTGGAAGAAGACCAATTCGCCGTCCGGATCTTCGGCGAGGCGTCGCCTGAGGTCGGCCAGGAGGCACAGCGCCCACTCGGACGCGGTGGCCTGCACGACGAAGTTCCGCGTGAAACGACCGCGGGCATGAGCGTCGCCGTGGGAGTAGAAGTCGGGAGACGGTGGGGGACAGGCCCGGCCGAGCAGTGACCGAACCACCTCGCCGCGCTCGCCTGCCTTCGCAGCTTGCTCGACGTACTCGACGGCGACCGGGAATCGCTTCCGCAACAAGATGAGTAGTGCTTTGGCTTCACCCGCCGTCGCCCCGTACAGGACGCCGAGGATTGCGACCTTGGCTTTTGCGCGATCACCGCCGAAGGCTTCGGCACCGACAAGTGCGTACAGGTCGTCGTCCCCGGCGGCGGCCATCATGCGGCGGTCGCCGGACATGGCAGCCAGAATTCGGGGCTCGAGCTGACCGGCGTCGGCGACGACGAACAGGTGGCCCGGATCGGCGACGACGCTCGAGCGCATGGTCTTCGGAATCTGGAGGGCCCCGCCGCCTCGGCTCGCCCACCTGCCGGACACGACACCACCGGGAACGTAGATCGGACGGAATCGATCTCCCCGCACCCAACTGTCCATCCACTGCCAACCGTTGGTGCTGTACAGCTTGGCGAGTTCGCGGTGACGAAGGAGTAGCGGCACAGCCGGATGATCGATTTCCTGCAGAAACCACTTGCGCGTCGACGGCAGTTCGATGCCCTGACGCCCGAACGCCTCGGTGATCTCCACCGACGACGAAGGATTGACGGTGCGCCCGAATACCTCACTGATCTGTGCGGCAAGTTCCTGCATACGAGCGGGGAGGTCGTATCCCGTCGGCCGCGGTCCCAGCCGTTCTTCGAGGAGTTCGCGATGCTTCTGCGTCGAAAACGGAAGGCCCGTGTGCGTCATTTCGGCGGCGCTGAGAGCGCCGGCCGATTCTGCTGCGATCAACAAGTCCAGTCGAGCGTCCGCGCCGACGGTTGCGCGCTGCTCGGCGAATTCGGTGGCGACGGCGAGGGGATCGAGAACGGGGGCGGTGTCGAAGAGACCGAGGCGGTCGTCGTCGAACTCGTCGGCAGGTGGTGACGGTTTGCCGACGCGCATTCCGAGGATCGCGCGAGTCAGGGAGATGTCGTGGCACCGCTGAACCCGTACGCCTGCCCGCAGTAGCGGTGGGTACACGGTCGCCGTACTCGGCCACACCCACCGCGGGTGCTCGGCTTCCTCGATGGTGCGCACCGCTGCGATCAGGTCGGGGTATTCGACGGGATCGGCGAGCGGCGTTCCACCGGGATCGGTCCGTAGGACAGTCGCCGTCACAGCTCCCGTGGACGTCGTACTACCGGGAACCAGGACAACTCGCACACCATCAGTGTGACGGCAAGGTCCGACACGAGAACGCTCGGCGCTGCTCAGGCGCCGACGAACCGGATGTGCTGACCCGGGCGGGCTTGGCCGAGCCGGTCGATATCTGCGTCCGCGACCACTCCGACCACCGGATAACCGCCGGTGATGGGGTGGTCGGCGAGGAACACGACAGGTTGGCCGCTGGGTGGGACCTGGATCGATCCGAGTGCCACGCCTTCGGTGGGCAGTTCGGTGTCATCGGTGCGTCGAAGCAGTTCGTCGGCGCCGACGCGATCGAGGCGTGCCCCGATTCGGTCAGAGTCGGTCGAAACCGCCCATCGGCCCTGGACGAGTGTTTCGGGGTTGGTGAATCGATCTGCACGCGGACCGAATAGGACTCGAATGTCGAGAGTCTCGTTTGTCATCGGCGTCACCGGCGCGAGGTCGACGGGTGAGAACGTGGTCGGCGAAGGCCCGATCGGGAGAACAACGCCAGGCTCGAGAGGAGCCGGACCGATCCCGGACATCGTGTCGGTGCTGCGCGATCCCAGGATCTCGGGAACCACAATGCCGCCTCGGACGGTCAGATACGTCCGCAGCCCGCTCGGTGCGTAGTCCAGGCGGACGGTCTGACCAGCCCGCAGAGAGATCACGCTCGAATGCCCGACCGGAATGCCGTCGCGGTAGGCCTGTGCCGGCGCTCCGGTGAACGCGATCGTTGTCGCTTGGCGCGCCCGCATGCTCAGCCCACCCAGGAGGACCTCGATACCGGCCGCGCCCTCGTCGTTGCCGACGAGTCGATTGCCGAGTTTGAGCGATCGCCTGTCTGCCGCTCCGGAAACCCCGACACCCGAGCGAAGGTGCCCGATCCGTCCGAGGTCCTGGATCAGGCTCAGCGGCCCGATTTCGAGTATCTCCAGACCATTCATCGTTGATTCTCGTCCACGAAGCGAACGCGTCTGCCGGGTTGAACGGTGGCAGGTGGTGTGGCGTTCAGGTCCCACATCACGGCGTCGGTGCTTCCGATGATCTGCCAGCCACCCGGTGATGCCCGCGGGTAGACCGCGCTGTATCCAGCGGCCAGGGCGACGGAACCGGCAGGCACCGCGGTTCGTGATTGCGTTCGACGCGGTACGTCGAGCCGAGTGTCGCCTGAAGTCAGGTAGGCGAAGCCGGGTGCGAATCCGATGAAGGCGCAACGCCACATCGCGCCGGTATGAGCCGTAACCACCTCGGATCGGGTCATTCCGAGTGACCGTGCGACGTCGTCGAGGTCGGGCCCGTCGTACCTGACGGAGATGGTGAGAAGGTCGGTCTCGGAATGCGCGTCCGCGATCGCAGCGGACTTGGACTGCTCCAGATAGTTCAAGCACTGCCGGACGTATGTGAGATCTGCCGTCGGGCTACAGGTGACCAGAACGGTGCGCGCTGCGGGGAGGAAGTCTTCGACCCCGACCGGGGTGCTTCGCGTCAGAGCTTCGGTGAACGTGAGCACGTCGGCTTCGGAATCGAGGTCGACTAGAAACGCACGTTCTCCGGCAGGAAGTATGCAAGTCACCGGGAGGGCTCCCTATCGATGCGAGCCCGCTCCACATCCGCTCGCATCGCCACGATGAAACTCGCGATGGTGGCTCGCTCGGTGGCCGTGTAATTGCCGATGGTGCTCACTGCCCGTGAAATGAGTGGGCCGAAGAAGCTCTCGCCGAGTGTGACCGCCGCTGGTGTGACCTGCAAGATCACTCGCCGGCGGTCCGCCGAATCGCGTTCCCGAGCTACGTGGCCCGCTTTGACCATCCGGTCGACGAGCGCGGTCACCGACGCCGAGTTGATGCCCAGTTGCGCGCCGAGCCAGCCTGGCGTCGCCGGTGTGTTCGAGCGCTCGGCGTCGAGAAGGCAGATCAGCGCGCGCACGTCGGTGGAGTGCATCGTGTATTTGGTCGCAAATCCGGAAACCGCCACGTTCAAGTCGACGGTCAGCGCGCGAAGCGAGTGCACGATCGCCATCGCTTCGTCTTCTGTGTCGCCGACGCTCATGGATATCTCCCAGCCCTGGTGTGTCGTCTCTCGATTGTCTACTATCTCGATAATCGAGAGAAATGGGGGTGGGGATGAACTTCAATCGCGCATACGACGCCGTACTGACCAAATGGCCGCAGAAACCGCTGGGTGTGGATCTCGCGGGGCGGTTCGGCAGCACGCATGTGAACGTCTGTGGACGTGAAGACTCGCGGCCGTTGATCCTTCTGTCCGGGGGAGGCGCCACCTCGACGGTGTGGTTCGACAACGTTGGGGCGCTGTCGAAATCCCGGCGTGTTTTTGCCGTCGACACCCTGGGTGATGCCGGACTCAGTATTCCGAATGGTGATCGGATGAAGTCCGTCGACGATCTGATCGAGTGGATGGACTCGATAGTCGATTGCACCGGCGCCGACACCGTCGATGTGATCGGACATTCCTACGGCGCGATGATTGCGTTGGCCCTTGCGCTGCATCGACCGAATCGTGTCGGGAAACTTGTTCTGCTCGATCCCAATTCGAGTTTCTCCGGCATGAAGGCCGGCTACCTTCTGCGTGCGCTTCCGTTGTTGCTCAAGCCGTCGCGAGCACGCCGACGGCGACTGTTGGAGTGGGAGACAGGCGAGCTGAGCATCGACTCCGACTGGCTCTCACTTGCGGAATTGGGCACTTCGGATCTACCACGACCCAATCTGGTAGTGCCTCAACGTCCTTCGGAGCAGGACACGAGCGCTCTGGATGTCGAGTTGTTGGTGGTCCTCGCGCGGGACGGGCGGGTGCATGATGCGGCAACAGTGGCCAAGGTAGTACGTGAGCGTGTTCCCGCAGCGCGCGTCGAGGTGTTGGAAGATGCTTCACACCACAGTATTCCGATGGTTCCCGCCGATGAACTGAACCGGGTGCTCGTCGACTTCTTGGAGAGCTGACGGACGGTGGTTCAGGGCGCGACGATGCACCCCGGCCCGATCGGGGTGGCCGGATTGACCATGACCGTTGCGACCGGCCCGCCCGCGGATGTCTGGTAGGCCATCAGAGAGTGTTCGCCCGGTGCAGTCGGAGTCCACAGCGTGACGGCGTGGCCGAGTACAACCGGCAAGGTGAAGTAGGGATTGACGGTGTCCCAGATCAATTCCTGCGGGAACATGGTCGACGCCCGGTTCATGTCGACTATCGAAACGTTCGGCTCCACCAACTCCGCTGTCCTGGCTACCACCAGATACGTGCAGCCGGCTCCGTACGGCGTTGTCGGGCCGCTGCTGAGGCCGGGAATGATCGTGACGTCGACGACCTCCGCGGACGCTGACGTCGCGGAACAGATAGCGGCGCTCGCGCAGAGGGCGGCGGCGATCGCGGTAGTGCGAGCAATTCGTGAAAGTGTCATACCAGCAGGTCGGTTTCATCTGGGTGGGCGTTACAGGCACACTGATCGGATGCGCGCACTTCATGTTCTTCTGGCCGGTTTCGGTTTCGTATCGGGGTTCCTGATTGTTGTTGTCTCCGTTCTGGTCGAGTGGGCGACCCTCGCCTACCGGACCGATTTCGCCTTTGTCGGAGGCTCCACCGTGTCGGTCGGTGTTTCCTACGAGGCGATCTACACCGCCGTCGCCACTCCGTTCGCGGGTGCCTTGTTGGGCTGGCTCGTGGCTCTCGTTGCGTCTCGGTTCGGTTGGAGTCTCTCTCGTCAGACCGCCACTCCGGCAAGCAAGTGATCAGGCAGCGGACCCTCACGCTGGTTCGTGGGTTATGAGCAAAGGCCCCGACCTCCATCGAGGTCAGGGCCTTCCTTCGCGTCGAACTACTTCTGCGTCGAGTTACTTCTGCGCCGAGTTACTTCTTCGAGACGCGGATCAGCTTCTTGTTGACGAACTCGTCCATTCCCCACGGGCCGAGTTCGCGGCCAACTCCGGAGCGCTTGACTCCACCGAAGGGCAGGCCGGGCAACGTCGTACCGTGCTCGTTGACAAACGCCATCCCCACGTCGAGATCGGCAGCGACCGACCGCGCGGAATCAAGATCGCTGCTCCAGACGGATCCGCTCAGTCCGTAGACCGACGAATTGGCAAGTTCCACAGCCTCGGTGGCCGACTTGACCTTGTAGACGACGCCGGCAGGTCCGAACAGTTCTTCGCTGTACGCCCGCATGTCCGGTGTCACGTCTGCGAGCAATGTCGGTTGAACGTAGGCGCCCGGGCCGTCGATCTTCTTTCCCCCGGTCAGCAGTGTGGCGCCCTTGGATACCGCGTCGTCGATCTGCTCGATCAGAGTGTCTGCCGCGCTCTGCGAAGAGAGCGGACCCAAGACTGTGGATTCGTCCAACGGGTCACCGGCAGTGACGGATTCGAAGGAGGTCGCCAACTTGCGGGTGAAGTCGTCGTAGAAATCTTCGGTGACGATGAAACGCTTGGCCGCATTGCACGCCTGTCCGGCATTGGACAGCCGCGCCTTGGTTGCTGACTTGACTGTGGCATCCAAGTCGTCGGAATCGAGGACGATGAACACGTCGGATCCGCCGAGTTCGAGAACTACCTTCTTGAGATTGCGTCCGGCAGTTTCCGCGACGCTGGTGCCTGCGCGTTCGCTGCCAGTCAGTGACACACCCTGAACGCGCGGATCGGCGATCATGTCCGCGATCTGCTCGTTGGTCGCGAAGACGTTGACATAGGCGTCGTCCGGCAATCCGGCTTGTCGCAGAATCTCTTCCATCAGCAATGCCGACTGCGGACAGTTCGATGCGTGCTTGAGAATGATCGTGTTGCCGAGCATCAGATTCGGTGCCGCGAACCGGGCGACCTGGTAGTACGGGAAGTTCCACGGCATGACGCCGATGAGAGCGCCGATCGGTCGCCGGTACACAACCGACTCCTCGGCCCCGGGAACGTCGAGTCGTTCTTCCTCGAGCAGTGCGGGACCGTGATCTGCGTACCACTGATAGATCGCGGCCGAGAGCTGCACTTCGCCCTTGGCCTCGCGGACCGGCTTACCCATCTCCAACGAGATCATTCGAGCCAGTTCGTCTGCACGCTCTGTGTACAGTTCGGCGGTCCTGCTCAGGACTGCCGCACGCTGCTGAGGCGCACTGTTGCGCCAGGTCAAGTAGCCGCGATGCGTGTTCGCAAGTGCGGCTTCAACTCCGGCGTCATCCAAAGTATCGAATTCCCTGACGGTTTCACCTGTCGCGGGATTGACTGTTTTGTAATTAGCCATAGTTGTACAACGTGCGGAGGGGGCTCGAAGATTCCCGAAACGCGCAATCGAAATGAATCGGCTCAACAGGTTTCGATCAAATACCTGCTGGGTACCATGTCACGCCACCTTGGGGCGATGGGTGCGTTCGTAGCCCTTGCGGTCGTAGAAACGGGTGGTCACGATGCCGAGTACGACGCCGATCAGGAGACCCACCAACGTCATCCAGATGGCATGCAGCAGGCCGGCCTCACCGCGCGCACCGAAGAACAGGATCGACCGTGTGCCCATGTAAATCTGGTGCATCGGCTCGAACTGGGCCAGCCAGGCATACAACCTGGGGCTGGCTTCGAGGGGGATGGTGCCGCCGGACGAGGGCAGCGCGAGAATGACGAAGACGAACAGGTTGATCAACATGCCCAACGAGCCGAACGCGGCCATCACCGACATTGCCGTGATGCCGACCGCTGTGATGACCAACGCCCCGTACTCCCACAACGCAAGCCCGTGAGTGACCGGCATACCGAGGGCACGACTGATCCATTGGAACAACGCGGAGACTATCCCGGACAGCACGATCATGAACGCCCATTTCACTAGCAGTGTCCGAAACCTGTTGATACCCACCACATCGTTCTGGACGAAGAGTGGACCGAATTCCGTGGGCGCATAACCGAGCATGCCGTCCACCAAGGAATTGACGACGGTTGCTCCGGTGAACCCGGCAAGTACCAACAGCAGCGCGAAATAGAATGCAACCAAACCGAATCCGGTGCCGTCGGGAAGCGGATCGTGAGCCACGGTGAGTACATTCACCGGATTCTCGAGCAGCAGGCGGCTCGCTCCGGAGATCTGGGTTCCGGTGCCTCCCGTCTCCAACTGCGCGGTGACAAGCGCGGTGAGCTGCTCGCCCATGTTCTTGTTGACCGACGCGAGCGCTGTAGTACCGATCGATTGGACCAGAGATGCGGAGACGGAACCGGCTCGAGGATTGGTGTAGATCGTGATGATCGGTTGTTCTACATCACCGGCGACGACGCTCGCCTCCGCCAGGATGATCGTCCTTTTCGTGAAATCACTGGGAATCACGATCGCCCCGTACAGCGTGCCGGAGTTCAGCCGTGATTGTGCTTCGGCGATACCGATCTGCTGCAGGTCGATCTTCTGGTGGTCGATCCCGCTTTCGAGGCCGGCGGCTATATCGTTTCCGAAATTCTTGCGATCGGCGGGATCACCGCCCGGGAGGGTGTCGCCTTCGTCTTGGTTGACCAGGGCGATCGGGAACTGGTCCAGATGTTTCTTGGGGTCGAGTATCCCGCCCATGTACAGCGCTGCCAGCGCGGACATCAAGAGGGTGACCACTATCAACGGCGTCAACCAGAATCGTGGTGTGTGCATGACGGTGCGGGCAGACGGCTCCGTGTTCTTGCTCATCGTCAGTCGACCGGCTTTCTTTCGCGCGGAGTTCCTCGGGCTGAGCGTAAACGCAAAGGTGCGCCGGGGCAGTCTTTCGATCTGCCCGCGGCGCTGGAGACCTGCCGGGCCGGCGACAGGCCGGATTGCCGGCAGTCTCATCCGAAAAGGCTGAGAACGGATCGGTAGGGTATGGCCCGCGGCAACCCTGCCGAGACGATTTCGGAGAAACCGTTGACCAACGTGCTGATAGTTGTCCTGATTCTCGTGGTGATCGCTGCCGTCGCGTTTGTGGTCCTGCGTGGACGCCAGGGCAAGCCGAATACCCGCGTCGACCCGCTCGCCGACTACCCCGAGGTGTACGACCCTCACAAGATCGGGGTCGGCGACATCATCACGTACGCGGGTATCGACCACGTTGTTCGAGGGACCATCACGCTCGACGAAGAGGGGTACATCTGGCGTGAGCACCTTCTCGACGGGTCGACCGGTCGCCGCTGGCTGACGGTCGAGGACGACGAGGGTGAACTGGAGATGACTCTCTGGATGCGTCGAGAAGGAACCAACCTGGTCCCGAACGGCGACGTCATTCTCGACGACAAGGTTCACCGCAAGATCGAAAGTGGAACGGCGAAGTTCACTGCCGAGGGTACGACGGGTACGGCCCCTGCCGGTTCGATGGAATACGCGGACTACGCAACCGCCGACAAGACCGGCCTGATCGCATTCGAGAAGTGGGCGCGCGGACAGTCGTGGGAGGTTTCCACGGGACGAGCGGTCACGCGCAGCGAACTCACCGTCATCCACTCCGGCCCACCGGAATGAGTCTGTATCTACTCGACGTGGAACCGACCGACGTGGACGCCGCTGCACTGGGGTTGGTACTGGGAGCTCCCGCGCCGCCGACCCTCGCCGAGTTGGTGATCGAAACTGCCGATGCGACGTTGACGCTGGGGGTGCTCGGGGCGTCGCACGTGGTGACGGCCTGGGTGTCGGGAAAGAAGCTGACCGAACAGGTTTCGTGTGATGCTCTTGCGGCCGGCGGTGAACCGTTGCCCGCAATGGAGTCCACGGCAAACTACCGGTTCGAGTCTTCCTCAACGGTCCTGGACCGAGTCGAATTCGATTCGGAAGCTGCGTCGTTGAGAGAATCCGCCGGTCAGGACGGCTGGATCTGCGGATCGTTTCCCGGTGACGAGACGGCATTGACCGCGTTGTGTGGCGTTCGAGACCGACAGGGGTGGAGTTGGCAGAGTTGGCATTTGTACCCAGGGGAGGGGACAGGAGTGATCGTGAAGACACGTAGCAGGTGGCAACCGTGAGGGGACGGACATGGTTGCCGCCCGTGATGATGGCGGCCGCAATTGCGTTGTCCGCGTGCGGTGGCGGAGCCAAGGACTTCATCGCGGACAACTATTCCAAGTCGTCCCAGAACGGTGACGTCGTTTTGTACTCGTCGAACGATCCAGTAGGTACGACGGTGTCGCGAATCGTCGACGCTGACGAACCGGCGGCGCGAAGTGCTGACGGCGGCAACGAATACCTGCGCTACGACGACGACATCGTCACTGTCAGTTCAGCTTCGGGCGGTGGCAGCACCATCAAAGTAGAGGACATCGACGGCACGTATCGCAGCGGCGGATACGCGTATCTGGGTCCGGGTTTCAACCCGGGATCCCCAGCGGGTGGAAGCAGCGGCAGCGGCGGCTCGGGTAGTGCCAAATGACGGTAATGCTCAATGAGAAGGAGAACGGCGTGACGAACATCTTTGCATCCACTTCCGTCGAGATCGGGACGGTGGATCCGGCATTGCTCGTCGGTGGCGTTCTCGGCACCCTCGCCTATTTCGCCGTCGGCGTAGCGGTCCTGGCCACGGGTTTCCTTGTCCTCGACCTCATGACACCCGGAAATCTCCGCCATCAGGTGTACGTCGACAAGAACCCGAATGCCGCGATTCTGTTGGCTTCCAACCATCTTGCGCTGGCGATCATCGTGGTGACGGCAATCCTGACCAGTTCGGACGGCTTTGCTCAGGGGCTCGCCGACTCCGCGGTGTACGGACTGTTCGCGATCGTGTTGCAAGCGATCGCGCTGCGTTTGATGAACGCATTCCTTCCCGGCAAGTTGGTTGCACTGGTGCAGGATCCGAAGATGTGTGGCGCCGCGTGGGCTGTGGGTGTGAGCTTGCTGTCCATCGGTTTGGTGAATGCCGCAGCGCTCACCTGATGGTTGCCGCTGATCCCGATGTGAGGGTTGACGAGCGTTCGACGATGCTCGGCCCGCGTGCACGTGTGCTTCTCCTTGCGGCTGTTGCCGCGTGCGCGGCGTGCGGCCTGATCTACGAGCTGGCGCTGTTGACGTTGAGCGTGAGTCTGACCGGCGGCGGTATCACCCAGACGTCGTTGATCGTCGCGGGATTTGTTGCGGCTCTGGGTATCGGAGCATTGGCCGCCAAACCTCTGCTGGGGCACGCTGCCGTTTCGTTCGTGACGGTCGAGATACTGCTCGGCCTGATCGGCGGATTCAGCGCCGTCACTCTGTACGTGACCTTCACCTTCTTCGGTTCCAGCGCAGCAGTTCTGGTGGCAGCAACGGCGCTGATCGGCATCCTCGTCGGTGCTGAAGTGCCTCTGCTGATGACGCTCTTACAATCCGGTCGGAGCGACAACGACGCACAGAGCACCGGAAAAGTGCTGGCAAACCTCAATGCCGCCGACTACCTCGGCGCGTTGATCGGTGGCCTGCTGTGGCCGTTCGTACTGCTGCCGTGGGCGGGCATGATTCGCGGCGCCGCACTCACCGGCATGATCAATCTCGTGGCCGCGGCAGTTGTCGCGCTGATCCTTCTCCGGTGGCAGCTCAGCCTGCGAGCACGATTGATCGCCGTCGTCGCAATGCTGTTGGCGGCGAGCTTGATCGGATGGCTGCTGATCGCGGCCTCGGACATCGAGACCACGTCGAGGCAGCGTCTGTACACCGATCCGGTGGTGGCCGCCGAGCGGTCGGTGTACCAGGAAATCGTCGTCACCGAGCGGGGAAACGACGTGCGCTTGTTCCTCGACGGAGACCTGCAGTTCTCCAGTGTCGACGAGCATCGCTATACCGAGTCGCTGGTGTATCCGGCACTGGTGAACGATCCGCGGCGGGTGCTGATTCTGGGCGGCGGTGACGGCCTCGCTGCACGGGAAGTGCTGCGGATGAACAGCGTCGAGCAGATCGTCCAGGTCGAACTGGATCCGGCCGTGATCGAATTGGCCAACACCCGTCTTCGCGAACTGAACGCGGGAGCCCTCGAGGATCCGCGGGTGGACGTCGTTCTCGACGACGCGTTCCGATGGTTACGGGAAAGCCCGGAACCGGGTTTCGACGCGGTCATCGTCGACCTACCGGATCCTGACACGCCTGCACTGGGCAGGTTGTATTCCGTGGAGTTCTACGGACTCGCCGCTGCCGCGATGAATCCGGGCGGGTTGATGGTCGTCCAGTCCGGCAGTCCGTACTCGACACCGGATGCGTATTGGCGAACGGTGTCGACGGTATCGGCTGTCGGACTGAGTGTCTCGCCCTACCACGTCTTCGTACCGAGCTTCGGTGACTGGGGATATGTGCTCGCGCAAGCAGGATCCACTCCACCCGACCTTCGTCTGCCCGCTGATGTGCCGGAATTACGGTTCCTCGACGAGCCGACGCTGGCGTCGGCATCGGTGTTTCCGCGCGATCGCCCGAGGCGGGAGTTGGAGCCCTCGACCCTCGACCGGCCACGGATCGTCGACGATATGCGCAAGGGCTACGAACGCTGAACTCCGGACCTAGTAGCTTGAATCGAGACTCTCGGCTACGACGGAGGTACGGATGACTGTTCGGATCGAGGAGCACACACCGGGAGTTCGGTTGCTCACGATGGACCGCCAGGAGAGGCGCAACGCGCTCGACGCGAAGACGTACCGCGAACTCACGAACGCGATCCGGGATTCGGACGGCGACGATGCAGTGCGGGTTTCGGTGCTGACGGGTGCCGGTGGTGTCTTCACCAGTGGTAACGACATCGGAAGTTTTCAGGACACTGCCGGCGAGGACGGCGGTGAGGCCAAGGATCTGTTGATCGCACTCGTTACCGCACGTAAACCGATTGTCGCAGCGGTCGAAGGGTTTGCAGTCGGGATCGGCACCACGATGTTGTTGCACTGCGACCTGGCGTTTGCCGGACGAGGTACGCGGTTCCGCTTGCCGTTCGTTCCGCTCGGGCTTTCGCCCGAGGGTGGATCGAGCTATTTGTTGCCACAGATCGCGGGCCTCAAACGCGCGACCGAACTGTTGATGCTCGGAGATATGTTCGACGCCGACGAGGCGGCAGAAGCCGGTCTGGTCAATCGCGTCGTGGAGGCCGGCACCGCACTCGACGTGGCGCTGGACCGTGCAGTTCGCATTGCAGACTCCCCGGCTGAATCGGTAGCGCTCACGAAGATGCTGCTCCGTCGACCGCATCTCGACTCCCTGCTGGAAACCATCGACGTGGAGTCGGATCATTTCGCGAGACGGCGACGATCCGATGAAGCGCAAGAAGCATTCGCAGCTTTCATGAAGAAGAGGTGACCGATATGAATGGTGCACAGTCACTTATCCAGAGTCTGGTCGACTCGGGTGTCGAGGTGTGCTTCGGTAATCCCGGAACGTCCGAGATGCATTTTGTTGCCGCACTCGATTCCGTTCCCCGGATGCGAGCCGTACTCGGCCTGTTCGAGGGCGCTGTGACCGGTGCCGCGGACGGCTACGCACGGATCGCCGGAAAGCCTGCCGCGACGCTGCTCCATCTCGGCCCCGGTATGGCGAACGGACTGGCGAACCTTCACAACGCGCGCCGCGCCCACACACCGATCGTGAACATCGTCGGGGACCACGCGACATATCATCACGGTTTCGACGCTCCTCTCGAATCGAACATCGACGCGCTGACCGAATGGCTGGAGGGGTGGAGTCGACGTTCCGAATCCACTGCGACCGTCGGTAGCGATGCAGCTGACGCCGTTGCCGCGTCAATGGATTCGCCCGGAAGGATCGCGACACTGGTCCTACCTGCTGACGTCTCGTGGGGCGAAGGTGGAGTGCTTGCGGAGCCTCGGGACATACCGGCGCGAGCGGAAGCTTCTGCAGCACAGATCGACTCGGTGGTAGGCGCGCTCAATGCCGAGGGCCGCGCGACGCTACTGCTGGGCGGCGCAGCGTGTTCCGAAGCCGGACTGCGCGCCGCTTCCCGGATCGCCGTCGCGACGGGTGCGCAGATTCTGGTCGAGACTTTTCCGGCGAGGCTTCAACGGGGCGCCGGGCTACCATCATTCGAGCGCTTGGGGTACTTCGCCGAGCACGCCACCGAACAACTTCGCGGAACAACTCAGCTGGTTCTGGCCGGCGCGGTTTCGCCGGTCTCGTTCTTTGCGTATCCCGGAAAGCCGAGCGATCTGGCACCGGAGGGCGCTGCGGTGACAACGCTGGCGAGCGTCGGCGACGATGTTGCCGGTGCTCTGGAAGCAGTGGCAGAACTCGTGGCACCGGGAGTCGAACCTGTTCTGCAGGAAGTGAATCGGCCAGCACTGCCGAGCGGGCCACTGGACGTTCGAAATTGGGCCGACGTGATCGGTGCCCTGCTGCCAGGCGATGCCATCATCTCCGACGAGGCTGCCACTTCCGGTTGGGCGATTCCGATCGCCCTCGCCGGAGCGCCGCGCCACGACGTGCTCACGCTCACCGGAGGGGCCATCGGCCAGGGAATTCCGGTTGCGACGGGCGCCGCGGTGGCAGCGCCGGAGCGACCGGTGATCAATCTCGAAGCCGACGGAAGCGCGATGTACACGATCACGGCGTTGTGGACGCAGGCGCGAGAGCAGTTGAACGTCACGACGATTCTGCTCAACAATCGCGCCTACGCCATTCTGCGTGGCGAGTTGCAACGCGTCGGCGCAGCAGGCGCCGGCGTCGTCGCACAGTCGATGTTGGATTTGTCGTCTCCGAACATGGATTACGTCAAAATCTCCGAGGGCCTGGGTGTGCCGGCGTCACGGGCGAGCACGGCGGAGGAGTTGGCGGAGCAGTTTGCCGCAGCGCTGGCGGAGCCCGGTCCGCATCTCATCGAGGTCATGCTGCCACCCCCGTCATGATTTCGCGTCGGTCATCGATCGTGCATTCAACTGGAGGGTTTCGGTGCTAGCCGCGATCGGTCAGTCTCTGCCTCTTGCCCTCGGTCTGCTTTTCGTCTCGATGCCCATGGCGGTGATCGTGCTCGTGATGGTTACCGCCGGAGCACATCGCGGGGCGGCATCTTTTCTCCTCGGGTGGGTGCTCGGTATATCGGCGGTCGTTGCAGCGACCATCGTGATCGCGGACTACTCGTTCGCGGAATCGGAGTCGTCGCAGACTTCGGTGTGGTCGAGCGTCGTACGAATCGTGTTGGGCCTTGTTCTGTTCGGAGTGGCGTACAAGCAGTGGCGAGCGCGACCGAGAGACGGAGGTGATCCGACAGTTCCGAAGTGGATGAAGAGCATCGACGGATTGACGCCGCGGAAGGCTTTCGGGTTGGCGTTCTTGTCCGCGGCGGTCAATCCCAAGAACGCTGCGCTGGCGGTATCCGGTGCGGCCACTATCGCGGTCGCCACGAATGTTGTTGCTCAACAGATTGTTGCGGCGGTCGTCTTCACGGTGATCGCCAGCGGCGGCATCGCGTCGCCGATCCTGGTGAAGGTGTTCTCCGGCAAACGAGCCGACGAGATCCTCGCATCCGCGAAGGCATGGATGACCGCCAACAACGCAGTGATGATGGCGGTCATCCTGGCGATCCTCGGTGCGACCGTGCTGGGCGAGGGGCTCAGTGGACTGCAATAAGTCGCCTACCATTGGCGGGTGACTGATTTCGACGACGACGCTGCTGGTTCCATTGCCTCCGCTGCTGTGGATGTTCTGCGCGAGCAAGGCCCGCTGAGTCTCGAAGAGTGGGCGACCCATCTCGAGGAGTACGGAACTGCGACCGAGTTGGCCGATGTACTCGAGTACCTGTCCGAACCGATGCTCGGGTACCTGCCCAACGGAAAGTACTTCGCCCTCGACGCGGCCCTCGAAGGGCTCGTGTTCACTCACCGGCTCAGTGAGCTCGAGATTGCGTCCGACATCCTTGACGCGAGCCCCGACCTGGAACCGATCTTGGCGTTCGGCGGCGGCGGCGAAGACGGAGCGATCCGGGTGGCCCTGGCGGAAGAAGCAGCCCTGGAACGCGGAGGTGCTCCCTTCCGGAGTCGACGAGTTGTGGTTCTCCCGGTCGGAACCCTGGGCGAGTGTGCCGACGGCGATCTCGTCGGTTTTGCCGTCGAAGACGGAAGACTTGCTTTTCGCCTGGTGGAGATCGAGGACGAGCCCGATCTTGCTCCCGCCCTGGACGAGCTTTTCGAGGACGACGGAGTCGAGGCACTCGATTCCGTGTGCTGGCAACTCCTCCTCGCGGATCCGTCACTCTTCACGGTTCCCATTGCGCCGCTGGGTGAGATCTTCGAGGCGGCAGGCTACGAACATGAGCGAGAATTGCTGGCGCGTCGGGGATTCGACTTCGACGCTTACGATCTGCAGATTCGGACAGCCTTGGTCGCCAGTACCTACGATCTGACCCACGACGAGGCTGTCTCTGCCGTCGCGTTTGTCGATCTGGCGGACCGCGGATACACCGACGCGGTCATCGTCGACTTCGATATCGCGGACTGGGCCCACCGTCATGTGAGCGCTTCCCCGGATTCTTTTGTCTCACTCGCAGATCCGGGTGCAGCGGTAGCAGTGTTCGATCTCGGATTTCGGAATCAGGATCCGGTGACCGATGCGATTCTCGAATCGCTTGCAGCCGAACTGGCCGAGCGAGGGCCGAGGTCGGTGCGGGCGGCGGCTCATTGGCTGGCCGGTAAGGCCGTCGATCGGCTGGGACGCGTCCTCGAAGCGGAAGCGCACTACGAGAAGGCGCTACTTGCCGAATCTGGTTGGGGTCCTGCTTTGTTCGAATTGGCCCAGTTCGCGTCGGACCGCGGCGACGCGATCCGGGCACTGTCACTGCTCGGGCGGATCGACGGCGGAAGTGAAGAGAATCTCTACGCCGCACTGCAGGACTTCGTCCCAGCCGATCACCCGGAACTCGGGCGAAACGACAAGTGCTGGTGTGGTTCCGGCCGCAAGTACAAGGTTTGCCACCTCGGAAAGGCAGATGAATCCGTCGAGGCGGACGGTCGGTGGTTGTACAAGAAGGCATGTCTTTTTGCCTTTGCCTCCGAGTTCGTCGACACCGTGACCGGGCTCGACGATCTCGAAAACGAGAATCTCTCCGAGGACGAACTGCTCGCCACCACGATCTTCGACGGCTCGGCACTGGATGTGGCTCTGTTCGAGGGTGGGATCTTTGCCGACTTCCTGGCCAGACGCAGTGAACTCCTCCCGGAGGCGGAAGTAGTGACAGCTGCGCAGTGGCTCGGAACCAGCAGGTCGGTGTACGAGGTGGTCGAATCTTCCGACACCGGTGTCGTGCTGCTCGATCGTGGGTCCAAGGAGACCGTCACGGTTGCTCACTCGGTCGCGGGCAAGCCGGGTGATGCGATCAGTGCTCGGGTCCTGACGGCCCCCACTGGCGCGCTTGCAGTGGGCGTGGTGGGCATGGCTTCGCAATCGCAGGCAGCGAGGGTTCTCGAGGTTCTTGCTTCCGAGGATCTCGACGCCGACGAAGTGGTGCGTGAGTCGCGTGGAGGCGCCGATCACTCGACCGATGACCGGTGACGATGTATCGAGTCGACCCCGTTAAAGTTGGATAGGTGAACGAACCGATGGATGCCAATGACTTGATCGCCGAAGCCGCGATGGAGTTGTTGCGTGAGCACGGCCCGCAGACAGCGGCGGACTGGGGCACCCTGTTGGCTGACGCCGGGCACGGTACAGCCGAGGACATGGCCGAATTCGTCGAGTACGTCGAGGACCCACTGCTCGGATACTTGAGTGAGGAGCGGTACGCCGCACTCGACACGTTGTTCGAGCATCGAGTGTTGACCCATCGCCTCACCGAAGCGGAGATCAAGTCCGGCGTTCTCGACGCCAATCCCGATCTGATGATGCTGCGAGTTTTCCTCGATCGTGACGACGACGAGATCCACGGCATCAGCGTCGTGCATCGCGGGATCGACGACGATCTGTTGGCTGATCGTGGGATCGAAGACCCGGAGTTCCCGCACGACGAAGGTTTTCTGCTCGACACCGACACCCTTGCCGAGTGCTCGGCAGGTGACTTGATCGGATTGTTCGTCGCTGACCGCGAGTTGACGCTCTGCACCATCCCCGAGGTACTGGATCCCGCACCCGGATTCGGCGAGAACCTGGCGACGGTCCTTGCCGACATCGGTGCGGACACCCTCGATGCCATTGTCTGGCAGTTGATGCTCGACGAGCCGTCGCTGTTCCGTCAGCCGACCGCCCCGCTGGGCGAGATGCTCGACGCGGCAGGTTACGTTCGCGACGGTGACTACGTTGCGGTGGACGGTTTCGATTTCGAGGCATACCACCTGGCGAACCGGGCCAGGATGCTCGAGATTCGAGAGAACCTGCACTCCGAAGAAGCCGCGTCGGTGATCGCCTTCGTCGATGTGGTCATGGCTGCGAAAGCCGAAGGCGTCGAGGATGTCTCGGACTGGGCACGCAAGCAGATCAAGGAGGATCCGCAGACCTTCGTCGGCATCGCCGAGCCGCCCGCGGCTGCGGCAGCATTGGAACTGTTGTCCGAACTCGATGACCATGATTCCGCATTGCATTCTGTTGCAACTGCTCTCGCGGAGAAGGGGCCGCGCCGAGTCAGGCCGGCAGCGCACTGGCTGGCGGGCAAGGCTTCGGACCGTCTCGGCAAGATCCTGGCCGCTGAGGCGTCGTACGAATCAGCGCACGATCTTGATCCCGACTGGACTCCGGCGATCTTCGATCTGGCGCTACTGGCGGCCGATCGCAGCGATGTGACGCGAGCGCTGGCTTTGCTGGGCCGGATCGAGGGTGGCGAGTCCGAAGTTCTGCATGAGGTTCTTCAGCGCTATGCACCGGCCGAGCATCCTGAGCTCGGTCGAAATGACAAGTGCTGGTGTGGTTCCGGTCGAAAGTTCAAGGTTTGCCATCTCGGTAAGTCCGAGGTGACTTTCGATGACCGGGCCAGCTGGCTCTACGTCAAGGCTCAGTTGTTCTCGCGCACGCCGGAGTACTTCGACGCCGTATTCGATCTCGCGCTCATTCGTGCCGAGCAGTTCAACAGCGAAGAGGCACTGACGCTGGCCGTCGAAGGTGGTTTGGCCGTCGATGCTGCTTTGTTCGACGTCGGCATCTTCGAGGCGTTTGTCGAGCGCCGCGGAGAACTGCTGCCCTCCGACGAGCGGGAACTGGCCGACGAGTGGTTGAAGATTGCGCGCTCGGTGTACAAGGTTGCCTCGACGGAGCCGGGACAGTTGGTGACCCTCAGCGACGTCCGCAACGGGCATCTGGTGAAGGTCACGGACGAGTGGGGCTCGCTGAACCTCGAGCCAGGCACACTCGTGTGTGCTCGTGTTCTTCCGGCCGGGTCCACGATGCGCACCTTCGGTGGCATCGAACCGCTTGCGGTAGAAGACAAGAAAGAGCTGATCCAACTGATCGAGTCGCAGGACACCGAGCCGGGTCAGTTGGTGGAGTTCCTCAGCCGCGGCCTTGCCGGTGCGCCTTTCCGGTAGCGCGAACTACCAAAAAGGCGCACGGGGCCGGAGGCCTCAGGGCGTGACCTGAGCCAACATCATCTGCTCGAAACCCTCACCGTACGGCGGGAGCATTCCCCACTCGCCGCGTGGGTCATGCTGCGCTGCTTCGAATACCGTTCGCGCGTGACTGAACTCGAGGAAACCCTCGCGGCCGTGGTAATGCCCGATACCCGAAGCCCCGACGCCGCCGAAGGGTGCGTCGCTCAGCCCGGGGTGAGACATCGCGTCGTTGATGGTGACGCCACCCGAGACGGTGCGTTCGAGTACGGACTCCTTCTCGTCCAGATCGGTTCCGAAGTAGTACAGCGCCAACGGCTTCGGACGTGAATTGATGTCCGCGACAACGCTGTCGAGTTCGTCGTACGGCAGGATCACGACGGCCGGCCCGAAGATCTCCTCCTTCATGATCTGTGCGTCGGTCGGAGGGTCGACCACAATTCGCAGTGGGCGACGACGAGTGTCAGCGGAGAGTTCTTCGTCGGGAACGGTGATGATTCGTGCTCCACGTTCTTCGGCGTCCTCGATGTACCCCTCGATGCGTGCAAGGTGACGATCGCTGACTATCGAGACCATGTCCTTGTTGTCGGCGATGGTGGGGAACAGTCCCGTGAACTGATCGGTGAATGCGCCGATGAACGCTTCCGTGTTCTCGCGTGGGACGTAGATCAGATCGGGAGAGACGCAGAGTTGACCGGCGTTGGTCGACTTCGCGATAGCCAAACGCGAAGCAGCAGAGGTGATATCGGCACTGCGACTCAAGACGCTCGGTGACTTGCCGCCGAGTTCGAGTGTGACCGGAACAAGGTTCTTCGCAGCATTGGCCATGACCAGCTTGCCGACGGTCGTGCTGCCGGTGAAGACGAGGTGGTCGAAAGGCAGGGACGTCAGCAGATCAGCGACTTCCGGGCCGCCGGTCACCACCGCGACCTCCGCAGGGTCGAGCGTTCGACGCGCCGCCTCGGCCAGGACGGCCGCAGTGTTGGGCACGATCTCCGACGGTTTGAGAACCGCGCGATTTCCCGCTCCCAGAGCGCACGCGAGGGGGCTCAGGAGAGTGAAGAGTGGTGCGTTCCAGGTTCCGATGATTCCGATCGAACCCTTGGGTTGGAACGACACGTACGCCGTGGCACCGAGTTGGTCCTGCATCGCTCCGGTCGCTCTCGGTGAGCGAATCATCCACTCTTCGAGAGAATCACGAACGTGCTTGAGTGAAACCATCGATCCCAGAACGTCATTCATCACCGAGTAGGCCGGAATTCGACCGCCGAAGTCTTCGTTGATCGCTTCGGTCAAATCCTTGTGGTTTGCGACCAGGAGATCGACGACGCGCTGGATGCGCTCGCGTCGTGTCTGCGCGGACGGAAGCCCGGCGGCGCGAGTTGCTTCCTGCTGGGCGCGCAGTATCTGTTCGAGATCGGTGGTGACGGCGACATCGGTGCTCATGGGCACTCCTCGTAGTGGCGAAGTATTGACCGGACCGTATCGACGCGGCGCGAGCGGATGCCCTTTTCGTCTCGTTGACCGGGACGGATTCGATTGGTAGAGAGAACACATGTCGCAGACACAGGTAGAAAACACTGCAGTGAAGATTTCCGTCGAGGAATCGGTGGGACTCGGTTTCCTGACGCTCGATCGGCCGGCGCGCCGAAATCCGCTCTCGGCGGAGACCATGCACGAGGTGACGGCTGCCCTTCTCGAGTTGGCTGCGGACGAGCGCGTACGGGTTGTCGTCGTGCGCGCCGAAGGCCCGGTGTTCTCCGCGGGCCACGATCTGACGGAGATGATCGGGAGAACCCTCGAGGACGAGCGGGCGATCTTCGACGGCTGTACCGAGATGATGGAGACCGTGCAGCGGATTCCGCAGCCGGTGATTGCAGCAGTCCAGGGCCCGGCTATCGCGGCGGGCTGCCAGTTGGCCGCGTCGTGTGATCTGGTCGTTGCCGCGTCGAACGCTGTTTTCGGTACTCCCGGCGTCAAGATCGGACTGTTTTGCTCGACGCCGATGGTTGCTCTGAGCAGGGCGGTAGGGCGCAAGCGGTCGATGCAGATGTTGCTGACCGGTCAGACGATCGACGCCGAGACCGCTGCGGACTGGGGTCTGGTGAACTTTGTCGTCCCGCCCGAAGACCTGGACCGGGAGGTGCGCGAACTGGCCGCCAAGATCACGACGGCCAGCCCCTTGACGGTGAAGATCGGCAAGCAGGCGTTCTATCACCAGATCGATCTGCCGCAAGCGCAGGCGTACGAGGCGATGGCGGAAACGATGGCTACCAACGCCGTGACCTGCGACGCTCAGGAAGGTATGCAAGCCTTCGTGGACAAGCGAAAGCCCGAATGGCGCAATAAGTAACGATCGCTCTTCCGGTTTAGTTGGACGTCCTATAACCTGGGGCGCATGAGCCTGGATCCACGCACCAACACCGTCGACGGAGTGCTTCGGCGCTCGGCAGCCAAGTACCCCGACCGCGTAGCCGTCGTCTTCGAGGATCGCACCCGCACGTACCGCGAACTCGACGACGCGGTCACCCGGGTCGCGGCCTATCTGCTCGGTCTGGGTCTCGAACACGGCGACCGCGTCGCGGCATACGGAACCAATTCCGACGCCTATGCAATCGGATTCCTTGCTTGTGCGCGAGCAGGTTTGGTGCACGTTCCGGTCAACTACGCACTGAAGGGGGAGGAACTCCGGTACCTCGTGGCGCAGTCAGGCGCCCGCGCGGTGTTGGTGGATCCGGCATTGGCGCCGACGCTCGACTCGGTACGCTCCGACCTCGATCTCGACCACGTGATCGCACTGCGGGACGCGGAACTGTCGGTCGTCACGATCGGTGACGCAGGCGAGGTGCCGGTCTTCGAGCCGCGTGCGACGTCGACGGATCTGGCGCAACTGCTCTACACCTCGGGTACCACCTCGAAGCCCAAGGGCGCCATGATGTCTCACGGAGCGCTGGTTCACGAGTACGTGTCCTCGGTGATCGCGCTGGGGCTCGACAAGAACGACAACCCGTTGATCTGCATGCCGATGTACCACTCCGCGGGCATGCACGTCTTCATGCTGCCGTACATGTCCGTGGGCGCGACGGTCAGTCTGATGCAGGCGCCGGACATCCCGGAAATCCTGCGCCGCGTCGAAGCCGAAAAGATCGGATCGCTGTTCCTGGCGCCGACCGTGTGGGTACCGCTGGCCAACCATCCTGACCTCGAGACCCGCGATCTGTCCTCGCTGAAGAAGGCGCAGTACGGCGCCTCGATCATGCCGGTCACCGTGCTCAATCGTCTGCGTGAGCGTTACCCGGACATCGGCTTCTACAACTGCTTCGGTCAGTCCGAAATCGGCCCACTGGCAACAGTTCTCCAGCCCAGCGAGCATGCCGATCGTCCGTCTTCCTGCGGTCGCGCGGTGTTCTTCGTCGAAACCCGCGTCGTCGACGCCGACGGAAATGACGTCGCCGACGGGGAGTCCGGTGAGGTTCTCTACCGCTCGCCGCAGCTGTGCAACGGCTACTGGGAGAATCCGGAAGCCACCGCCGAGGCCTTCCGCGACGGCTGGTTCCATTCCGGCGATCTGGTCGTGCGGGATGAAGAAGGTTTCATCACAGTGGTCGACCGGATCAAGGACGTCATCAACACCGGCGGCATCCTGGTGGCGTCGCGCGAGGTCGAAGATGCGGTGTACACGCACCCTGCAGTGGCAGAAGTTGCCGTGATCGGTACACCCGACGAGAAGTGGATCGAGGCCGTCACCGCGATCGTCGTGCTCAAGGACGGCAACGACGAGTTGACGCCCGAGGCGTTGATTGCCCACGTCAAGGAACGGATCGCTCCGTTCAAGGTGCCAAAGCACATCCGTTTCGTGGCCGAACTCCCGCGCAATCAGAGCGGCAAGCTACTGAAGCGGGAACTGCGCACCGTCTGAGGCTTGCTATAGGTTCTGCCTTACCTTCGGTTCGTTTTCAGGTCTTTGACTCCGATTGCCTCACGGTATTGACTTCGGAGGACGGCATGGACTTCGGAAACAGCAAGGTGAGTGGTGGGAATGCAGGTCGATGCAGATGACTTCGCAGATATCTTGGCGACTGCGCGGGAGTTCATCCGAAAGGAAGTCGTTCCGCGTGAGCAGGAGATAGCCGACACCGACGCCATTCCTGAGGACATACGCAAGAAAGCCGCAGCCATCGGGCTGTTCGGCTACGCGATCCCTCAGGAATGGGGTGGGCTCGGACTCGACCTCACCCAAGACGTCGAATTGGCAATGGAATTCGGCTACACGTCCCTGGCGCTGCGCTCGATGTTCGGTACCAACAACGGAATTGCCGGGCAGGTATTGGTCGGCTTCGGTACCGACGAGCAGAAGGCTCAGTGGCTCGAGCGCATCGCCTCCGGTGACGTCGTGGCTTCGTTCGCTCTGACCGAACCGGGCGCGGGCTCCAACCCGGCCGGCCTTCGGACCAAGGCAGTTCTGGACGGATCCGACTGGGTCATCGACGGCAACAAGCGGTTCATCACCAATGCTCCACTGGCGCAGCTGTTCGTGGTGTTCGCACGCACCCGCCCGGCGGATTCCGATGGTCCGGGAATCGCAGTGTTCCTGGTTCCGGCCGACACGCCGGGCGTCACGGTCGGCCCCAAGGACAAGAAGATGGGTCAGGAAGGTGCTTGGACCTCCGAGGTCACCTTCGACAACGTCCGGGTTCCCGAGTCGGCCCTCGTCGGTGGCGACCAGGACACCGGATACCGCGCTGCGATGACGTCTCTCGCACGCGGACGAGTCCATATCGCGGCGCTCTCGGTAGGAGCAGCACAGCGAGCGCTCGACGAATCTGTCGCGTTCTCCGTGGTCACGGAACAGGGCGGTACCGCTATCGGCGACTTCCAACTGGTTCAAGCGATGCTGGCCGACCAGCAGGCCGGTGTCATGGCCGGGCGTGCGATGGTGCGTGAGGTAGCCGCGCGGTACGTGAGCGGTGAGGATCGACGTCTCGGCCCCTCGGCGGCAAAGCTTTTCTGCACCGAGATGGTGGGCAAGGTCGCGGATCTCGCCGTGCAGATCCACGGCGGCAACGGGTACATGCGCGGTGTGCCGGTCGAACGCATCTACCGTGAAGTTCGCCTGTTGCGCCTGTACGAGGGAACCAGCGAGATCCAGCGACTGATTCTCGGCGGTGGGCTCGTGGCGCAAGCGAAAAAGCAAAACCAGCGCTGACACCTTTTTACCTGACGAGCTTTTAACCTCACGAACGGAGTGGACATGGGATTGTTGGACGGCAAGGTCGCAGTGGTGACGGGCGGAGCACAGGGGATCGGGCTCGAAATTGCGCGCACCTTCATCAAGGAAGGCGCGACCGTCGTCATCGGCGACATCAACGAAGGCGTGGGAACGGCTGCGGTCGCCGAACTCGGCGGAGAGTCGGTCGCCCGTTTCGCTTCCTGCGACGTTCGGGACTCGGGACAGGTCGAGGCAATGCTCGATCTGGCTGAAAGCGCTTTCGGCCCAGTCGATGTCATGGTCAACAACGCCGGCATGACTCGCGATGCCACGATGCGGAAGATGACCGAGCAGGACTTCGACGACGTGATCGCCGTTCACCTCAAGGGAGCGTGGAACGGGACACGCGCTGCCGCCGCCCGCATGCGTGAGCGCGAAACCGGCGCAATCGTGAACATCTCGTCGATCTCCGGCAAGGTGGGCATGCTCGGGCAGACCAACTACTCCGCCGCCAAGGCCGGCATCGTCGGTCTGACGAAGGCCGCGGCAAAAGAGGTCGCGTTCAAGAACGTTCGCGTCAACGCCGTTCAGCCCGGACTGGTCCGCACGGCAATGACCGAGGCGATGCCCGAACGGATCTGGAACGAGAAGCTGGCCGAGATTCCGATGGGGCGCGCAGCCGAGCCTTCGGAAGTTGCTTCGGTTGTACTGTTCCTCGCGAGCGACCTCTCGAGCTACATGACGGGTACGGTTCTCGAGATCACCGGCGGCCGCCACATCTGAAACGGTCCTGTTCGAGTGCAAGAATTCAGAGTGCAAAACTTCTGGGTGTAAAACTTCTGGGGTGACTACTGACATGGGACAGCCGAACTCGGACCTTCCGCTCGACGGAATCACCGTAGTTGCACTCGAACAGGCGGTGGCGGCACCGCTCGCCACCAGACATCTCGCGGACATGGGTGCGCGGGTGATCAAGATAGAACGCGTCGGCGAGGGTGACTTCGCGCGTCACTACGACCAGGCTGTTCACGGTCAGGCATCACACTTCGTGTGGCTCAACCGTTCCAAGGAATCCATCGCCGTCGACGTGAAATCGGAATCCGGCCGGCAGATCGTTCTCGACCTTGTCGCGCGAGCCGACGTGTTCCTGCAGAACCTGGCTCCTGACGCTGCCGCGAGACTGGGGTTCGGCGCGGAGCAACTGCGCGAGAAGTTCCCACGGCTCATCGTGATCGACATGTCCGGCTACGGCAGCGCCGGCCCACGGCGCGAGCGCAAGGCCTACGACATGTTGGTCCAAGCCGAGACCGGAATGATCTCCGTGACAGGCACGCCGGAAACGGCCACCAAGACCGGCATCCCGGTCTCGGACATCGCGGCAGGAATGTACGCGCTGACTTCGATTCTGAGCGCCCTGTTCCGTAGAGAGCGAACGGGCAAGGGAGCGCTCGTCGAGGTCTCGATGTTCGATTCCACCGTCGAGTGGCTGGGTCATCCGATGTACATGAAAATGTATGCGGACAAGCAGATTCCGCGCGTCGGTCTCGGCCACGCTGCCATCGTTCCCTACGATTCGTATCCGACTGCCGACGGCGAGATCCTGATCGGCGTCCAGAACGATCGTGGATGGCGGGCACTGATGGTGGACGTGTTCGAGCGCGAGGATCTGGTCGACCATCCGCGGTACCGCACCAATATCGTGCGCGTCGAAAACCGTGGTGAGGTAGACGAATTGGTGGGTTCTCTGACTCGTCTGTACTCGACGGCAGATCTGGATCAGCGCCTGGCCGCCGCTGGTGTTCCGGCTGCGGCACTCAACGACATGGCCGGTCTGCTGGAACATCCGCAGCTGGAGAAGCGTGCCAGGTGGCGGTCCGTGGGCACCGAACATGGTCCGATCGATGCCGTGTTGCCTCCGATGACGTACTCGGATGTCGAAATGCGCATGGGTGATGTTCCAGCTCTCGGCCAGCAGACGGATTCTCTGCTGGCCGAGTTGGGGCGTACCGACGATCAGATCACGAATCTCCGAAAAGACGGATCGATCGGTTGACGCTCCCTAGCGTCGAAGGTTCTCGAACACCGCTGCAATCCCTTGTCCGCCGCCGATGCACATGGTCTCGATCCCGTACCGTCCCTGGCGCCGGTCGAGTTCGCGCAGCAGATTTGCAAGGATCCGCCCACCGGTAGCGCCGACAGGATGTCCGAGCGAGATGCCGGAACCGTTGACGTTGAACCGTTCCTCGATGTCCTGGGCGCTCAATCCCCAGGCCTTGGCGCACGCGAGAACCTGGGCCGCGAAGGCCTCGTTGACTTCGATGAGGTCGATGTCGTCGAGTGACAGGTCGACACGGGAGAGTGCCTTCGCCACGGCAGGAACTGGGCCGATGCCCATCCGGTTCGGCTCCACACCGGCCACACCCCAGCTGATCAGTTTCGCGAATGGTCGCAGGCCCAGCCGTTCGGCGTTGGCAGCAGTAGTGACGATGGCGGCTGCGCCGGCGTCGTTCTGGCCGCACGCATTACCGGCGGTGACAGTGGCTTCGGGATCGACGCGACCTCGAATGGGGCGCAGTGCAGCGAGATCGGCCAACTGAATCCCTCGGCGCGGATGCTCGTCGCGAGTGACCACCGTCTGCTCACCACGGCGTCCGGGCACCGAAACGGGAATGGTCTCGTCGTCGAAATACCCGCTGTCCTGGGCATGAACTGCCCGCTCGTGTGATCGGACCGCGTAACGGTCCTGCTCGTCGCGAGTGATCGAGTACTCCCGACGCAAGTTCTCGGCGGTCTCGATCATTCCGCCCTCGACCGGGAAGTTGACTCCGCCGGAGTTCGTGCGCGGTTTGGCCAGTCGGTCGTGGAACTCGACGGAAGGGCGCTTTGTGCCCCAACGCATGTCGGTGGAGTAGAACTCGGTTCCGCTCATGCTCTCGGCGCCGCCGGCGATGACCAGGTCGCTCATCCCGGTCTGTACTTGCATCGCGGCGTAGATGATCGCTTGCAAACCTGAACCGCAACGGCGATCGAGTTGTATTCCGGGAACGGACACGTCGAGACCGGCGTCGAGTGCCGCGATTCGCCCGATGGCCGCAGCCTCTCCGTTGGCGTAGCCCTGACCGAAGATGACGTCGTCGACATCTGTGGACGCAATGCCGGTTCGTTCGACGAGGCCACGCACAACAGTGCCGGCGAGAGTGGTGACGGGAACGTCCTTGAATACTCCGCCGAATCCGCCTACCGGGGTGCGAACGGGTTCACAGATGACTGCGTCGTGCATGGAATGCGCCTGTCTCGAGGAGAGGTGGGGAATGCGTCGCGTGAAGGGACCGATCGAAGGGCGACCGCGACCTGGCCACTCGAATATCCAGCACGCGCGGCGGGATTGTCAACAGTGGGAACGACCTGTTCGGACATAGTTTCCGCCATACGGTTCGTATGTGAAATCGACTTTGACACATATACCGTTCAAGGATTGAATGGACGCACGACCTCTGCTGAGCACGGCTCGCCGCTGGTTGAAAGTTCCTGTAGTCGAATCTATTTCGTCGACAGGAGAGTGCGAAGTACCGACTGACAGGTGGAACAGTGACTCGTTTGGCGCAGACGGCGGGATTGACCGAAACCCAGACCGACATCGTCGGGGCCGTACGAGAGTTCGTCGACCGCGTCGTCATCCCCGCGGCGCAGGAACTCGAACACTCGGATACGTATCCGACCGACATCGTCAAGCAGATGAAGGACATGGGTCTGTTCGGACTGACCATCGACCCCGAGTACGGGGGAATCGGCGAATCACTGCTTACCTATGCGCTGTGCGTCGAAGAGTTGGCCCGCGGATGGATGAGCGTGTCCGGTGTCATCAACACGCATTTCATCGTGGCTCACATGATTTCCGCGCACGGGACGCCGGAACAGAAGGCGAAGTACCTGCCGCGTCTGGCGTCCGGAGAGCTCACCGGCGCATTCTCCATGTCCGAACCTGCATTGGGTTCGGACGTTGCCGCGATCACCACCAGGGCGCGGCGCACCGAGTCGGGCGACTACGTCGTCAACGGCCAGAAGATGTGGCTGACCAACGGTGGTTCGTCGACGCTGGTTGCAGTCCTGGTCAAGACGGACGAGGGCGCGGAGAAGCCGCACAACAATCTGACGACGATATTGATCGAGAAGCCCGCAGGTTTCGGTGAGGTACTCCCGGGCCTGACCATTCCGGGCAAGCTCGAGAAGATGGGCTACAAGGGAATCGACACCACGGAGATGATCTTCGACGGTTTCGAGATCGCAGCCGAAGAGGTTCTCGGTGGCACCCCCGGTTTGGGATTTCGGCACATGATGGACGGCGTCGAGATCGGCCGGGTCAACGTCGCCGCTCGCGCTTGCGGAATCGCCCAGCGCGCTTTCGAACTGGCTGTCACTTACGCCAAGCAACGCGAGACTTTCGGCAAGCCGATCGCCGAGCATCAGGCCATCGCGTTCCGGATCGCCGAGATGGGCACCAAAGTCGAAGCGGCCCATCTGATGATGGTCAACGCTGCCAGGCTCAAGGACTCGGGTGAGCGCAACGACGTCGCCGCAGGCATGGCGAAGTACCTGGCGAGTGAATTCTGCTCGGAGGTCACGCAGGACAGCTTCCGTATCCACGGTGGGTACGGCTACTCCAAGGAATACGAGATCGAGCGGTTGATGCGCGAGGCGCCGTTCCTTCTGATCGGTGAAGGCACCAGCGACATCCAGAAGCAGATCATCAGCAAAGGCCTGCTGCGTACCTACAACTGAACCGAGAAGCGGCACCGCGAAACTTTTGCGGTGCCGCTTCGTCGTGTCGGATCAGCGGGTGAAGTCGACGGGTAACTTCAGCGCTTGAATGCCAAGGTTGTCACTGGTGACCGATTGCCGTATGCGTCAACGGCTTCGACGCGGGCTTCGTACGCGGTGCCCGCTGCTGCATCGGGAATCGGAATGTCGAGGCTGTTCGGCCGCGGCATGAAGTAGAAGTCGGAGAGCACCTTCGACGAGACAACCTTCGCTCCGGTGGCCGTGTCCGTGACCTCGACGGCGTAGTGGTGCACCATCTGATCGTCCTTGGCCTGCGCGATCCTCAATGCGGTCGCACCGTTTTCGCCGGTCGTCACCGAGAGCGGGGTGGTCGTGGTGAATTCCGGCGCGTGCGTGTTCCGTGCGCCCGAGGTGTAGCGGAAGTTGTCCTTGATCTGCTGGTTGGTCGAACCGTCGAGCTCGACCGTCCACCCCGAACCGCTCAGAGTGCCGGCGCTCGAGTACGGCGGCTGCCAACTCGCCGACCACGCGCCGCCGGCGTAGATGTCGTGCTTGTCTGCCGCCATGTTGATGCGGTTGATCTCCGTGCGGTCCTGGTAGACCTCGACGAAGAGTGCTTGAGCCGTGGGTGATTCGAATCGGTTGGCGAGACCGGATTCGGTCACCATCTGATAGCCGTGATCGATTTCGATGTACGACATCGAACCGTCGTTGACCGACGTGAAGTCACGCTGATGGATCGACCGATCGTCGTTGTTGTTCAGATGCGAGTGTCCGGAGAAGAAGATTGCCTGTGGGAAGGCGCTCAAGTCCTCTGTCAGTCGTGGATTCGACGCTTGCTGGCCGTCCATGGCCGTGTTGCTGGCAGGTCGGTGGCCCTGTACGAGAATCGGTTTGGTCAGGTTCGCCGAGTCCGAGGTGATTTCGGTCAGGCGGGACTTCAGCCAATTGCGTTGTGCTGAATCATTGTTGTATGTCTCGGTGTTCACTGTGAAGAGATGGACACCGCTGACGTCGGATTCGTAGTATCCGCCACCGGAATCCGGGAACCACTCTGTCGGGTATCCCGCTCTGATCGCCTCGAGACTTGCATCGTGGTTGCCGTTGGAGATCAGCAGTTGGGTGTCGTTCATTCCCTTCCTGGCGAGGTTTGCCTGGAAGATCTCTGCGACGATCTTGTGATCGGGGCCCTTGCCGTCTCCGTTGTCGTTGATCATGTCGCCGTTGGACAGGATTGCGTCTGGTTTCGGGAAGATGGAACCGATTGTGTCGAAGAAGCTTTCGTACTTCTTGTCGTTGTTCGCGTGATCGCCGACGTGGACGTCGGACATCACGACGACCTGAGCCAGCGGCTTTTCCGAGGTCTTGATCAGGTAGCCGAACGAGACGGCCGCGCTCGCGTGATCGCCGCGGAAAGCGGCGACAGTGACGTTGGTATCCTGTGCGATCTGCAACGGATGTCCCGGCGTGGCAGCTTGGCTGTCGGTGGTGGGTGTCGTTCCGTCCACGGTGTAGCGGACGGTGGCGCCGCGCTCGGTGGTGAAGGTCAGGTCGACGGGGTGCTCGTACCGTCCACCGGGGACACTGACGCCGGGCGCTGCGGGCGGCGTGTTGTTCTCACCCGAAGAGCTGCCCCATTCGAAGGACGAACTGCCCCAGCCGGGTTCGGCTTGGGGTTCGGCGGGGGCGATGCCGGGAACGGCGAGAGCCGCGGTTACGGCTGCTATCGCGATGGTCGTACGTCTCACGAGGATTCCTTGTCTTCGACGCGGTGGTTCAGACCTATCCGTAATTGGTCTGGACCAATTACGGTAGGTGGCGCCGGGTAGAAGAAGGTGTGTCCTGAATGTCCGATTAGTGAAGGGTGCATGAACACCCTGCAGTGCTTGCTACCGGTATACCTGGCTGCGTTTATGGCAAAGTCGACGGCGTGGACCTACGTCAGATCGAGTACTTCCTCGCCGTTGCCGGTGGGGAGTCTCTGTCGACGGCAGCGCAGAATCTGTCGGTCACCAAGCCGTCGCTGTCGCAGGGGATTCGTGGTCTCGAGCGCGAACTCGGAGTCGAACTGTTCCACCGTGTCGGTCGCGGTTTGGTTCTGACGGCAGCAGGTCGGGCGTTGGTAGGACCGGCCAGGCAGATGATGCGCAGTAGTGCGGCCGCGTTCAATGTCGCGATCGGTACGGCCGACGAGCCTCGTGGGCGCCTCGACATCTTTTCCGCGGCACATGGTCTCGAAGGCCCGATCGCACGCATCGTGGCGAACTTTCGTGAGCAGTGGCCTGGTGTCACCGTACGTGTCGGTGAACTACCGCAGGGTGCGACGACCGAACAGGTCCTGGCAGACGGCGCGTGCGAGGTGGTCTTCAGCTATTGGCCCCCGGACATGTCGGCGCTGTCGACAAAAGTGATCGGGGTGAACGAGTACTGGCTGGCAGTGCCGTCGGGGGTACACCCGGATGTGTGGCCCAACGGCATGAAACCCGCTGCAGGAGAGCCGGTGTCATTGACGGAACTGCCCGATCTTCCGGTGGTGGGCGTGCTCAAACACTCGCGGGCGCGGCTCGCCATCGAGTCGTCCCTGCAGGCTGCCGGTGCCAGGACTCGAATGTCGACGGAGCTGGCGCAGCGGGAGACCGTCGGCGCGTTCGTCTTTGCGGGTTTGGGTATGGCGTTCATGGAGCGTTCGCTGGCCGAGAGATCGGTCGCGTCCGGCGCGGAGATATTTCCGGTGGAGCCGGCGATCTCGCTGAATTACGGCGTCGAATTCGATCCGGAGACGCTCTCCCCGTTGGGCAGGCTGTTCGTAGACGGCTTGTGACGTGTCGAGAGTTTCTCGATGTACGCGGACCCGGCCGGCGAGAGCGGGCCGTCGCGGTAGACCAAGATCGTCTGCCGGGTGATCGGTGGGAACAGCGAGCGAACCTCAGCTGCCGGGGAGTCTTGTTCGGCGATCGATCTGGGAAGCAGTGCGGCGCCTACGCCTTGGCCGACCATCTCCCGGACGGCAAGGCGATCAGGTACTTCCACCACGACGTTGGTGGGTTCCAGGTCGTCGTCGACCGAATACCCGCGCCTGGCTGCAGAGGCCTCGACCACCATCGGCAAGCGCGCAACCACAGCGCGTGGAACCGGGTCGGGTAGTTCTGTGGCCAGGTGAACGGGGACAGACAAGACCGTTTCCTGGCTACTCACGGAGATTTCTCGAAGCCCGTCGGAGACACCGGCACCCGGGTGGGCTTCGAGAAACCCGAGTTCACACGCGCCTGCTCTGACCAGTGCTCGCACGTCCTGTGCGTTCGCGGCGGCGTTCGTGGAGAACCGAATTCCGGGTGCCGTCAGATGGAGGCGTCCGGCGACCTCGGCCACCGGGTCGATGGCCAGATCGGACTGGACAGCTAGGGCGAGTTCCCCGGCATGCAAGGTGGTTACCGCAGCCACCGCGGCTTCGGCCCGGGCAACGTCGGACAGCAACGCACGTGCAGACTCGGCGACTGCCAGTCCGACTGTGGTGGGAGTCAAACCGCGAGTGGTGCGCTCGAAGAGTGTGGCTCCGAGTGCTCGTTCGAGGTTGCGTACGGCCTGCGACAGTGACGGTTGCGAGATACGCAGGACGTCCGCGGCCGCAGTGACGCTGCCGTGGTCGACGACGGCGACGAGATACTGCGCGCTGCGTATGTCCATCCCGGGTGCCTGCATCTGACGAATTCTCCCAGATGACGGTGCCCTGGCTGTGGTGACTTGCTGCGACCTGCAGACATAGGTCTGAGCTATGGCTCTGTGCGCCTTCTCGACTTTGTGGCGCAGGCCATAGCGATGGTCGACTGTTCCAGTACCACTGACCGCGGTTCGCGCTCGGTGAGTACCTGGAACACAGGAGCGTGATGTGAGCGAGCTTCACCTACCCAACCGGATACGCCACTCGGCGTCGACACGGCCGTTCGATCCGGCGATCACGTGCGGCGACCGAGCTTTGACGTGGGCCGAGCTGGACGGCGAGACCAGTGCCTTGGCGAGTGCGTTGGCAGAAGTAACCGCGACGGGCGCTCGTGTCGGCGCGCTACTGCGGATGGGTCTCGAAGGTGCGGAAACCTTCATCGCGTGCGCGAAGGCAGGCGCTGTGTTCATTCCGTTGAACTGGCGGCTCAACCCACGCGAACTCGTCGACATCGCCGAGGACGCAGAACTCGACGTCTTGATCGTCGACGACGAGTTCGCAGTGGGCGCGGCAGCGATTTCCACAGCGTTGCCGCACATCGAGGTCATCACCGTGGGCGCCGCAAGGGGTCTGCCGGATTCGCGAACCTGGGCGGAGTTCGTGGCGTCCGGGACGGGCATCGACCCCGGACTTGGGCACGAGCCAGACGCAGCGGTTCTGCAGCTGTACACGTCCGGGACCACCGGCCGGCCCAAGGGAGTCGTGGCCACGCATCGGAATCTATACAACGAACCGGCTGGGTTCGACGTGTACGAATTCGGTTCGAATGCAGTGGCACTCGACGCGCTGCCTCTCTTTCACATCGCCGGTGCAGGCTGGATGAGTACGTGCCTGTCCGCCGGAGTGCCTTTGGTGCTGCTCGGAGACATGGCGCCGGCTCGGGTCGCTGATGCCATCGCGACTCACCACGTCACCCACGCATTTCTGGTGCCTGCGGTCATTCAGACGCTGGTAGATCTGCCCACCCTCGACAGTTTCGATCTCTCCAGCTTGCAGGTGGTCGCGTACGGGGCGTCGCCGATCACGCCGGCACTCCTCGCCCACGCGATGAACGTGTTGAACTGCAAATTCGTTCAGCGATACGGGATGACCGAGACAACGGGTTCGGTTTCCGTCCTTCGCGCCTACGACCATCATGTGAGTGGGCCGCGATCGGACTTGCTCCGCTCTGCAGGAAAACCGATGATCGGCGTCGAGATCTCCATTCGAGACGTCACGACTGGTGCAGAATTGCCGCCCAACGAGTCCGGTGAGATCGTCGCGCGCAGTAGAAACAACACTCGCGGGTACTGGCGACGTGAACGTGAGACCGCCGAATTGTTCACCCACGACGGTTTTCTCCGAACGGGCGATGCCGGTCATCTGGACGACGAGGGCTATCTGTTCGTCACCGATCGTCTCAAGGACATGATCATCACCGGCGGCGAGAACGTCTATCCGATCGAGGTGGAATCCATTCTGGCCGAGCACCCTTCGGTTTCCGAGGTCGCGGTGGTCGGGGTTCCCGACACGCGCTGGGGTGAATCCGTGACCGCAGTCGTCAAACTCGTCGACGGTGCCGCGGTGCCCAGCGTCGAGGAGTTGATTGCTTTCAGCACAGCGAAGTTGGCGTCGTACAAGAAGCCTCGCCAGATCCATTTCGTGGACTCTCTACCTCGCAATGCGAGCGGGAAACTGCTCAAGTCGAGCCTGCGGACCATGCTGAACGCGAGCGGAGAAGCATCATGATCGTGACCGAAGACGTCGGCGTCGCACAACGTGAGGCGTGGGCGAACAAAGTCCTTCCACCGGTGGAGCAGGTACGGGACGGATTGTGGTCGATCCCTGTTCCCATGCCGGACAACCCTTTGCGCTACGTGCTCGTCTACGCACTGGCCCTCGACGACGGACTAGCCCTCATCGACGTCGGTTGGGATCACGAACAGTCGTGGCAGGCTCTGGTCGACGGCATAGCGTCGATCGGGTACCACGTTTCCGAAGTGCGGTATGCGGCAATCACACACCTGCATCCCGATCACTTCGGCCTGGCGCCGCGCCTTCGGCAGGTCAGCGGTGCAACGCTGGCGATGCACGTGGCCGACGCGACGCTTCTCGGATACCACGGCCCCGAGCAGACTCGCAACGACATCAGTGGTTGGAACTTGCAGTTGTCCGAACTCGGCGCGCCGGCGGAAGTGCTCGACGCCTCTCGGGTCGACCTGGTGCGGTTCGCTGAGCACGAATCCATCGACGCTGTTCTGGGCGATGGGGATTCACTCGACCTACCAGGATGGAATCTTCGCGCCCAGTGGACACCCGGCCACACCCCTGGACATCTCTGCTTCGTGGAAGAGGACCGGGGTTTGTTGTTCAGCGGCGATCACATGTTGCCGAGGATCAGCCCGAACATCTCCACGATTCCCGGTGAACTCGAGAACCCGCTCCATCGTTATCTGCTCTCGCTCGAGGCGACGACAACCCTGGGTGAATACGAAGTCCTTCCGGCACACGAATATCGATTCCGGGGGATCGCTGATCGTGCACGTCAATTGATGGGGCACCACGAGGAAAGATTGGCGGAAATTGTGGAGGCGGTGCAGGCCGAGCCCGAGTCCACGGCCTGGGACCTCTCGCGCACGATTTCTTGGTCTCGCCCGTTCGATCAGATGTCGCCGCGGCTACTTCGCCTGGCAGTCCGCGAAACACATGCTCATCTTGTTGTTTTGGCCAAGCGGGAGATCGTGACACCGTCCGGCGGCACGCCCGTGCGATGGAGCCTCCGCGCTCAGTGACCTTTCAAAAATCTCATCACGGAAGTAGGAACCGAACATGAGCGTCGTGCTCACCGACTTCGCCGACGGCATTGCCATCATCACACTCAATCGTCCCGAGGCCAAGAACGCGGTCAACCTGGAACTCGCGAAGGCCTTGGCGGCCGCGATCGACGAGTTCGAGGAACGGTCCGATCTCACCATCGGAATTCTGACCGGCGCTGGTGGAACCTTCTGCGCAGGTATGGATCTCAAGGGATTCGCACGCGGCGAACGACCATCGCTGCCCGGTCGTGGGTTCGCCGGTTTGACCGAAGCTCCGCCGTCGAAGCCGCTGATTGCAGCCGTCGAGGGTTGGGCACTCGCCGGCGGTTGTGAACTGGCGTTGGCAGCGGATCTGATCGTGGCATCCTCCGACGCGAAATTCGGCTTACCCGAAGTGAAGCGGGGGCTTGCCGCGGCCGCCGGTGGCCTTCTGCGTCTGCCCAAGATTCTCCCGTATCAGCTCGCCATGGAGATCGCTATCACGGGTGACCCACTCAGTGCCGCCGTGGCGCATCATCACGGCCTGGTCAATCGACTCGCCGAACCGGGACAGGCTCTGGCTGTCGCACGCGAGCTGGCGGCACGAGTAGCGGCAAACGGTCCGCTGGCTGTGCGCGCGACGAAGCAGGTGCTGGCAATGTCCGCCAAGTACACCGATCCGGATGCCTTTGTCGCGCAACGCGAATTCATCGATCCGGTCTTCGCATCTCGGGATGCCAAGGAAGGTGCCACCGCATTCGCCGAGAAGCGCTCTCCCGTGTGGAGTGGTTCATGAGTGCCGAAACCGTCGAGCGCGCGGCCGTAAGCATCGAACGCACGGGCGCTGTCGCAACGATCGTTCTCGATCGACCGCATCGCCGCAACGCGCTCGATCTTGACGCCTGGATCGCGCTCCGTGAAGCGGTCCTCGAACTTCAGGAGGACTCGCAGATTCGCTCGGTGATCCTGACTGGCGCGGGTGGCACCTTCTGCGCGGGTTCCGATCTGGACAAACGCGGCTCGTCGCATCCGCTCGATCGGATGCGCGTCATCAACGCAACGGCAGCTGCCCTGGGTGAGTTTCCCAAGCCTCTGGTGGCAAAGGTCGACGGGTTTGCCGTCGGAGCCGGATGGAACATGGCGTTACTCTGCGACTTCGTCGTGGCAGCCAAAGGCGCGAAGTTCAGCCAGATCTTTGCCAAACGCGGGTTGTCGGTCGACTTCGGGGGTTCGTGGATCCTGCCGAGACTGGTCGGACTCCAGCAAGCCAAGCGACTGGTGATGCTCGCCGAGACGATCGACGCTCAGGAAGCCTACGAACTCGGACTGGTGACCTATCTGGTCGAACCGGCCCAACTGGACGAACACGCGTCGACACTGGCGCTACGGCTCGCCGACGGTCCGCCTGCTGCATTGAGTCAGTCTGCCGCCATGCTCGAACATCACACTTCGCTCTCGTTGCGGGAAGCACTCGACAACGAGGCAAGGGCACAAGCCGTCAATTTCGCGACGGACGCTACCGACGCGGTTCGTGCCTTCGTGGAAAAGCGGGAGCCGATCTTCACCGGAGAGTGGGCGGTACCAGGGGTGACTCGCGTGGAGTGAGCGACAGATCGCTGGTCGTATGATGAGTGAGTGGACCTGCACTTTGTCACCTACTTCGTCGCTGTTGTCGACCACGGTGGGATAACGAAGGCCGCTCAGGCTCTCTACATTTCGCAGCCGTCACTTTCACAGGCAATTCGTACGCTCGAGCGTCGACTCGGCGCCACGCTGTTCGACCGGACGGGTAGACGGTTGGTTCTCACCGATGCCGGACGAACTTTCGATCTCGCGGCCAGGCGAATACTTGCCGACGTCGAGCGCGCGAAGGCCAAGGTGACCGCCGTTCGCGAACTCGAGTTCGGCCGTGTGGACGTCGTCTCGTACTCGGCGTTCTCGATCGATCCGATGGTCGAGTTGGTTCGTCGATTCCGGGCCAACTTCCCGAAGATCGTCGTGCGCGTTCTCGACACGTACGGCCCGGCCGGGGTGGACAACGCGTTGCGGCGCGGATCGGCCGAGGTCGGTGTCACCGATCTGAGTATCGGGTACGAAGGATTGGTCACGGCTCCGATCGTCACTCAGGAGTTGGTGCTCGCCACGCACGCGTCGTTGTCCGGCCGCTTGGTGGCGCCGTTGATCGATCCGGTCCCTCGAGCGCTACTGCACACTTTGCCTCTCGTCGTCGACCTCGGTGACCAATCGAACCAGTTTCGTGGTTTGCTCAGCGAAGGCGCCGAGAACGTCGTCGTGGATTGTGTCCATCCGGTCACGACGTGGGACCTGGTCCGTCGCGGAATCGGCGCCACAGTTGTTCCGAGAAAGGTTGCACAACAGCAGATGTCGGATGTGTGTGCTTTCTCGTTCGATCCGCCGCTTCGGCGCGACGTCGGCATCGTCTACCGCTCGGGCGAGCAATCGCCGGCCGCTGCAGCGCTCATCGCGACGGCTGCCGAGATGGCCGCGACGTACTCTTCATCCTCTGGGAAGGACTGAGCGGTGGAATTTCGACAGATGGAGTACTTCCTCGCGGTCGTCGAGAACAAGGGAATCAACGGCGCTGCAGCCGCTTTGGGTGTTGCTCAGCCGACGGTGTCCCAGGCGTTGCGCGGGTTGGAACGTGAACTGGGAGTGAGGCTTTTCCACCGGATCGGGCGCGGAATGGTGCTCAGTGCAGCCGGTCGCAGCTTGGTCGGCCCGAGTCGACAGGTTCTGCGAGACGTTGCAGCCGCGGCGGAACAATTGACGGCATCCGACGGTGCGATTGTCGGTCGACTCGACATCATGGCTTTTCCTGCTCTGACCTCCGGGACGATCGTCGATCTGATCGCGGAGTTCTGTCGACGGTATCCGCAAGCGCGAGTCAGATTTTCGGAACTCGAGCGGGAGGACAATCTGGAAAGTCTCATCCGGGACGGTCACTGCGAATTCGCGGTGGCACATCTGCCGCTCGAGGCCGGCGAAGGGCTCGAGATCGTAGAATTGGGGGAGCAGGAGTACCGCCTGGTCTACCCGGCGGGAACTGATCTACCCGAGGGGCCGGTACGCCTTTCGGAAATGCCGGACATTCCCATGGTCTTCGTTCCTCGCGGGGCGGCGATGGGTGACGCGATCGAAGATTCGATCCGAAAGGCCGGTACGAGAACGGAACTCGCAGTGGTCACGGAGCAGCGGGAGTCGCGGCTACCGATGGTCATCGCTGGGCTCGGCGGTTCGTTGGTCGAGCGCTCGGTGGCGAAATCGATGCCAGGTCAGGTGGTGGAGCGAGCCTGCGAGCCGAGATTCCTTCGTGCGTACGGTCTCGCCTTCGACCCCTCGACTTTGTCGCCGGTGGGACAGGCATTCGTGAGCTTGGTCCACGAATACCTGTCCGACGAATACCTGTCCGACGACTATCTGTCGCAGCCCTAGCGTCGGCAGATGCGCTCGCGGGCCGCCTCGTACTCGGATGCGAGACGCTCGACCACTGCATGCGTCGGAAGAACTGCGTCGACCGAACCGATTCCCTGGCCCGCGCCCCAGATGTCGCGCCAGGCCTTGGTGTCGGTATCGGTGGTCGCGAAACTCATTGCGGAAGGATCGGATTCGGCTAGGTTTTCCGGGTCCAAACCGGCGGCAACGATGCTGCCACGCAGGTAGTTCCCGTGTACGCCGGTGAACAGATTGGAGTACACGATGTCCGAAGCGCCGGAGTCGACGATCATCTCCTTGTACGCCGGATCGGCGTTGGCCTCTTCCGTAGCGATGAAAGCCGAACCGACATAAGCCAGGTCGGCACCGGCCGCGAGTGCAGCAAGAATCGAATCACCGTGAGCGATCGCACCCGACAGCAGTAGCGGACCGGCGAACCACTCACGAATCTCCCGAATCAGGGCGAACGGCGACTGTCTGCCGGCATGTCCGCCTGCCCCGGCGGCGACCGCGATCAGCCCGTCCGCGCCTTTCTCGATCGCCTTGCGTGCAAAGCGGTTGTCGATGACGTCGTGGAGAACGATTCCGCCGTACGCATGAACCGCATCGTTGATGTCCGTGCGTGCACCGAGCGAGGTGATGACGATCGGGACCTCGAACTCGGCGATGGTGGCAAGGTCCTCTTCCAGGCGGTTGTTGGACCGATGGACGATGAGGTTGACCGCAAATGGTGCGGAGGGCTTCTCCGGGTGTTCACGATCATGCTCCTCGCGCGCCACCGTGATCAGCTTGAGCCAATCCCGAAGTGCTGACTGCGGACGAGCATTCAGAGCCGGGAAAGACCCGATGATCCCGGACGTGCACTGCGCGATGACGAGGTCGGGCGTCGAGATGATGAACATCGGTGACGCGAGAACTGGTACCCGCAGTTGCGACGTCAGATCTGCGAAGGTCGTCATTTGGAACCTGCCTTGTCGACCGACTCGAGAAGCCTCGACCGGAGATCGGTTTTGAGCACCTTGCCGGCGGCGGACGTCGGGAGTAGCTCTACCTCGACGACATCGCGAATCTTCTTGTACGGCAGCACTTGCTCGGCGACAAACGCCTTGATCTGCTCGGCGTCGAACTCGGCGCCCGGAATCATCACCACGAAGGCGACGGGTTCTTGACCGTTGCTCCCCACTTCGCGGCCGACGACCGCGGCAGTCGAGATTGCCGGATGCGAGACCAGAATCTCTTCGAGTTCACGCGGATAGACGTTGTACCCCTTGTAGATGAGCATGTCCTTGGCCCGGTCACAGATGAAGAGGTATCCGTCCGAGTCCACGTACGCGATGTCGCCCGTGTCCAACCAGCCGTCAACGAACTGTTCTGCGGTGGTTTCCGGATGTCCGAGATAGCCGTCGGTGACCTGAGGTCCACGTACCCACAGTTCGCCGCGTTCGTTCTCGCCCAGAACAGTCTTCCGGTCGAGTTGATCGCGAATCTGTATCTCGGTGTCGAAGATCGGGAGGCCGACGCTGCTCTGACGGTATTGCGAGCCGTTGATCAGCGGTGCGGCCGTGACCACACAAGTGGCTTCCGTCAGTCCGTATCCCTCGACGACCAGCGCTTTGGGAAATGCGCGGCGGAGCGCAGCGAGCGTGACGCTGTCGATCGGGGCAGCGCCGGAGGACACGACACACACGCTGTCGGTGTTACGCACCGTAGCGTCGGGATGAACCGACAGTGCGTGCCACATGGCGGGAGACCCGGTGAGGTAGGTGGCGCCGTGCTTTTCGATCAGCTCGAGCATCCGGCCGGGTTCGAACCGGCCGGCAAATACCTGAGTGAGCCCGGAAATCAACAGGAACGACGTGTTGAGCAACGAATGTGCGTGGAAGAGAGGTGAGACCACGATGGTCGCACCGGTTCCCGGCGTCGGACCGAGCACGTCGAGGCCGTCGATGCGTCGTGGCGTGACCAGACCGTCGGCACCTGCCTCCAATTCGTGTCCGGTCCTCCAACCACACATCTGCGTGATGTTGCCGACGACGTTGCGGTGAAGAACGCGAACACCTTTGGACACCCCGGTGGTTCCGCCCGTGAACGCGATGTGCGCGATGTCGTCGCTACGGACGGTGGCTGGGGTGAATTCGGTGGGTAGGTCCGCGATGAAGGCGTCGAACGCGACGACCGACTCCGGAGCGTCGAGCGCGCCCTCGGTGTCCTGGACCATCACGATCGTACGTATGGTGGTTCCCGCAGAAGCCGCCAGAAGGACGTGCAGCTGCGAACTTTGAGTGACCGCAGCAACGGCGGACGTCTCTTCGATCTGCTTGCGTAGGCCGAGTTCTGGCTGCAGCGGATTGACCAACGTAACGGTCGCTCCGGCTTGCAGGCAGCCGTAGTAGGCCTGGAGGAACTCGACGCAGTTCCCGAGGTGCATCAACACCACGTCACCGACGCCCACTCCGGCTTGCCGCAATGCACCGGCGAATTGTGCACTGCGCTGGCCGAGTTCGCGGAAGGTGCACGTGCGCTCTCCGTCCACGACGGCGAGGCGATCACCGTACAGTGACGCCATGCTGGGCGCCCAGTAGGCCATCGTGGTATCCGGGTAGTGCATGTTGTGGCGCAGTTGTGGATTGGCGATCACGCTGGCGCCCGTCACCGGGGAGCCATCCGGATAGCGCCGTCGAGCCTGATGGTTTCGCCGTTGAGATAGCCGTTCTCGAGCATCGAGACGGCCAGCTGACCGAACTCGTCGGGGCGACCCAACCGTGAAGGGTTGGGAACCGAGGCTTCGAGGGCGGTGCGCACGTCTTCGCGCAGGCGCGCCAGCAAGGGAGTGTCCATGATGCCAGGAGCGATGGTGTTGACGCGGATTCCTCGGCTGGCGAGATCGCGAGCAGCGGTGACCGTCATACCGACGATTCCGGCTTTGGATGCCGTGTAATTGATCTGACCGATCTGACCTTCGAATGCCGCGACCGACGCCGTCATGACGATGGCACCTCGCTCACCGTCCACGGCGTCGAGTTCGGCCATCCGCTCGGCGCCGAGCCGGAGTGCGTTGAACGAACCGACCAGATTCAGTTTGACGACGAACTCGAAATCCTCGACCGATCCGGCTTTTCCGTCCTTGTCGAGAATGCGCATGCGACGCCCGGCGCCCGCGCAGTGGACGACGCCACGCAGTCCGCCGCGCTCGTGCGCCGCGTCGAGTGCTTCCGCGAATTGTTCGCTGTCGGTGACGTCGGCCGCGGCGAATTGTGCGGCAGCTCCGAGATCGGCCGCCACCTGCTTACCGTCGGAGGAAGGCAGATCGATCAACGTGACCTGCGCCCCGGCGTCGAGCAGTCGTCGAGCGGTGGCCAGGCCGAGACCTGAAGCGCCGCCGGTGATCGCGGTGGAAAGTCCCTCGAGTTTCATGAATCAATTCTTCTTTCCTGCTGGATGACGTGTGGCCCGAAAGCGTTGTCGGGTCAGATCAATTCGAGAATGGTCGCATTGGCCATGCCGCCGGCCTCACACATCGACTGGAGTCCGTAGCGAATTCCCTGATCGCGCATGTGATGTGCCAGGCGAGTCATCAAGATCGCGCCCGATCCGCCGAGTGGGTGCCCGACCGCGATCGCGCCGCCGAGCGGATTCACACGATCTACGGCCGCGCCGGTTTCGGCCTGCCAGGCAAGCGGGACGGGCGCGAATGCCTCGTTGATTTCGAAGGCGCCGATGTCGTCGATAGACAAGCCGGAGCGATCCAATGCCTTTGCGGTGGCGGCAATCGGACCGGTGAGCATGATGACCGGGTCATCGGCCGCGACCACTGCGGTGTGAATACGGACGAGAGGCTTCCACCCGCGTGCCCGGGCGTACTCACTGGTCGTGACGAGTGTGGCGCCCGCTCCGTCGGAAATCTGAGAAGAGTTGCCGGCGTGGATGACTCCGTCGGCGTCGAAGGCCGGGGGCAGCTTCGCGAGCGACTCCAGACTTCCGCCTCGCCGAATGCCTTCGTCTTGGGACAAGCCGGCGATCGGAGCGATCTGCCCGGTGAACGCACCTGCATCGGTGGCGGTGGCCGCGAGTTTGTGTGAGCGAAGTGCGTATTCGTCCAGAGCCGTTCGTGTGAGCGCCCATTTCCGGGCCATCATCTCGGCGCCGGTTCCCTGGCTGAAACTGTCCACCCCGAAGCGTTCGAGTACCGAAGCGGGGAAGTGCTCACCGTTTTTGCTGGCGGTCCCCATCGGTACTCGCGACATCGATTCGACGCCTCCGGCTACGACCACGTCGTTCTGGCCGGAGATGACGGTGGCCGCAGCGAAGGACACTGCCTGCTGGCTCGATCCACAGGCTCGGGTCAGCGTGACACCGGGAACGCTGTCGGGCCAGCCGGCGGCGAGTGCCGCTGTGCGGGCGATGCTTCCGGCCTGCTCGCCGACCTGACTCACGCATCCCCAGATCACGTCGTCGACCGTCGCCGCGTCGAGTCCGGTCCGTTCAGCGAGCGCACGCAGTACGTGTGCGGACAGCTCGGCCGGATGGATCTCCGAGAGGGCGCGGCCGCGACGGCCGATCGGTGTACGTACTGCGTCGACGATGACGGCATCTCGCATGTATCTCTCCTGCTGTTCGTGCCCGGTGTTGCGACGGTGCGGTTGGGGCGTTACTCGAGTCGATCACGAGCGGGACGACCCGGCAATGTCTTTCGGTGAATGGCTGTGTTAGCGAAAGGCTATACGTGGAGTACTCAGCCGCGGATGAGCTTGCGGTCGCGTTCGGGGTTGGCGAAGACGAGGACCAGAACCGCGGCGACGACTCCGATGATGCCGATTGCCTGGAAGGACTGGGCGTAGCCATCGGCCGGTGTTGCAGCGTTGTCCACGATGACTCCCGTTGCGTAGGGAGCAATCAGGCCGCCGATCGACATGATGGCGAGGAAGAATCCCATCGTTCCGGCAGTCTGCTGCGGCGGGCACAGTTCGGAGATCGCAGCGTTGATGAGCGGGAAGGTGATTGCCGAGAATCCGTAGCCGATCGAGACCATGGCGACGGCGACGATGGGAGTGGAGATCTGAGGCAGGAACAGGAGGATCGATCCGCAGATCAGAACGCCGACACAGGGGACGATGACACGAACCGTGCGAGAGGTGTAGCCGCGGCCGATCAACTTGTCCGTGACCGAACCGGAGGTGATCATGAGAACCAGACCGACGATCGAGTGCAGCGCGAACATCGAACCGGCTTGCATCGCACTGTATCCGAGGCCGACCTCGAAGTACGACGGCAGCCAGGTGAGAACGACGGTGGTCAGCGCGTAGATGGTGGCGATGAGGAAGCAGCAGCTGATGAAGGTGCGGGAGAGCAGGATCTTGCGCCAAGGAACGTTGGGCTCGGTGACTGCCTTCGTTGCTGTCCCGGCTGCCTCGCTTGCTTCTGTATCTGCATTCTTGGTCGCCTTGACGGCCTTGCTCGTGTACGGGCCCTCGGACCAACCGGCCAGCCAGCAACCCATCCACACGAGTCCGAGGACGGAGAGCGAGAGAACCGCTGCACGCCAGCCGTAATGAACGGCGATGAAGGTCAGTACCGGCGCGAGGGCGATCTTTGCGACAGATGCGGATCCGGCGAGCATTGCGCCGGGAAGGCCGCGCTTGGCCGGCGGGTGCCACGAGTACGCGGCGGTGTGCATCAGTGCCGAGCTGGGACCCTCGGCGAATCCGAGGAGCATGCGCGAGACGATCAACATCGCGAGGCTGGCGCCGAGAACGAGGGGAAGCATGACCACGGACCAGATGGCGGCCAGGATCAACAGCGCCCAACGTAGGGTCAGATATTTGTTGAGCGGTCCGGCGAGGAATCCGCCGATGCAGAACATCAGGAAGAAGAGCGAGCCGACCATGCCGATTTGCGACGACTTCAGTCCGAGCTCACGAGCGAGGGGCTGAGCGATGATGCCGAGGACTGCCTTGTCCGCGTAGTTGACGATGTAGAGGAAGACGACGAGCCCGGTCATCGTCCACGCACGCTTGCGGGTACCGAAGACAGGGACTGCTGACGAATCTGGCGTTGCTGTTGCTTCGGGCTGGACGTCGTTACGCTGTGGCGCGATGGGGGTCACGTGGCGTCCCTTCGAGACTGGTGGGCGGATGCGATCGTGCTCGAAGCGCGGCCTCGAAGCGATCGATGGTGTTGTATTTGCCGGCTGACCCATTCAACGTGTTCTGGATCACTTTGAGCAATGTCGCGTCGATGATCGGAACGATAGCGGTTGCCTATGTATCGCAGGTCAGGCCATATTGGTACGCCCTATCGGAGCCATAGCCGATGAGTGTTGGATCGGATGCGGAACATTGAGGCAAGGTGAGAAAAAGGATCACCCTGTTCCCTTGACCGACTGGAGTTCATACATGCAGCGCACCGTGTTCAACGAGGATCACGAGGCATTCCGGGCTACTGTCCGCGATTTCATCGCGAAGGAAGTCACCCCGGTCCACGAGAAGTGGGAAGAGGACGGTTACCCGCCCCGTGACTTCTACCGACGACTCGGAGAGCTGGGCGTACTCGGAATTCAGGTGCCGGAGGAATACGGCGGAGGCGGCGAGAAGTCGCTCAAGTTCAACGTCGTCGTCGCCGAGGAAGTTGCTGCCGCCGGGGCGTCGTTCGGCTCGCAGTCGGTGCATACCAACCTAATCCTGCCCTACCTGCTCGAGTACGCGAACGACGAGCAGAAGAGCCGCTGGTTGCCGGGCTTCGCTTCGGGAGATCTGATGTTCGCGATTGCGATGACCGAACCGGGAACGGGTTCGGATCTGGCGAACATCGCGACGACGGCCAAGCTGTCCGAGGACGGCACGCACTACGTGGTCAATGGTTCGAAGACGTTCATCACCGGCGGGGTGCTTGCCGATCGCGTCCTGGTTGTGTGCCGCACCGCCCCCAGTACAGCGGAGAACCGACGCACTGGGTTGTCGATTCTGGTGATCGATACGTCGTCGCCCGGATACTCGGTGGGGCGCAAGATCAACAAGATCGGTCTCAAGACCTCCGATACTGCTGAGCTTTCGTTTGTCGACGTACAGGTGCCCGTCGAGGACCGACTCGGAGAAGAAGGTGACGGGTTCAGCTATCTGACTCACAACCTGGCTCAGGAGCGGTTGACCATCGCGTTCGGCGCGGCCGCCACCGCGAGCGCCGCGCTTCGCTTTGCGATCGACTACGTCAAGGACCGCAAGGTGTTCGGTAAACCCGTCGCGGCATTCCAGAACACCAAATTCGTTCTGGCCGAATGTGCTACCGAGGTCGATGCCATCCAGCTGGTGTCCGACAACGCACTCGAATGCCATGACCGCGGCACGCTGACGATTCCCGACGCAGCGAAGGCGAAACTGTTCTGCACCGAGGCAGCAGGTCGAGTGATCGACAAGTGCCTCCAGTTGCACGGCGGATACGGCTACATCACCGAGTACCCCATCGCACGTCTGTACGCAGACACACGTGTCACGCGAATCTACGGTGGTACAAGCGAAGTCATGAAGACCATCATCGCGAAGGATCTTGGTCTCTGAATTGCAAGCTACGAACTTTCGGCCTCGGAACGATGTTCCGAGGCCGAAAGTATTTTCGTGGGTGGGTCAGTTCGCCGGAACCCCGACGACTCCGTCCGCGATCAGCGTCGAGGCGTGATCGGCGTTGGTTCCGAGGATGCCGGCGAGAACCGCGATCGAGTCGCCGCCGACCTCGGAGGCGGGTCCGGTGCCCAGGTGCGCGCCGTCGAACGAGGCGGGGTTGGCGGCAGCCAGATAGCGTCCGATTCGAGGTTGATCGAGTGCGGAGAACATCGGGTTGTTCTCGAGTTCACCCGATTTCACAACCTCTTCGAAACTGCGGTACCTCTCGAACAGAACTGACGATGTGTCCAGCGCTGCAGCGATCTCGGCGCCGCTGTGTTCCCGGAACCAGTGTGAGAACAGGGCAGTCAGCACCTCTCGATGACGGTAGCGGTCCGCTTCGGTGGAGAAGTCCGCTCCGAGTGCGGTTTCGACGGCGTCGACAGCCGCCGTGGTGCCGGTGACCGACGCAAGGTCGCGGAAATGGCGAGTAGTGAGGGCGACGATCATGAACCGTTCGTCGTCACTGGAGACGAAATCGATTCCGTACGTGCCGTAGACGGCGTTGCCACCGGACTCACGACTGCGGCCGTTCACCTGCACTTCGGTGAGGTAGCCGAGAGTTCCTGCGGTGGCCAACGCGACGTCTTCGAGCGGGAGCGTGATCCGAGATCCATGTCCGGTCGAGTCACGTTGGCGCACTGCGGCAGTGATCGACAGGGCGGCGTAGAGCCCGCATGCGACGTCCCAGGCAGGCAAGGCGTGATTGACAACACCGGCGTAGTCCGCGGGGCCGGTGATCTGTGGAAATCCCAACGCGGCGTTGACCGTGTAGTCGACTCCGGGACTGCCGTCGCGGCGCCCGAGGATCTCGAGAGTGATGACGTCGCTGCGCAACTGGGCCAGGGAGTCGTGGCTCATCCAGTTGCGGCCGCCGGCATTGGTGACCAGGATTCCGCCGCCAGGTCCCGGAGCCGTGACCAGTTGGCGAATCAGTTCCTGGCCGCGCTCGGCACGCATGTCCACCGAGAGTGAGCGTTTGCCCTTGTTGAGCCCGGTCCAGTAGATGCTTTCACCCTCGGCCGTCACCGGCCATCGGTTGTAGTCGGAGGCTCCTCCGATCGGATCGATCCGGATCACGTCGGCACCGAGTTGTGAGAGAGTCAGCCCGCACAGGGGTGCGGCGACAAAGCTCGAGACCTCGACGATGCGAAGCCCGGACAGCGGGCCGGGGGTCTGAGTCATCTGTGTTCCTCCGGGGTAGAAGAGTGTGCGGTCATGCCATCAACACGGTGAAACGCCAGTCGAGGACCGGAGTTTGTGTTGCAGAAGCATTGTGGGAGAACACGAGTGAACGCAGCTGCACTGCGGTTCCGTGTTCGAGGGGCGACGAACCTTCGACGTGCAGTTCGCTCGAGAGGGTATCGCCCTCGTGAACGGGTCCGGCGTGATCGCACGAGTGCCACCCCAGCACTGTCACCACGTTCGGCAGTGCGCGAGTTGCCTGGGCGAGAGCAATCCCGATGGTGTGGCCGCCGTAGACGAGGCGACCGTGAGTGCCGACGCGCTCGTCGTGGTGCGTTGCTGCGATGTTCAAGCTCAGGCGGGCAAGTTCGGGGGCGCTCGAGACGACGTCGCCGCTGCTACGGAACACGGAGCCCACCAAACCTGATTCGAAGTGCTTGCCGGGCACCCGCTCTCGATATGTGTCGAGGTCCCAGCCACTTGGTGAGACGTACGGAGCCGGTTCGAGCGGACCGATCGCACCGAGGTCGTCGGCGTGGCGGGTTCTCGTCTCGATCGGGTCGGGGCTCAGCGGGAGCATGGCGCAGCGGTAGAAGTCGAGGACCGTGTTGCCGTTCTGGTCAGCGGACGTCATCCGTAGCGCCGCAAGTCCGGTGGCGGCGCGTCCCGGCTTGGCCGAGTTCTCTCGTAGACCGACCACTTCGGTCCGTGTGTACAGGGTGTCGCCGAGCACGGGGAAGCGGTGGAATCGCAGTCCACGGTAGAAGAGGTTCGCCTTGACGTGGTGAGTGACCACGGTGGACTGACCGATGGCAATGTCCGTGACCAGTCCTGGATTCGCCACTGGTGCAGCAGAACCCGTGACGCTCGACGACAAGTGTGCGTCGAGAGGCAGGCGCATGCGGTCGCCGAGAATTGCCTGATGGGCGGCGGCGAGTCCACTGGTCAACGTCACCGCGGGGGCTTCGTCGAAGATCTGTCCGTGGGTCAGCTCGTCGAAGTACGGTCCTCCTACGTAGTGCTCGCTCATACGGTGACTCCTTCGGCTCGGGCAAGCGTACGACGCGCTGCCACGGCCACAGCTTCGTCGAGCATCTGACCGTCGAGTTGGGCGGCGCCCGAACCCAGGGTCTCGGCTTCTTCGAGTGCGGTCAATACCCGCCGGGCCTCACTGACAGCGTCCTCCGAAGGGGTGAATGCGCCAGTGGCCGAGTCGATCTGCGCCGGATGGATGACCCATTTGCCGTCGAATCCGAGAGCGCTGGTCCAGTGCGCAGCGCGCCGAAAGGCGTCGTCGTCGGCGATACCGAGGAAGGGCCCGTCGATTGCTGCGATGCCGGCCGCACGGCAGGCGATCAGGATTCTGTCCTGGACGGCAAGCCAGTGTTCCGGCAGCGCCGAGCGCGAGCGACCTAGTGCTGCACCGAGATCGGCGTATCCGATGATCGCGCCCTGGAGGCGAGGAGTCGCGCGGGCGATGGAGTCGGCATTCTGGACGCCGAGCGGAGTTTCGATCAGCGCTTGCAAGGTGGTGTGGTGCCCGCCTGCAGTCGCGAGGATCTGTTCGGCCTCGAGCAGTTCGTCGGACGACTCGACCTTCGGGACGATCACGCTGGTCAGCGATTCTCCGAGGGTGCCGCAGGCGATCAGGTCGTCGCGGGCCCACGGCGTTGCCAGGCCGTTGATCCTCACCGAGATGGTGCGCGTCGCACCGAACTCCTGCACCAGCGCGGTGACGAGGGCCCGCGCCAGGTCCTTGTTTGCCGAAGTGACGGCATCCTCGAGGTCGAGAATCACCTCGTCTGCGCTCGATGCGATGGCTTTGCGGGCCTTGCGCTCGTCCGAACCCGGTGCGACCAGGGACGCGCGGCGTCTGGTCGAGCGGTAGTGGTTCTCGTCCATGTGTGTCGATTACCTCGATCTGGGGTTCAAATGTACGGCCAGTTGTGAAAGTGATGAGCTGCCGTGAACGGCGTTGATGTGCAACGAACTGCCTCGATGCTGGCAGTTGCTGCGTATCCATGTCAAGGAGCGGTATTGACATTGCGCGAACAATATCGAAATATGGCCGTACAAACTTTTTTCAAGTCGAGGCGGATTCATGCTCAAGCTCAACGACGAAGAGACATTCCTGATCGAAACCGTGCGCCGGTTCGTCGACCGAGAGGTCAAGCCCACAGTTCAGGAGGTGGAGCACGCGAACGAGTATCCCGAGAAGTGGATCGATCAGATGAAGCAGATCGGGATCTACGGTCTCGCGATTCCCGAGGAGTACGGCGGATCGCCGGTGTCCATGCCCTGTTATGCGCAGGTGACGCAGGAACTGTCGCGAGGGTGGATGTCCCTGGCGGGAGCGATGGGCGGTCATACGGTGGTCGCGAAGCTCATCTCACTGTTCGGTACCGAAGAGCAGAAGGTGAAATACCTGCCGCGAATGGCAACCGGTGAGATCCGGGCAACCATGGCACTCACCGAGCCTGGCGGTGGCTCCGATCTGCAGGCCATGACGACCAACGCCAAGAGCGACGGCACAGATCTGGTCGTCAACGGGGCCAAGACGTGGATCACCAATGCCCGCCGGTCCGGCGTGATCGCCTTGCTGTGCAAGACCGATCCGAGTGCAAGCCCTCGGCATGCGGGTATCTCGATCGTTCTCGTCGAGCACGGCGAAGGACTGACGGTCTCCCGCGATCTCCCGAAGCTCGGGTACAAGGGCGTCGAGAGTTGTGAATTGTCCTTCGACAACTACCGAATTTCCGAGTCGGCCATTCTCGGTGGCACTCCTGGCAAGGGATTCGGGCAGATGATGAAGGGGCTCGAGACCGGCCGTATCCAGGTGGCATGCCGTGCGCTGGGCGTCGCCACGGCTGCACTCGAGGATTCGCTTGCCTACGCGCAGCAGCGCGAGAGCTTCGGGCAGCCGATCTGGAAGCACCAGTCGATCGGGAACTATCTCGCCGACATGGCAACCAAGTTGACTGCGGCACGGCAGCTGACCTGGCACGCGGCGCAAATGTACGACAGCGGCGAGCGGTGCGACATGGAGGCAGGCATGGCCAAGCTGTACGCCTCCGAGGTGGCAATGGAAATCGCGTTGTCCGCCGTCCGCATCCACGGTGGTTACGGCTACTCGACGGAGTACGACGTCGAACGGTATTTCCGTGATGCGCCGCTGATGATCGTCGGTGAGGGAACCAACGAAATTCAGCGCAACGTGATCGTTTCGCAGTTGGTTGCCCGCGGCGGTCTGTGACGGCCCGGTGAGCAAGTAGGATCATGTCGCTATGAGCGGTAAGGAAAGAGAGACGGAGCCGGCGTACCAACGCCTCTCTCGTGAGCTTCGTCAGCAGATCTCTGCCGGTACCTACCGCGACGGCATTCAACTGCCCACCGAATCCGAACTGGCGCAGCATCATGGCGTGAGCCGGCAGACGGTCCGCCGAGCCTTTCACGACCTCGTTGCCGAGGGCATCGTGTACCGGGTACCCGGGCGCGGAACGTTCGTGACCGAGAACAGTGGCCGCTATCTCCGTCATCTCGGGTCCATCGAAGATCTCATGAACCTTTCGCGGGATACGACGATGGAAGTAGTCTCACCGCTGCAACGGCGCGTGGACATCGAGGCTGCCAGTCGGCTTCGGCTCGACACCGACGTCGTGTACACCGTGGTCTTTCGGCGGATACACGAAGGGGTTCCGTTCGTTCAGACGACGGCGCATCTGCCGGAGGCGATAGCTCGTCAGATCATCGACCTACCCGCAATGGCCGCCGGTGCGGTGAGCGCAAATACCGTGATCGGCTTGCTGGAACCGCTGATCGACAGTCCGATTGTCGAAGCAGCACAATCGATCACGGTGTCCCCGGCGACGGCAGACGTGGCCAGGGACGTCGATTGCGAGATCGGGCACGCCATGTTGCGAGTGGATCGGTTGTACTCCAACGCGCAGGGCGTCGCCAACGAGCTGTCGGTGAGTTACTTCTTGCCGGAGCAGTACACGTATCGGGTGACACTGCGCCGGGGCGCACATTAACGCTGCGCCGGGGCGCACATTAGAGCTGCGCCGGACGCTGTTGCTTTCCTTTGCTGTTCAACACTTTTCAGGAGAGAACTATGCGAATTTTCAACGGAATCGACGAAGTAGAGACGGCTGTCGGTGAGCACTTGGGCTACAGCGCGTGGTTCCCGGTCACACAGGATCGGATCGACAAGTTCGCCGACGCCACCGAGGATCATCAGTGGATTCACGTGGATCCCGAGCGCGCAGCGCAGGGCCCTTACGGCGGCACCATTGCCCACGGCTATCTGACCCTGTCGTTATTGCCGGTGCTGGGCGCTCAGGTGATGCGCGTCGACGGAATTTCCATGACCGTGAACTACGGCAGCAACAAGGTGCGATTCCCCGAACCGGTCAAGGTCGGTTCGTCGGTGCGAGCGGGCGCGGAGATTCTTTCCTTCGAGCGCACGGCGAAGGGCGCGACGATTGTCGTGCGGTACACGATCGACATCGAAGGAGCGGGCAAACCTGCGCTGGTGGCAGACACCGTGCGCCTGCTGGTTGCCTGAGCCCTTTTCCATTATTCCAGAACGAGATTCGAGGTCAGTTGTGAAACGAGCAGCATTGGTCGCGCCGGTCCGAACCGCGGTGGGCCGCTTCGGAGGGGCACTTCGAGACGTGCCAGCGGAAAGTTTGGCTGCCACCGTGGTCAAGGAGACTGTGCGTCGTAGCGGAATCGATCCGTCTCGCATCGACGACGTCGCGATGGGGCAGTCGTATGCCAATTCGGAGGCGCCGTGCATCGGTAGGTGGGCGGCGCTCGAGGCCGGGTTGCCCATTTCGGTGGCCGGCTTCCAAACGGATCGCCGATGCGGAACGGGCCTGCAAGCCATCGTCACTGCGGCCATGATGGTCCAGACGGGTGCTGCCGACGTGGTTCTGGCGGGCGGTGTCGAATCGATGAGCGGGATCGAGCACTACACCACCGGAGCGCGGTGGGGCACCAAAGCCGGTGGGCTGCAACTGTTCGACCGCCTCGATCGTGGTCGCGAGCGCTCGCAACCCGAGTGGCGTTTCGGCCGGATCAGCGGAATGATCGAAACGGCCGAGAACGTCGCGACACGCTGCGGGATCAGTCGGGAAGAGTCGGACGCGTTTGCCGTCGACAGTCACCGAAAAGCAACACTGGCAAGAGATTCCGGCCGGTTCGACGCCGAAATCGTCACCGTCGAACTGAAGGATCGAAAAGGGAAGGTCACACAGTTCCGTGCTGACGAAGGGATCCGTTCGGACACCTCACTCGAAACTCTGGCACGGCTGCGTGCGGTAACCGAGGGTGGCGTCGTGACCGCCGGTAACGCCAGCCAACAGAATGACGCTGCCGCAGCGATGTTGGTGGTCGCCGAGGATCGTCTGGACGAACTGGGGCTGGAGCCCATCGGGTTCCTCGACAGCTGGGCCGCGGCCGGTTGTGAACCGGCGCTGATGGGTCTCGGGCCGGTCGCCGCCGTCTCGAAATTGTTTGCCAGGACGGGTGCAGGCTTCGCCGACTTCGAGCTGGTCGAACTCAACGAAGCGTTTGCGTGCCAGGTTCTCGGTGTCGTGAAGGAATGGGGTTTCGAGGACGTCGATCGCCTGAACGTCAACGGTTCCGGCATCTCGCTCGGGCACCCGGTGGGAGCGACGGGTGCGCGCATGGCGACGACGGCCCTTCACGAACTCAGCCGTCGCGGCGGCGGAAAAGCGCTGTTGACCATGTGCATCGGCGGTGGCCAGGGCATGGCGGCCGTGGTGGAGTCTGCCTGACCAGGTCGCGCTTCTGGGTACACTTGCGGCGGGGGATCGGAAGTTCTACGGAGGCAGTCGGTTGACGAATGCAGGTGCAGCAGACACCAGCGGCGCGCTGAGCATCGAGGATGTTCGTCGCGCCAGGGCTGCACTCGAGGGTTTGGACGTCACCAGTTGGTCCGGTCGCTTCGAACTGCTCTCCGACGCCAACCGTCTGCGTCTGCTGCTCTGCCTTCACCACGCACCGGGTATCTGCGTCACGGATCTGTCCGTGGCGCTGGGGATGAGCGGCACAGCCGTCTCACATGCGCTGCGACTGCTGCGTAGCCAGGGATGGGTGAGCGCGACGCGCGACGGCCGATCGATGCGATACCAACTGGCAGACGACACCGTTCACCAGTTACTGCATTCGATCGGCGCCACGCATTTTCACGAGGAGTCACACACCCCCGGGCACACGCACAGCTGAGCGGCTCTCAAGGAGTCGCGAAGAATTTCTCGACGGCCGGTGCAGCGTTCGGGTTTCCGTTGGTGATTCCTGCGCCGACTCCGGCAACCGTGCCGATGACTCCACCGACAATGCAGCCGGCGATGAAGTTCGGGAAGATCGACAGGCAGCCGATTCCGACGCCTAGGTTGGCCCCGATCAGCGTCGACTGCAGGCCACCGTTGTTCCAGCCGGTATTGACCTCGTTGGCCATGGTGTCGAACGCGGCCTGCTTTGGATCGTTTCCGGGGAAGAGCATCAACGCCGCCTGGCTGTTCGACTCGGCGGTCGGGGTGAACAGGGGTTGGGACGGATCGAAGCCCGCATTCGGGGGCGCTGCGACGGCAGTGCCGGCTCCGGCGCCGACAGCGGCGACAACGAGAACGGACATCGTGAGAGTTCGGGACAGTTTCATGGGGACGGCCAATCTGTCTGTGTGGAACCGGTCGTGAATGGTGGCGGTGCAGTTCGTCAGCCTGAACTCCACCGTCAGGATCGATCGTGCGGACCTCCTCGGGCACAACGGGACCCGTCGTCTTCGCGCGACGGGCCGTGTTTGGTGGCTACCCGACTCCGGGTGCCCTGAAACCGCCTAGTCTCATTCGTTTTTCGACAAGCGAGCGCGCAGTTCTTCGACCTCGGCAGTAAGGCGATCGACCTCGGCTTGCAAGGGTTGGCGTGCCAGAGCGAGGGATTCGTCCATGCGTTCCTTGTCGAAGCGAGGCGTGATGTTTCGACTGCAGTTCCAGTCGAACGCTTCGACGTCGATGACGATGGAGCGCTGAGCTTTTGCCGTCATCGTGCCGCCGGGAACCTGCAAGAGTTGTTGCAGCAGTTCGGGGTCCTGATCCGCTTCGATCACCTGCGCGCGCCCGTAGATCTTCAATCTGGTCCGCGTCGGGTAGTCGATGACGAACAGCGAGATGCGATTGTTCTCTTCCAGATTGCCGAGTGTCACGAATTGCTGATTGCCGGGCAGATCGGCGAATCCGATTCGATTCGGACCCAACACATGCAGGAATCCGCGCGGGCCGCCGCGATGTTGGACGTACGGCCAACCGTCGGGCGTCACCGTGGACATGAAGAAGGAATCCACGGATTTCACGAATCCCTGAGCGCGGAAATCGAATTCCATCGGGCCTTCGTCGGGCTGATCGAGTTTCGAACCGTAGACGGTGAAGCTACCGGTCGACCGCTGACGCTCCACCGCAGCGGGTGAGAAGGCGATGTGTGCGTATCGGGTCGACATTTTTTATCTCCTGGTGCTCAGTGCCAGCGGTGGTCGGCAACGGCTGTTCGCGGACCGAACTTGGGTTTGACTGCTTGACCGCTGACCTGCAGCAGTCGTACAGCGCGGTATCGATGCGGTTGGAGGGGAGCGAGGTACTGCACCATCTGGGCGTCGTCGATCGGTTCACCCAGCAGCGACCACCCGACGACCGCGGCGAGGTGATAGTCACCGACCGAGAGTGCGTCGGAATCGCCGAAGGCACGCTGCGCCACTTCGGCGGCAGTCCAGATCCCGACGCCGGGGACCGCTCGCAATCGTTTGGTCGCTTCCGCTCTGGAGAACGTGGATGCCTGCTCGAGGCGGTCGGCGACGCGAGCGCACTGAACGATCGTCTTGGACCTCGCGGGATCGACGTTCGCGCGATGGAACTCCCACGACGGCATTCGACGCCATTGGTCCGTGGTGAGTGGAACGCGCATTCCGTCGGGCGCGGGGCCGGGTGGGCGCTCACCGAACTTGGTCAACAGGCGGCGCCACGCGGCAAACGCGTCGATGCCGTGAACTCGTTGCTCGAGGATCGCTGGTACGAGAGCCTCCATGACGCGTCCGGTGCGGCCGATGCGCAGATGAGGGAAGCGTCGATGGGCTTCGGCGAGCTTGGGATGTTCGGGGGCAAAATCTTCGGCTTCGTCGTCGAGGCCGAGCAGCGCTTCGGCGCCTTTCAGTAATTCCGTGGCACCGGGACCCCACGCCTGCACGCGGACCGTGTGCCGATCCGACTGCGTGATGCGGTAGGTCACAGGACCCGAAAGTTGGCGGGAAACTCGCCAGATCGCTCCGTCGGCGGACCGCCGATGTGCGGGGTCGCCGGGTCCGCGCTGATGCGGGCTGAGCGTCAGCGCGGCATCGAGTGGTCGCTGAGAAGTCACCGTGACTTCGTCGGCCGGAGATAGCGGCGTCATCGAGGTCAGCGTATCGCCACCGTCCATCCTCCGTTAAGGCGTGTGTCGGTGGCGCAACGTATTGTCCGAGCCATGATCATCGTGAGCACCGACGGATCCTGTCTGCGAAACCCCGGTGGGGCTATCGGCTGGGCGTGGGTCAATCACGAGGGTCCGAGCATGTCCGGCGGAGAAGCGTCCGGCACCAACCAGATTGCCGAGTTGCGTGCCCTCTTCGAGGCTGTCGTCGCGCATCCGGGTGGGGATCCACTGCTCATCGAATCCGACTCGCAGTACGCCATCAAGTGCGCGTCGGAATGGCTGCCGAGTTGGAAGCGCAAGGGATGGAAGACCGCGAGCGGCGGGGCGGTCAAGAATCTGGAACTGGTGCAGAGCATCGACCGAGCCATCACCGACCGTGTCGGACCGGTGCGCTTTCGCTGGGTGCGCGGGCACGTCGGCAACCACTACAACGAGATGGCCGACAAGTTGGCCGGCGAAGCCGCACGCGCCATCGTCTCGGGGGACATCGCGTCGGTCCCGCTTGCGGCGCCGGTGAAGAAGGAACCGACCGTCGTGAACTCCTCGTACAAAGAGAAGTCCACGACGGCCGAAGAACCGGCAGATCTGTTCACGCTTTTCTGAGCGGTTCAGAAACCGTCGGCAACCTGAACGAGCGCCCGGCCCGTGTACTTGCCCTCGCGTACCTGATCGATCACCGAGACGACGTCGCGGACGGCAACGAGGTTCGTGATTTCCTTCAGATGACGTGGCGCAAGGTCGGAGCCCAGACGTGCCCACAGTGCACGACGGGGTTCGATCGGCATTAGTACCGAGTCCATACCCAGCAGTGAGACTCCGCGGAGAATGAACGGCAGCACGGTCGTAGGCAGCGCGGCGCCACCGGTCAATCCGCTGGCAGCGACAACACCGCCGTAGTTGATCGTGCTCAGTACGTGGGCGAGGGTCTTTCCGCCGACGCAGTCGACGGCCGCCGCCCACTGGGATTTCCCGAGCGGACGGGGCTTGGCGTCGGGATCCTCGGGGAGCCGGCCGATCACCGAAGACGCACCGAGAGACGTCAGAAGGTCTGCCGCACCGGGCTTGCCACTGGAGGCGACCACGTCGAAGCCTGCGCTTGCCAGAAGGTCGACGCTGACGGTGCCGACGCCGCCGCTCGCGCCGGTCACCAGTACCGGACCGTCGGCGGGCTTCACTCCGCTGGCCAGAATCGCTTGGACACTCATGGCGGCGGTGAATCCAGCCGTGCCGATTGCAGCAGCGTCGGCAGTGGAGATGCCGTCGAGCTTCACCACCCACTCGGCAGGCAGCCTGGCGATCTCCGCGTAGCCGCCGTTGCGGGCGGTCCCGATCTCGTATCCGTGGGCCACCACCTTGTCGCCGGGGGCGAACGCGTCGGACTCGGAGGCAATGACCTCGCCGGCAACGTCGATACCGGGGACGATCGGGTAGTCGCGAACCACCCCGCCCTTCGGGGTGACCGCGAGGGCGTCTTTGTAGTTGACGCTCGAATATTCGACACGAATGGTGACCTCACCTGCAGGGAGGAAGGATTCGTCGACGGTTTCGGGGGCGAAGTCGATGGAGCCGTCGCTGTCGCGGGCGACCCAGGCGTTGAAAGTAGTCATAAGTCGAACATAAAGGCCTTCGGCCCTGTGCGCCTTCTTGGTAGTGCGAACTACCGGAAAGGCGCACAGGGGCGGAGCCCCTAGATCAACACAGGGCCGGAGCCCCTAGATCAAGCTGCCCTCATGCACCGCTCGATCGAAAGCCGGCAGCGGACCGCCCGCGCGCAGGGTCGTCGCCAACGCAGGATCGGCGAGATGGAGACGGCCGATCGCGATCAGATCGAACTCACCACTGCCGATGCGCTCCTCGAGTTGCGGGATGTTGTCCACGACAGGTGCGACGCCTTCGATGCGACTGTCGCGCAGTGACTTTCCGATCCCGACGCTACCGACGGCCATCGTGACGGCACCGGTCAGCTTCTTTGCCCAACCGGCCAGTGAGAGGTCGCTGCCTTCGAAGGCCGGGACGTCGAAACGCCTGATGCTGGCGTCGAGGACGTCCACTCCGGCGTCGACCAGCGCGCCCAGGATGACACCCAACTCCTCGGGAGTTTCCGCGATCTTCGCGGTGAAATCCTGCTGCTTGTGCTGCGAGAAACGGTAGATGATCGGCAGATCCGGGCCGATTGCCGCGCGGATTGCAGCGACGACGGCGGCCGGGAACTTGGTACGACGCTCCAGGTCGCCGCCCCACGCGTCATTGCGCTGGTTGGTGCCCTCCCAGAAGAAGGAATCGAGGAGGTAGCCGTGACCGCCGTGGATCGCGATACCGTCGAAGCCGAGTTCGACAGCGTGCTTCGCGCTGCGGACATAGGCGTCGATGACGTCCTGGATGTCCTGCTCGGTCATCGCCTCGGTGCTAGCCTGCGCGCGCTCGACGTAGGCAGCGGAGTACGAGGTGACGCCGAGCGGGCCCCATTCACCGGAGGGGCGCATCGGCTTGAGTGACGGGTCCATCTGCGTCATCGCGCCCCACAGCGGTCCGACGTGCCAGAGCTGAGGCACGATCTTGCCGCCCGCAGCGTGCACGTCGTCGACGACCTTGCGCCATCCAGCCTGCGCAGCGGGGGTGTGGAGGTTGGGGACGTTGGCGTGATCGACAGCAGTCTCGTGATCGATCGCGACGCCTTCGGTGACGATCAACCCGGTGCCGCCCTCAGCGCGTCGGCGGTAGTAGTCGGCAACGTCGCGGCCGGGCACGCCCTCGATGGAGTACGTGCGCGTCATCGGCGACATGACTATTCGGTTGGACAGTTCGAGCGAACGGATGCGGAGCGGTTGGAACAGCGGGTTGGTCACTTCGTCACAGCGCTTTCATGAATCGGAAGAATCCGGGGTCCTGGTCGACACGGAGCCTGGTGAGGGTTCGGTAGCTGATCAGCCACTTGCCGTCTTCTTTGCGGTATTCCTCGTGGTAGTGGCCGTAGCCGTGCAGATGCAGCTCTTTCTCGCCGTCGTTCCACCACAACATGTCCTCCATCGCCCAGATACCAGTTGCGGTGGTGGGTGAGGTGAGCACAATTTCGGGGGTGTGTGCGTGGTGCGCTGTGGTGAGGGGGATGTCGCCGTCGAGCATGTTCCGAATTGCTGCGGTGAGCTTGTCGATTCCCACTACCTGGTTCGAGGTGTCACCGGTCTTGGGTTGCTTGTCTGTCGGGAGTCCGCCCCACGTCTCGCTGACGACGTCTGCGGTGTGCAGGGTTGGGTAGACGTGCCACTGCTTGGTGTCCATACAGCGTAGGCGCGCGGCGAAGACACGCTTGATTTCCTCGATGGCGAGCAGTTCCTCGACGGCACTGATCGACTCCACTTCGGACTCGGTCTGAGACATTCAACCTCCAACAGTGATCGGCAATATGGGTTCACATTCGGGTGCTCGGGTCAGGCCGTCAACGACCTGTCCCGGTGAGCGCGACGGCACTCGGTATGGTCGAGCGAACGAAAGGGGTGTCAGACGTGTGTACCGAAGAGGTCCCATCGACCGGACCGGAAGAGATTGCCGAGGTTCGGGCTTTCTGGCGCGATTTGGGTGTTCCGGGTGTGATCGACGTCCATACCCATTTCATGCCGAAGAGCGTCATGGACAAGGTGTGGGGCTACTTCGATTCCGCGGGACCGATGATCGGTCGACCGTGGCCCATCGCCTACCGACTTGCCGAGGAAGAACGGGTACACCGTCTCCGCGAGTTCGGCGTCCGGGCTTTCACGTCGATGATCTACCCCCACAAGCACGCGATGGCCGAATGGCTCAACCAGTGGGCCGTCGAATTTGCCGCGCAAACACCTGATTGCCTGCACACGGCCACGTTCTATCCCGAGGAGTCGGCGGCGTCGTACGTAGGGAAGGCGTTGGAGTCCGGGGCGCGAATCTTCAAGTCCCACATCCAGGTCGGCAATTACGATCCGAACGATCCTCTGCTCGACAAGGTCTGGGGTCAGCTCGAGGACTCCGAGACGCCCATCGTGATTCACTGTGGTTCGGGACCGGCTCCGGGGGAGTACACGGGACCCGATCGCATCGCTTCGCTGCTGGCACGGTACCCGCGCCTGCCGTTGATCGTCGCGCACATGGGGATGCCCGAGTACAGCGAATTCCTCGATCTTGCAGAGGCTTACGGCAACGTCCACCTGGATACGACCATGGCGTTCACCGACTTCACGGAAGAGCAGTGCGCCTTCCCGAAGGCCGATGTCTCTCGGCTCGTCGACATGCAGGACCGGATTCTGTTCGGTAGCGACTTCCCGAACATTCCGTACCCGTATCTCACCGCCTTGCAGGCGGTTACGCGCTTCGATCTCGGTGACGAGTGGCTGCGAGCCGTTGTGCACGACAACGCTGCCAAGCTCTTCTCGGTGAGCTGAGCCCACCGAGAAGACCTTCGACTCAGCCGGTGAGGAGCTTCGCTCAGCGCAGTTTGATGCTGCCGCCGTCGGCCATCAGCGTCTGACCTGTCATGTACTTGGAGTCCTCGCTCGCCAGGAACACCACGACGGGAGCGATGTCGGTTTCGGGATCACCGATGCGTCCGAGAGGTACCTTGGCGACGGATGCGGCTGCGCGCTCGGGGAAGGCTTCCTGCCACTTGACGACGCCTTCGGTGGCGGCGAACGGGCAGACAACGTTGACCCGAATGCCCTCTGGCGCCCACTCGTTGGCGACTACGCGAGTCAGGCCTCGCACAGCTTCCTTGGCTGCCGCGTAGGACGTCTGGGTGGGCATGCCGTCCAGGCCGGAGCCCGACGCGAAGTTGACGACCGAACCCTTGGTCTTCGCGAGTTCGTCGTGGCATGCCTGCATCAGGTGGACGACAGGGTAGAAGCCGGTGTTGAAGGACAGGTCGAACATGTCCTGCGTGGTTTCGAGCAACGGAGCCTGACGGGACGCGTGAGCGTTGTTCACCAGGATGTCGAGCTTGCCGAAAGCATCGAGCGCGGCGTCACGGATCTGCTCGGCAGAACCTGTGGCAGCGAGGTCGACGTTCAGGAATTTGCCGGCCCCGGCCAGTTCCTCCTCGAGTGCCTGGCCCTGCTCGTCGTTGATGTCGACGAACAGGACCTTCGCGCCTTCACGAGCGAAGACTCGGGTGATGGCACGACCGATTCCGCCGGCGCCGCCGGTGACGATCGCTACCTTGCCGTTCAACCTCATGAAAACGCTCCTCTTCGTAGGTGCTTCTTAAACTGTTGCGGTCTCGTCGACTGCAAGGGCAATCTTTTCGAGGCCGGCGATGCTGTAGGCAGCGTAGGTCTCGTACGGTCCGCGGCCTGAGAAGTAGGACGAGAGCTGGCCACCGAGCTCTTCGACGGTGAACGCGGATCCGGCTGCGTCGAAACGATTTTCGACCTTGGGTGCTTCCATCAACGCCACCATCTTGCCGTAGACGACGAAGACCTGGCCGTTGATCTCGTCGGAATCGGGGGATGCGAGGTAGCTGACAAGGGTCGCGACGCGCTCGGGTGCCAGCGGATCGAGACCGCTTACGCCGGTGTTGTTCTCGCCGAAAGCTTCTGCTGTCATGGCGGTGCGGGCGCGGGGGCAGATCGCGTTGGTGCGGACGCCGTAGCGGGAGAGACCTGATGCGCTCGAGAGCGTCAGAGCGGTGATACCGGCCTTGGCCGCCGAGTAGTTGGGCTGTCCGGCGCTGCCGAAGAGGAAGGCCTCGGAAGAGGTGTTGATGATGCGGCCGTAGACCGGTGCGTCGGCTGCCTTGCTGGCTGCGCGCCAGTGGACTGCGGCTGCGTGCGAGGTGGCGGCGTGACCCTTGAGGTGCACGCGGATGACGTCGTCCCAATCGGATTCGGTCAGGTTGAAGATCATCTTGTCGCGCAGGATGCCTGCATTGTTGACGAGGATGTCGAAGGATCCGAAGTTCTTGACAGCTTCTTCGATGATGCGCCCGCCGAGCGACCAGTCGGAGACGTCGCCGGTGATGGCGAGTGCCTGTCCACCTGCGGCCTTGATCTCGTCGACCACGTCGTTGGCCGCTGCACCCATGTCGTTGACGATGACAGCTGCGCCGGCAGCGGCGAGTCCGAGTGCCTCGGCGCGACCCAGGCCGGCACCGGCGCCGGTGACGGCGGCAACTTTGCCTTCCAAGCTCAGTGATTGCGTCATGTCGTGCTCCTTCGATCCGGTCTGGCGGTAAGTTCGGCAAAATTAGTATTCATTCTAATTTGAAGTCGAGAGTTCGGTTGCCGTTCCGAAAAAATCATTCGAACAGAATCAGAATTAGTTCTAGTTTTGAACACAAGTCTGGCCATCTGAGGGGCAGTCCCACTCAGCGGGAGCGGTGATCTGGGTCACGAGCCGTGCATGCCACCTTGGGGCGACGCGGCGATCCCACCGCGTACGCGCTTGCGTCACCACCGATCCTGTCCCGGAGCCATCATGGTTGTCGACACCCAGAAACGTCCCCACCCCACACCTCCGTCGGAAATCCTCACGGCGGGATCGGCTTTCGCGACCTCTGGTGGTGCGACGGGTGAATCCGCCCAGTTCCTGGCCGCATTCGTCGGCGCCAAAATCGGATAGTTCTCACCGCAAACGCAGTACGGTCGGCCCCGAATTCGCCGGGCCGGACATCAAGGAAGGCACCAGCAGTGTCATTGAATTTGGCAGATCTGTTCGAGGGTATTTCGGATTTGATTCCGGACCGCACGGCACTCGTGTGCGATGGGCGTCGTCGCACATACGTCGAGTTGGACGAGGGCTCGAATCGCATCGCCCGCCACCTGGCGAGTGTCGGTGTCGGGCCGGGCGACCACGTTGCTCTGCACATGCGCAACAGCATCGAGTTCGTCGAAAGTTTGCTCGGGTGCCTCAAAATCCGCGCGGTCCCGATCAACGTCAACTATCGCTACGTCGACGCCGAACTGACCTACCTGTACAACGATTCGCAGTCGGTAGCGCTGATCGTGGACGAGGAGTTCGTTCCCGTCGTGGAGACGGTTCTCCCGGCCGTGCCGGGCATCAAACACGTCGTCGTCGTCGGCGAGTCGGCGGTCCGCGACATCGAAGGTGTCGACGTCGTTCGATATGCCGACGCTGCAGCGGAGCAACCCGCTACTCGTGACTTCGCGCCTCGCAGCAACGACGACCTGTTTGTCATCTACACCGGCGGCACGACGGGAATGCCCAAGGGCGTCATGTGGCGGCATGAAGACTTCTACTTCGCGGCGCTCACCGGCGGAAATCCGTTCGGTCCGCCGCATACGACTGCCGAAGCTCTGTATGCCGCGGTACCGAACGTTCCCGCGATGAACATGCTCAGCACCGCACCCCTGATGCACGGCGCGGCGTCCTACTCGCTGTTCACCGGATTCTTCATGGGTGCCAACGCAATCCTCATGGCGCGGTTCGACGCGAAGTCGACGCTGCAGCTCGCCGGGAGTGAGAAGGCCGTCTCCATCACCGTCGTCGGAGATGCGATGGCTCGTCCGCTCGCAGACGAATTGGCGTCGAACGCAGCAGATTACGACCTCAGTACAGTCGGAATGATTTCGTCGGGCGGAGCGTTGTTCTCGCTCTCACTGCGCGAGCAGCTCAAGTCGATGCTTCCGAACCTGGTGATTCGCGACGGATTCGGCTCCTCCGAGTCGGGAGTCGACGGCAATCTCGAAATCGGCGAAGACGGCCTGATGCGCATTGCCGCTCGCGACGAGACCCGCGTCGTGGACGAAAGGATGCGGCCGCTGGAGCCGGGATCCCCCGAGACCGGATACATCGCTCGCAGTGGTCACGTGCCGGTCGGTTACTTCAATGATCCGGTCAAGACCGCGGCTACGTTCCCGGTGATCGACGGGGTGCGGATGTCGGTGCTCGGCGACGTCGGACGCGTGGAAGCCGACGGCTCGATCGTCTTGCTGGGACGTGGTTCTCAGTGCATCAACACCGGCGGGGAGAAGGTGTATCCGGAAGAGGTCGAGCAGGCGCTCAAGAGTCACCCGGCGGTGCTCGACGCTCTGGTCGCGGGAATTCCGGATGCGAAGTTCGGTGAGCGTGTCGCTGCGGTAATCACGACCCGCGAGGGCTTCGACGTCCCGGACGCTGCCGAGATCGGTGAGCATTGCGCGTCGCACGTTGCTCGGTACAAGGTGCCGCGCACTGTTGTCAGTGTGCCGTCGATCAGGCGCTCTCCCAGCGGAAAGGCCGACTATCGCTGGGCCAAGGCCACTCTCGCCGAGCAAGCCTCCTGATCCGGCCGGAGTCATCCAGCGCGTTTGTGAGGGACGCGTTGGGTGGCTCCGGTGCTCTAGCCTGTCACCGTCAGAACCAGCAGCGCGACGTTGAGCGCAACGATCAAACCCGCTGCAACCCATGCCGCGACGGTCGTGAGCGGGGCATTGCGCGCGTCGCCCATGAGTTCGGGGTCCGAGGTCATACGCACCAGTGGGATGATCGCGAAGGGGATGCACAGGCTCAAGACCACTTGGCTGAGTACGAGTGCGAGAGTCGGATCGACGCCGAGTCCGAGCACGATCAGCGCCGGGATGAGAGTGACGATTCGGCGTGTGATCACCGGAATGCGAATGGCCAGAAGGCCATGCATGATCTCGGCGCCGGCCGCGCACCCCACGGAGGTCGACGCGAGTCCGGAGGCGAGGAGTCCGATCGCGAATACGACGGCCACGCCAGGGCCGAGTGAATTCTCGATCGCGGCATGCGCGCCGTCGATGGTGTCGGTGCCGGGTACTCCGCGCAGTGCCGACGCGGCCAGGAGCAGCATGCCGATGTTCACGCCGCCGGCGATGATCAACGCGACGACGACATCCCAACGCGTGACCTTGAGTAGTCGCTGCAATCGTGGCCCAGGTTTGATGTGGCCGTGGCGATCTCGGGCCAATGCGGAGTGCAGGTAGATCGCGTGCGGCATGACCGTGGCGCCGAGCATGCTGGCGGCGAGCAGTACGGTCTCGGTTCCTTCGAAGCGGGGGACCAGTCCGGCGACGGCTTCGCTACCGGAGACGTCGGTGAAGGCGAGTCCGGTCAGGAAGCCGATCGTGATGATGGCCAGCAATCCCATGACCACGAACTCGAAAGTGCGCTGTCCGCGCCGACTTTGGATCGTCAGGATCACCATCGACACGCAACCGGTGATCAACCCACCGACGAAGAGCGGGACGTTGAAGAGCAGGTTGAGTGCGATGGCGCCGCCGATGACCTCGGCCACGTCGGTTGCGATCGCCATCATCTCGGCCTGGAGCCAGAACGCGCGACGGTTGTTCTTACGCAGGCGCTGACCCAGCATTTCGGGCAGGGATCTGCCGGAGACCAGTCCGAGTTTCGCGGACAGATACTGCACCAGGACGGCCATCGCGTTGGCGAGTACCAGCACCCAGATGAGCAGGTAGCCGTACTTCGCGCCGGCAGTCAGGTTGGCGGCGACGTTGCCCGGATCGACGTACGCGATGGCCGCGACGAACGCCGGACCGAGCAGGGCGATGGATCTCCCCGTAGGTCGTCGGCGCGGAGTCGTCGGCTCTTGCGTACTGGTGCTCATCGGTCTCCTGGTCGCACGTACTCGGACCTGCCGGTTCGAATATGTGAACTATAGAGTTCGGGGAGCCAAACTTTCAACCGCTGTGCGCGGTTAGTGACCGCAGAGACTCTCTAACCGCGCACAGGGGGTTAGGCCGTCACCCCGGCTGCCAGCAGGGCGCGGGCCTCGGGTCGGCCGTCGAGGAGAGCGTTGGTGCGCAACTCGACCTTCCACTCGCCGTCTGTCTTGATCAGCTCCCAACGGTTTGCGGTGATGCGGAGGACCTTGAATCCCGTCGGGTTCTCGGGATCCTTGATGACCAACTGTGAATGGCAGGTAGCGACGGCCTTGTTGCCGTCGATGCGGATGTGCGCGGGCGTCATCATGTGCGCCGCGCCGTTCATGATCCAGTTCTGGTGAGAGGCGCTGTGAACCATGGCCCGCAGTTCGCCGCGGCCGTGCATCGCGCCGGTGTCGACGTCGTAGACACCGTCCTCGAGCCACAGGTTCGCGACTTCGTCGGCCGATCCGCTGTCGACGGCGGGGCTGTACGTGGTCAGCAGTTCGGTGATCGCGAGCTTGTCCTCGAGCAATTCCACTCGGGCGAGCAGGGATTCGATCAGGGCGGTCGAGTCGGTCATCGGTGGGTCCTTTGCATTGGATTATCGGCGAATCAGGAAGTGGTGAAAGAGAAGCCCTCGGCGAGGGCGATTCGGTGAAGTTCTTCGAGTTGTTCGCAGTAGTGTTCGGCGCTTCGAGCGCCGACCGAGCAACTGGCGATGGTCGCCCCGGCGTCGCGGACGCGAGTCAAGGCGCGAAGCGTGGACTCGGGATCGCCGAGGGGATCGAGCGGAGCGCCGGCAGGGAGGACGACGTCGAATCCGTCGGGGAGCGTCGTGGCGCCCAGCATTTCCTTCAGTTCGGAGAATCTCAGCCCGAACGGAACCCACCCGTCGCCGTGTGTGGTGGCCCGGCGCAACGATCTCTTGGTCCGGCCGCCGATCCACAGGGGCACACGTTTCTGGACGGCATGAGGTTCGACGACAAATCCGGAGTAGTCGTAGAACTCGCCGTGATACTCCGGAGTCGGCGTCGACAACGATGTCCGAAGGGCGGCCAAAGCGTCGTCGGCACGCGCTCCTCGATCGGTGAATGGAGCATTTACGAGATCGAATTCTTGTTTCAGAGTCCCCACTCCGAGTCCGAGTATCAGGCGTCCGTTGCTGACGCGATCCAGCGTTCCGTAGCGCTTGGCGATCTCGAGGGGATGGTGATAGCCCAGCACCAGCACCTGCGTCGCCAGCAGGATTCGTGATGTACGTGCGGCGAGAAAACCGAGGGTGGCGAGCGGATCCCAGTAGGTTCCGCCACGTTCGGTGGCGATCTCTTCTGGAACCGCGACGTGTTCACTGCAGGTCAGATGGTGGAAACCGAGTTGATCCGCCGCGGCAGCAATTGTGGCAATCTCACCGATGTCAGCACTCGCCTCCCACTCCGAACGTGTGCTCGGGTGCTGAATCAGGACCGGCGTGACGATTCCCAGGTGCATCGGGCGTTTATAGCCCTCCCGCACACGCGGCGGCAGGTGAATTACCGCTGATCGGGATCGAAAAGGTTGATTCACTTTCCAGAAACTGTGACCTGGGTTATAGTCGGTAGAATCAATTCCAGTTTTCGGGAGGCGTCCATGACCATCGTTGACATGAACGACACACTGTCCACCGTCCAGACCGCCGCCGGGCTACCCAAGAAGGATCTGCCGCCGTCGATGGTCGAGCGGATGACACTGATTCTCGACGCCTTCGACGGCCGCGCCGCACGGCTGACGCTGGAAGAGGTCGCGTGCCGCACTCAGTTGCCGCGGTCCACCGTCCACCGCATTCTCGATCAGCTCGTCAAACTGGACTGGGTTGATCACGCATCGTTCGGCTACTGTCTCGGGCGCCGTGCACTCGGCCTCGGTGGTGGCGACGGCGGCCACAGCCAGATCCGCGAAGCCGCAGCGCCGCTTCTGCACGAGTTGCACCTGCAGACCGGCATGGTTGTTCATCTGTCGGTGCTCGACGGGCGCGAGAGTGTCTACCTCGACAAGGTCGGCGGGCGGTTCGCCGCGGCGCTACCGTCCCGCGTCGGCGGCCGAGTACTCGCCCATTCGACGGCCGGAGGCAAGGCGATGCTGGCGTGGATCGACCCCGAGCGTGTCGACGCTCTGTTCGGGTCGGCGCTTCCCCGCTGCACCGAGAACACGATCACCGACGTCGCGGTGCTCCATCAGGAACTGAACCGGATCCGTCAGCGTCGGGGCCTGGCCTTCGAGCGCGGAGAGTCGGCACGTGGGGTCGCTTGTGTGGCGTCGGCAATCCGCGGACACGAGGGTCCCGTCGGCAGCATCGCGTTGTGTGGGGACATGCGGACCGCTCAGCTCGAGCGAGTTGCTCCGCTGGTAGTCGACGCGGCTCGCGAGGTGTCGCGCACGCTGTACCCCGAACTGGGCGCTCCCCGCCGTGGCCGCAAAACCCCTCCTGTTCCGACCAATACGTTCTCCGCGGAGACGATGGATCGCCTGCTGGCAGCGTCGTCCGACCACTGGATCTGACGTATTTTGATCGACTTGTCTCGCTGATCGGGACGAGTCATAGCAGCTCAGCGGTACTGATGGCACCGTTCGGACCATGACGACTGAACTGAGCTACGAGGGAACCCTGAAGGAACTGCAGACCGATCTCGGTGTGCTCCGGTACCACGAAGCCGGCGACGGCCCGCCGCTACTGCTGCTGCACGGATCGGGCCCCGGAGTCACCGGTTGGCGTAACTACCGCGGCGTTCTCGCGGACTTCGCGGAGCACTTCCACTGCTACGTTCTCGAGTTTCCCGGATTCGGCGTCAGCGATCCCGGCCCCGACCATCCGATGATGATGGCGCAGGCATCGGTCGGCATGTTCCTCGACGGTCTGGGCCTCGGACCGGTCCACATGATCGGTAACTCCATGGGCGGCATCGTCGCCACCAAGGTTGCGATCGACGAGCCACATCGGGTCAGCAAGCTCGTCACCATCGGCGGTATGGGCAAGAACACCTTCTCTCCCGGCCCCGGTGAAGGCATCAAACTCCTCATGGAGTTCACCGACAACCCCACCCGCGAAGCTCTGGTCCGTTGGTTGCATTCGATGGTCTTCGACCGTGCCGTTGTCACCGAGCAGCTCATCGAAGAGCGTTGGGCCCTCGCCACCGAGCCGACGACGCTCGAGATCGCCCGCCGTATGTACAGCAGCAAGGCCATGGCAGCTATGGGCGCGGCTGCTGCTGCGTCGACCGCCGTGCCGTACTGGGCGCAGCTGAACAAGATCAAGGCGCCGACGCTGTTGACCTGGGGACGCGACGACCGCGTCAGCCCCGTGGACATGGCGATCCTGCCGATGCGCGACATCCCCAACGGCGAAGTTCACATCTTCCCCAACTGCGGACACTGGACGATGATCGAGGCCCGCGACGCTTGGGTTGCGTCCGTTCTGGCATTCCTTACCCGGCCCGAAGGCAAGTAACGGGCTTCGCCCCCCGTGCGCCGTTTTTGTTTCCCCCCCAAACCAAAAAGCCCACCCGGGGGGGGCCCACAC
>NZ_JBHTSW010000017.1:0-106180 GCF_042794945.1 Rhodococcus sp. NPDC056506 | reverse complement strand
CTTCTGTTTTGTATATGCCACTGTTACTACCCCGCCCCGATTAATCCTTTTTTTCACCTCACTTCAACACGCGCCGACAAATCCACCCGGATGCGGCGCCTCTGTTGTCGTTGATGCAGGTGTAGGGCGGACAAGCTTGCCGAGTATCAACGGCTGTCTGTCAGTCGTGGAGTAGGTATTCGAGGTCGTAGCGGTGCAGACCGTCCACGACCTCGAGTTCGAGAGTGCCCGAGATACCCTTCAATTCGCCGGTTCCGGAGCCCGGCACGATCTCGTACAGGAGCTTCTGCGTTCCGTCGATCATCTGACCGAACCGCTGCAGGGCGAACGACCCCACCGCTTCCTCGACTTGCCCGGTGACAACCTCCAACGCGACGTAGCCGGCTTCACCGTGTGTCGGGTCGCCGGCGGACAGCATGAGGCCGGACGACGTACCTTCGATGCCGCCGACGAATGTCTTGTCGAACTCGAAGCGGCCGACGCGTCCGGCGAGCTCAGGATCGGCAGGGCGGAGATCGATCTCGAAGGTGCCGAGCGCATGGGATGTCATGGTCCGAGTATCTCACCAGGCGGCAACGCCTCGTGGGGACTCTCGAGAACGTGAAACACTTCGCCTATGATCCTCGAACATGCTGTCCTGCAGGTCGATCCGGCGCAGTCAGCGCAATTCGAGTCCGCGTTCGACGTGGCCCGCGCCATCATCTCCGAGGTTCCCGGATTCATCAGGCTGCGGCTCTCGCGCTGCGTGGAAGCACCGGAACGGTACCTCCTGCTCGTCGAGTGGGAGGACTTGGAGTCTCACACCATCGGGTTCCGTCAGTCCGCGGGATACGAGAAGTGGCGAGAACTTCTCCATCACTTCTACGAACCGTTCCCGACGGTCGAGCACTATTCGTCCGTCTTCGAGGTCTGAGATTGGGCGTACTGCCCTTCACACCGGCCGCATACGGCGAACCGGGGGAGTGGCAGAACACCTGGTGGTTCTTCGAATTGAATCGCTCAGAGAACGAGTGAGGCCCCGAACCGGAATCGGGTTCGGGGCCTCACTGGTCAGCTGTCGTTCTTAGTGGAGTTCTCCACTGGAACCGTTGGTCTTGCCGTTGGTTCGGTTCTGGTAGTCCAGAAGGATCTGAAGCTGCTCGTGCTCAGCTTCGTGATGAGCGGCTTCGAGAGCCTCGCTCTCCTCGACCGGGTCAGCGGTGATGAGGCTACCGCTACCGGGCTTACCGGCGAGGCCGAGCTTGTTCATCTTCTTCGGGACAGCTGCACCCTGGTACTCGAGCGGGATCGGGTGTCCGTGCTCGTCGACGGGGCCGAGCGGCTGGTGGATCTCGATGTACTGGCCGTTCGGCATCCGCTTGATGATGCCGGTCTCGATGCCGTGCTCGAGGACTGCACGGTCACTGCGTTGCAGGCCGATGCAGAACCGGTACGTCACGAAGTACGCAATGGGCGGAAGGATGACCATGCCGATACGGCCGATCCACGTCATTGCATTCAGCGAGATGTGCAGGTGGTACGCGATGATGTCGTTGATGCAGGAGATCGTGAGCACCAGGTAGAACGCGATGGACATTGCACCGATAGCGGTACGGACCGGCACGTCGCGCGGGCGCTGCAGGATGTTGTGGTGAGCGTCGTCTCCGGTGAGGCGCTTCTCGATCCACGGGTACGCGATCAACAGTGCGAACACGAGACCCATGATCAGGGCGACGGCGAACACAGCGGGGATCGTGTAGCGGTTGAACAGGTAGATCTCCCACGCCGGCCACAGTCGAGCAAGGCCGTCCGTCCACATCATGTAGATATCGGGCTGGGAACCAGCCGAGACCTGAGACGGGTTGTACGGACCGATGTTCCACACGGGGTTGATCTGGAACAGACCGCCGAGCAGTGCGAGCACGCCGAAGGTCATGGCGAAGAACGCGCCACCCTTCATCGCGAAGACCGGGAGAATACGAACGCCGACGACGTTCTGTTCCGTACGGCCGGGGCCGGGGAACTGCGTGTGCTTCTGGTACCAGACCAACGCGAGGTGGCCGGCGATCAGGGCCAAGATGATGCCCGGGAACAGCAGCACGTGCGCGACGTAGAGGCGCGGAATGATGAGGTCGCCGGGGAAGTCGCCGTCGAAGATCAGCCAGTGCATCCAGGTACCGACGATCGGGATACTCATCGTGATACCACCGAAGGCGGCGCGGAGGCCGGTGCCCGAGAGCAGGTCGTCGGGGATGGTGTAACCGAAGAAGCCTTCGAACATCGCCAGGATGAGCAGCAGGCAGCCGATGACCCAGTTCGCTTCGCGCGGGCGACGGAATGCGCCGGTGAAGAAGATGCGAGCGAGGTGAACGATGATCGACGCCGCGAACATCAGTGCAGCCCAGTGGTGAATCTGGCGAACGAAGAGACCGCCGCGCACCTCGAAGGAGATGTTCAGGGTCGTCTCGTAGGCGCGAGACATCGTCACACCGCGTAGCGGCTGGTATGCGCCCTGGTAGACGACGTGTGCCATCGACGGATCGAAGAACAGCGTCAGGAACACACCGGAGATCAGCAGGATCACGAAGCTGTAGAGCGCGATCTCGCCGAGCATGAAGGACCAGTGCGTCGGGAAGACCTTGTTGATCTGCCTGCGCATGCCTGCAGCGAGGTGGTAGCGGGAGTCCATAGCCTCCGCTTGTCCAGCCGCTGCCGCGCTGATCTTGGACGGTTTGGTTGTTGTTGTGGTCACGGTCGACGCTCCCAAAATGCCGGGCCGAGTGCTTCGATGAAGTCACCGTCGGCGACCAGGAAGCCCTCTTCGTTCACTGTAATAGGCAACTGCGGAAGTGCGCGAGCAGCGGGACCGAAGATCGGCTTGCCGTAGGTCAGTGCGTCGAACTGCGACTGGTGGCAGGGGCACAGAATACGGTTGCTCTGCTGTTCGTAGAGCGAGGTGGGGCAACCCAGGTGGGTGCAGATCTTCGAGTAGGCGAAGTAGTCGCCGTAGTTGAAGCTTTCCTGGCCCTTGCGCTTGGTGACACGCGCGGTGTCTTCCGTGCGCAGGCGGATGAGCATCACCGAGTTGCGAATGCCGCGCAGTGCTGCGAGCAGAGCATGCTCGTCGCCACGGTCGGACTCGCGGAACGGGAAGACCGTTTCCATCGATCCGGCATCGAGATCTTCCGGGCGAACGAGGACGATGTCCTCGGGACGGCCGGTGTCACGACGCAGGTAGATGGTCTCGCCCGGGTAGTTGGGGGTCCAGCCGGACACCCACAGGGGTGAGTCGTCGCCCTTGGCCCACGGGTTCTTGATGAGTCCGCCGAGAGGCATGACCATCATGACGCCGAGTGCGCCACCACCGAACATCAAGCTGCGCTTGATGGCCTTGCGGCGGGGGAGGGTGGACGTATCGAGGGTGTCACCGAGTTCGGCAACGATCGTGCGACGATCGACCTCTGTGGAACCACCGTCGTGGCGATCCTGGATCGAAACCTCTTCGGGGATGAACTTCTTCGTGAACTGAACGGCACCGATACCGACGCCGAGGATCGCCAGACCCATGGTCAGGCCGATCAGCGGGGTGTACAGGCTGTACTTGCCGTAGTTCTCGTCACCGGCACCGGCGTACTCCCAGGGCCAGAACAGGTAGATCGCGATGAACGCGATCGCCGAAACGCCGGCGAGGCCGAACCAGAAGGCGACGTTGCGCTCTGCGCGCTTCTCCGCCCTGGTGCCCTTTACCGACCAACGATCACGGCGGTAGACGACGTCGACGCCATCGAGATTGGTACCCAGCTTGACCAGGTCGTCGCGTGACATCGCGTCGAGCTCTTCATCTGTGTACTTCTTAGGCGTATCGCCGCCATGCTGGCCAGCGTCGCTCATGACCTTGCTCCGATCCACAATGCTGCACCGACGACAGCGATGATTCCGACGGCCCACATGGCGAGACCCTCAGAGGCCGGACCGAGGCCACCGAGCCCGTACCCACCGGGGTCCTTCGACTCGTCCGACGACTTGACGTAGGCGATGATGTCCTTCTTCTCCTCGATCGTCAGCTGACGATCCGAGAACTTCGGCATGTTCTGGGGGCCGGTAACCATGGCAGCGTAGATCTGCTGCTCGCTGGCCGGATCCAGGACCGGGGCGTACTTGCCCGAGGACAGTGCGCCGCCGCGGCCGGTGAAGTTGTGGCAGGAAGCGCAGTTGAGCCGGAAGAGCTCACTGCCGCGTCCGATGTCGCCACCGCGCAGCGAGGACTGGGCGATTTCGCCGTTCTCGTCGCGGATGAGCGTCGGGCCGCCGCCGTTGGCCTGGATGAAAGCGCCGAGGGCGTCGGTCTGCGCAGCATCGAACTTGGGGTCCTTGCGTGCAGCCTGGGCCTCGTTGCGAGCTGCGGGCATACGACCAGAGGAGACCTGGAAGTACACGGCTGCTTCGCCGACGCCGATGAGGCTGGGACCGCGGTCCTGCACGCCCTGCAAGTTCGCGCCGTGGCACGTGATGCATGACGTGTCGTAGAGCTGCTTGCCTTCACGAATCAGGGCTGCTGAATCGTCACTGGCGGTCGCAACCTGCGGAGCTGGTGTCAACGCCGAAGCGAGGAAACCTGCGCTGATCAATCCCATCATCAATACGAGCGCGCCGGTAACGCGCCGGCGGATTTTCCGCTGGCGACGCGACTTCGCGGCATTCGCTGAGTTATCGGATGCGGGAGGGGGGGATGAACTCATCTGTATCCCTTTGGTATGTCGGGACGGAACTGGACGTCAGGGGCTGCCTGGGGCGTACAGCTGATTAACGGATGAAATAAATCGTGGCAAACAGCGCGATCCACACGATGTCGACAAAGTGCCAGTAGTACGAAACAACGATCGCGGCGGTGGCCTGGGCGGGCGTGAACTTGCTGACCCGGGTACGTGCGATCAAGAAGACGAAGGCGATGAGACCGCCGATGACGTGCAAACCGTGGAAGCCGGTGGTCATGTAGAACACCGAGCCGTACACGCTGCTCGAAATCGTGGTGCCCTCGTGCACAAGGTGGTAGTACTCGTAACCCTGGCCGGAGACGAAGAACGCCCCCATGATCAAGGTGATGGTGTACCAGCGACGAAGTCCGAAGACGTCGCCACGCTCAGCCGCGAAGACACCCATCTGGCAGGTGAACGAAGATGCGATCAGCACCAAGGTCACCGGCACGGCCAGATACAGGTTCAATTCGGTTGGCTCCGGCGGCCAATTTCCGTTCGCCTGAGCTCGTGCCACGAAGTACATGGCAAAGAGCCCTGCGAAGAACATGAGCTCACTTGACAACCACACGATGGTGCCAACGCTGACCATATTCGGCCGGTTCAGCGAGTGCACGCGTTGGGTGATTGCCGATCCTGAAGTCCCTACTGCGCTCGTCACAGACAGAAGTATGACGCTTCGTCGTAAGAGACGACCACTCGGGTCCACCATCGGCGCGTCGCTCGGCTCGAGTTCGCGGGATCGGGCGGCGAACGCGCTGGTGGCGTGGTCGGAATATGCTGGCGCGATGGCAGCTACACACAAGAGTAGACCGTGGTTCCTGAGAATTTTCGGCACAAAGATTCCGACGCCGCTCGACGCGGGGCGGTCGGATCTGGTCGTCGTCGCCGAGGGCTTCGACGACGCCGAGGCGAGTTCGACCGCTCTCGAACGTGCCGGCTCCACCGAGCCGAAGTTCCGGGCGGAGTCCGAAGTGGTTCTGCGGCACCATCTGGACCTGCCGGAGGGTGCGGTTGTCGATGCCGAGAACATCGTCGCCCAGGACGGCTATGTGCGAGGCGTGAGTCGGCCCGAGGACGTGGCTCAGGCGGTCGAGAATTCGGTTCGCGTCATCTTCGAGCGTGTCCAGGTGCTGGACGCCCTGCATTGCTCCCAGGAGCGATCACGAATGGCCGGTCTGGCCCAGCGACTGGGTGGTTCGGTAGCCGGGTGGGATGCGCTTCAGCCCCCACCCCTTGCGGAGGCGACACCCAAGCGCGGCCGCCGAAAGTCCTGAGCGGCCCTATTCGGTGTCCTCGCTACCTCACTGACTAGGCTGCGAGGGTCAGAGACAGCACGTAAAGACAGCACGAAATCCAGCCCACATGAACGACAGGGGACCAAGGCACTATGGCCGGCACCGACGCATCCAACGCCGTGAACGTCGATTCGAGTGCAGTGGTGCGGTCCTGGCCGATGATTCTCGGTTTGCTCACGGACGGCAGTGACTTGTCGGAGGCGGACTCCCGTTGGGCGATGGGCGAGATCATGTCGGACAACGCCACTTCCGCTCAGATCGCAGCTTTCGGCGTCGGGCTGAAGATGAAGGGCGAAACTCCTGCGGAGTTGGAAGGGCTCGCTGCCGCGATGCTCGAACACTCCCGGCGCGTGCCGGTCGATTCCGACGTCGTCGACATCGTCGGTACGGGCGGTGACCGCTCCAACACCGTCAACATCTCGACGATGGCCTCGATCGTGGTTGCCGCGTCCGGTGTGCGAGTTGTCAAGCACGGCAACCGCGCTGCTTCGTCCAAGAGCGGCGGAGCCGACGTGCTCGAGGCGCTCGGCGTTCGCATCAACCTCGGGCCGGAGCAGGTGGCGAGGTGCGTCGAAGAGGTCGGCATCGGCTTCTGCTTCGCGCCGGTCTTTCATCCCGCACTGCGCTTTGCAGCGGTGCCCCGCAAGGAAATCGGCATCCCGACGGCGTTCAACGTGCTCGGTCCACTGACCAATCCGGCTCGCCCGCGCGCCGGCCTGATCGGGTGCGCATTTCCGAAGCTGATCTCGGTTGTCGCGGGAGTACTTGCGCAGCGCGGCAATTCGGCATTGGTGGTGCGCGGAGACGACGGACTCGACGAGCTGACCACCTCCACGACTTCGACGGTCCACATCGTCGGCGGCGGAAGTGTGCGAACCGTCACGCTGGATCCGCGTGATCTCGGAATCGACCGCGTTCCTCTCGAGGAGTTGCGCGGAGGAGACGCCGAAGTCAACGCCACGGTCGCGCGAACGCTGCTCTCCGGGCAGAAGGGCCCCGTCCGGGACGCGGTCTTGCTGAATGCGGGAGCAGCCATCGCGGCATTCAACGGTGTCGGCGACGACCTCGAGGGTGCGATCTCTGCCGGGATGGACGCCGCCGCTGCCGCGATCGACAGCGGCGCGGGCGCTGAACTGCTTCACAAGTGGGCGGCACTCACCGCCGATCTGGCTGACCAAGCCTGATCGACGTCAGTCGAAGAGGCGTCGATCAGGCTCGGTCGACGGGCTACTCGCCCAGAGAGAAACCGGCTTCGACGTCAGCGCTGGAGAACGACTGGAATGCAATGTGTGTGGCGGTTCGGAGAACACCGGGCACCTTGTTGATTCCTCCGGTGACCACGTCGGCGATCTGGGCGTGGTCACGTACTTTCACGATGGCGATCAAGTCGACGTCACCTGCGCACGAGTAGACCTCGGTCACTCCGGACAGGTCGGCGACGGCCTGAGCGGTTTCCGGGATCCGGGCGGACTCGGCGTGAATCATGACGATGGCGTTGATCATTTCTCTCCTCGATTTCCCGGCGGGTTGTGATGACCCGGTGGTTTCGATCGAGCTTAGGGGTGCCGCCCCGCCGTTACGTCATCGATGTTCGGATTCGGTACCGGCTCGCGCGAGTCGGCACCAGGCTTCCCACTTGCCGGCGCCGCCCACCGGTTCGACGTAGCCGGATGTCGCCGACACGATTCGGACACCGTCCGATCCGAGCCATCTGGCGATCAGTCCCAGTTCTTCGGGCGAGGCGCCGCGAAACGGGGCGTCGTCCGGCAACACGGTTTCGGCGGCTGCTGTGATGGCGTCGACGACGGGCATCGGGTGTGTTCCGCGCCCGGCGAGTCCCGCGGAGGCGAGCCGTCCGGATCGGATCACGGACAGCTCCCAGCCGCCGTCCCCCGTGGGGCGGGCGAGAACGAGTTGTTCGATCGCCGCGACTGCGGCGAGCCGCTGTGTTCGCCGCACTGCGGTAGCGACTGCGACGGTTCGGTCACGCAGACGAGCAGCATTCTCGAACAACGCGTGTGCGGACAGCTCGTCGATCCGCGCCTGCATCTTTTGGAGAGGAGCGTCGTTGGTCCCCCGGAAGAAACCACGCACAGCCTCAGGGGCCGCCGCGTAGTCCTCTGCAGTGATTTCCGGGGCCCAGGAGGCCGGACACGCTCCCAATTCGCGAGCGGGGCAGTCAGGGCCGTGGACGGCGCCGCGCCCCAGTCGCTTGGTGCAGGTGCGTAGACGACTGAACTCTGCGACCGTTTCGGCGACGTCTACTGCATCGGCGCGAGAGGTGAACGGGCCGATGGAATCGGCCGTCGGCGTGCGAACCACGGACAATCTCGGGAATGCCTCGTCCGTGATGGTGATCCACCAACCGCGCTTGGGAAACTTGGAGCGGCGGTTGTACGGCGGCGCATGCGCGCTCAGCAGGCGCAGTTCGCGGACCCCGGCTTCCAAAGCATGCGCGCACTGGACGTGGTCGACGCGAGTGGCCAGCGCGACCATTTCCTTCATACGGCCGCGCGTCTCCGAACCGGTGAAGTAGTTGCGGACGCGGCGTCGTAGATCGGTAGCAGTTCCTATATAGAGGGCTTCGTCCGAAGGACCTCGGAAAAGGTAGACGCCGGGGCTTCTCGGCAGGTCGGCGGCAAAGGACCGTTTGGCCCGTTGATGCGAGGAAATATTGGGCAGGTAGTCGATGAGTTCGCTGTAACTGTGGACGCCCTGGTTCCCGACCCTGTCGATCAGTCCGTGGAGGACGTCGACGGTCGCACGCGCGTCGTCGAGAGCCCGGTGCGTCGGCTGGGTGGTCACTTGGAAGAGATGGGCGAGTGCGGAGAGCTTCACCGAAGGTGCTTCGTCGCGTGTGAGTACCCGTCGGGCGAGTTTGACGGTGCACAGGACACGGAATGCCGGCCACGGGCGTGCGCTGCGTGACGCCGCTGCTTTGAGGAAGCCGATGTCGAACGGCGCGTTGTGTGCCACCAGCACCGCGCCCTCGGCGAACTCGAGAAATGCAGGCAGGACACGCTCGATCGGCGGTGCGCCGATCAGCATGGCCGTGGTGATTCCGGTCAGCTCGACGATGTACGGCGGAATCGACCGGCCGGGGTCGACGAGTGTGGCCATTTCACCGAGGACCTCGCCGCCCCGGATCTTGACGGCGCCGATCTCGGTGATGGAGTCCTGGTCGGCGCTTCCACCTGTGGTCTCGAGGTCGACGACGACAAACGTTGTCTCGCTCAGCGGTGTGTCCAACTCGTCGAAGCTCAGTTGCCGCCCGACGTCGAATTTCTCCCCGTCGGAGAACGGGGGCGGAGACGGAAATTCTCGGGCCGAGGCGGGACTCACATCGCAGACAGTAGAAGGACCCCCCGACAGGAATTGGCGAGTGCTGACGCGGAATCCGGCTCACTCCGACTTCCATTGGGAAAGCAGCGGATTGACCCCCGACAAAAGTATGAGAGACGAGGATCACACTTGCGGTGGGAACTCGCGAATGCGGCCTCGCACCTACTTGCCGGTAGGGCGATTCGTGAGGTTGTTGCTACGACGATCAGCCGCCGAAAATGCTGGATTGATCGAAACAGGTTCTAGTTTCAAGTAATCGGCGTTGAACTGCATGGAAGATCGGATTGTCGGGTTTGGTGACCCTTGCCAGTGGGTACCAAGCGCAGGTTTGCGGGCCAGGTGAGCCTCGCCGAACAGACCTGTTGTTATCTCTTCGTGACCCGTTGGGAGTATCGCGGGCGCGGCAGCACGATTTCCGGCGAATCAGGCGCGATTGTCACGAAGCGGTCGACATCGTCGCGATCATTTCGTAACCTTCCTGAGACCTAACGAAGTCTTGCCGGACCAAACAGGACCGGCATCGTCAGGAACCGCCTAATCGGGATCTCCGCGAGGAACCCGAACCGGGAACCCAAGTTTCCACTGGGGTGAATCCCGCCTGGGGTGCAGCACGCACGATCGCTGCAGACCACGCGGGTAGGGCTGATCTTCCCAGCCCGAACCCGTCAGCTAACTCGGTCGGCGGATGAATGGAAGAAATGGAGCACCCCTTAAGTGGCGTCACAGAGTTTCAAGCGTTCAGCGCAGTTGGCAGTAGCCGGCGCGCTCGCAGTCGGTGCATTTGCTGCAACCGCTGCACCTGCCTCGGCAGACCCCATCACGATCCCCGGCGTCGGCACCTTCGAGGTTCCGGGCGTTTCTATTCCTCAGTTGCCGGTCATCCCGGGCATCACCGACATCGCACCGGCCGCACCGGCCGCTCCCATCTCCAGTGTTGGTGAGCAGGCAGTTCGCGCCGCAGAGAGCAAGCTGGGCTCCCCGTACGTGTACGGCGCATCGGGCCCGGACGCATTCGACTGCTCCGGTCTGGTCCAGTGGGCATACAAGCAGGCCGGCCTGAACCTGCCTCGCACGAGCTACGACCAGGCTGCAGCCGGCGTTGCCGTTGCACAGTCCGATCTCCAGGTCGGCGACGTGATCTCCTTCTACGGCGGATCGCACTCGGGCATCTACGCCGGCAACGGCAATGTCATCCACGCGTCGACCGCTGGTCAGCCCGTGAAGCTCGCACCGGTGTCCTCGATGCCGTACGACGGTGCTCGCCGTTACTGATTTCTGATCACGCTCGACGGCTGTCTCCGGTAGGCAGTCGGAACGATCCGCCGCTGCAAGGCGGCGGAGCTCGGGGGAGCTCCGGATCTTCGAATGTGGGCCTCGAATCTTCTGATTCGAGGCCCACATTTTTGGTTTCTCGACAATCCGCCGGTACTTCACCCCGACACGCCTACCGGCGAGTAGACACAAACGTATGCCGTTCCGTAACCTTACCGAGACATTTCGCGGCCGAGACAGGTACTGTGGATAGTTGACAGCCAGCTAACAGATCGTCGACCGGTCCCGGTCGACGTCGCTTCATCGAGACGGAGAGTTGCATTCCGTGGTTTCATCGAAAAACAACAGTCGAGTACGCGCCGCATTGACAGTGGGAGTGCTGGCGTTCGGACTCGTCGCAGGGCCTTCGATGCAGGCCGGTGCCGATCCCGTCATCACCAATCCGACCGAGGCACTCGACAAGCTGGGTGAGCTCTCCCGGGTATCCGAGCAGACCAACGAAGCGCTGCACAACGCGCAGATCGATCTCGACGCGAAGCTGGGCGTCGCGAACGATGCGGACGCGCGATCGGCAGCCGATCAAGGCCTTCTCGACGCGGCTTCGGCACGCGTCGCGGAGTTCGCTCCGGCGGTAAACCGCATTGCCACAGCGAATTACCAGGGTGCGCGGACCAATCGCCTCTTCGCTTTGATGGTGAGCGATTCGCCGCAGCAGTTGCTCGACCAGATGTCCGCGCTCGACGTGATCTCCAACGACGCCGCAGTGCAGGTCTCCCAGTTCAACCAAGCTACTGCCGATGCGCGTGCTGCCTCGGAAGCGTCGAAGCGATCGGCCGAAGAGGCTCGAACCGCCGCCGATCAAGCCCGTGCACTCAGTGACGACTTGCAGCGCAAGCAGAGTGAACTGCAGACGCAGATCGCCGATGTGACCAAGGCATTCCAGAACCTCACCGATGCCGAGCGTAACCAACTGAGCGGTACGCCATTCCCGCCGGACGTCGATCTCAGCAAAATTCTAGCTAACTTGACGCCAGGTTCCGGCGCCGCGGCGCTCCAGGCAGGCCTGACCCGTATCGGTGATCCGTACGTCTGGGGCGCAACCGGCCCGAACGAGTTCGACTGCTCAGGTCTGGTGGTCTGGGCCTACAAGCAGATCGGGAAATCTCTGCCCCGTTCGAGCCAAGCGCAGGCGCAGGGCGGTGTTCCGGTCTCGAGGGACCAACTGCAGCCCGGTGACGTCGTGACTTTCTACAGCGACAACTCGCATGTCGGTATCTACGCCGGCGACGGAAACATTCTGCATGCGTCGACGTTCGGCGTACCGGTAAAGGTTCAGTCGATGGCAGGCATGGAGTTTTCCACTGCGCGTCGTTACTGACGGCTTGCTGCGTCCGGGCGACGTGTGGCCAGCCGCCGTGAAGCGTCGAGTCGAGTTCTCCTACACTCGGCACCGTGCCGACTGAACCGATGACGACGCCCGACGTCGGCGCAGATCGAAAACGCCGTTGGGAGTACCCAGCTCTCGTGGCACTCGGTGTTGCCGTGGTGCTCGTTCTCGGATTGACGATCTTCCTGACGAACAGGTCCGATTCCGACGAAAATGCAGCCAGCGAGCAGGATGCCGAACGAACCGCTCAGGTACAGGCCTTTCTCGATGCCTGGGCTGCGGCGCAGATGTCCGACGATCCGTCGGGGCTGGCGAAGTTCGTCGACGATGCCGCCGCACCCGGTGTGCTCGAAGCGGAAATTCGACGAGCCACCGCAGCGGGAGCGCTCGACTTCTCCGACTGGGGATACGAGATTCCCAGCGGCGGCCTGACTCCGGCGCCGCGAACCGGTGCGCCGGACGGAGACGTCGAAGTATGGAATGCGCAAGTCCTGTTGCGGTACGCCCTCGACGGCGTCGACGCGTTACCCACTCGCAAGGGCGTGTCCATGACGCTCGCGAAACGCGGTGATCTGTGGTCGGTTCTTGCTGACGGGGCGATCGTCGGGCTGGACGGAGCCCGAACGACGGGCGAATCCTGGAACGGCCCTTGGGACTTCGGCCCGCTGGCCGTCGCCGAAAATTCTGCGGGTAACGCGCTGGTGATCGGGCATCCGGGTCAGCAGGCGTTTGTCGATGCCTTGGCGTCCGATGTGGACTCGGCCATCGAGAACACGACGCAATTGTGGGGTCCATGGTGGTCCGAGCGAGCGGTGCTCATGGTGGCTGGATCGGCGGAGGAATTCACCGCACTGGTCGGCTCCCATCACGACGGCGCTTCGATTGCCGCAGTGTCGGTCGCGGATGCGACGGCGGACGGGTCTTCCGACGTGAGCGGCCAGCGGGTGGTTTTCTCGCCTGCCGCGGCTTCGAGGTTGACCGACATCACCAGGCGAACGGTGTTGCGCCACGAACTCATGCACATAGCCGCCCGATCGAAAACCCGTGACGGGTCACCGATGTGGGTGTTGGAAGGGTTCGCCGAATACGCGGGCAACCGCGGCTCCTCGCGGGCCTGGGGCGAGATCGCGCCGACTCTGGCAGCAGCGGTACGCGCCGGCGATACTCCTACCGAGTTTCCGGACGACACGCAGTTCGGCGGTGTACCGGTCGTGAGTTCACTGGCGTACGAATCGGCGTGGTCGATCAACGCGTACATCGCTGATCGATTCGGAGAGGCCAAGCTGACCGACCTCTTTCGGGCCCTGGCCTCCGGAAAGATGACGGCCGAAGACCTCGACTCGCGGATCCGAGCGGTGCTCGGCGTCGGAACCGAGGAACTACGAACCGGATGGGTCGACTGGACCAACAGCCATCTGGGCTGAGTAGTCGGCGGTTCGGTCGTTCGCGGCGCTGTCGTCCGTAACTGCGAGGTGACCTTGTCACGTCTCGACGAACCGGGTGCCCTACGGTGGACGGATGCGCCGGACCCTCTTGGTGACCAATGATTTTCCTCCTCGCCCCGGAGGTATCCAGTCTTATCTCCACACGTTCGCAGGGCACCTGCCGGCGGACAAGTTGGTGGTGTACGCGCCGCGGTGGCGGGGCGACTCGCACAAGAAGTTCGACGCGGCACAGCCTTTCGAGGTCGTTCGGCACCCGACGACGCTGATGCTGCCCTCGCCTTTTGTCGCTCGTCGGGCCGCGAAGCTGGTCAAGAAGCACGACTGTGAGTCGGTCTGGTTCGGTGCGGCGGCGCCGTTGGCATTGTTGGCGCCGGTTGTTCGGCGCGCGGGAGCGAGCCGAGTGATCGCGAGTACCCACGGCCACGAGGTCGGATGGTCGATGATTCCCGGTGCGCGGCAGTCGTTGCGCGTGATCGGTGATCACACGGATGCTGTGACGTTTGTCAGCAAGTACACCCGTGGACGGTTCTCGGCGGCTTTCGGCCCGCAAGCGGCACTCGAGCACCTGCCGTCGGGCGTCGACACGTCGGTGTTCCACCCGGACTCGGTCGCCCGGGCAGAACTGCGCAAGCGATATGGGCTGGGGGAGCGGCCCACGATCTTGTGCTTGTCGCGGCTCGTGCCCCGCAAGGGACAGGACATGCTTATCAAGGCGCTTCCGGCCATTCGCAAGAGCATCGACGGGGCGGTACTGGTGATAGTCGGCGGTGGGCCCTACGAAGACCACCTCCGTCAACTGGCGCGTAAAACCGGGATGGACGATCACGTCGTCTTCACCGGCACGGTGCCCGCCGCGGAGTTGTCGGCTCACCACACGATTGCCGACGTGTTTGCGATGCCGTGTCGTACCCGAGGCGCCGGCTTGGACGTCGAAGGATTGGGAATCGTCTACCTCGAGGCTTCGGCGACCGGCGTTCCAGTCATCGCCGGGCGCAGTGGTGGCGCCCCGGAAACGGTGCAGCAGAACAAGACCGGGCTCGTGGTCGACGGCACCTCGGTTCGTGACGTGGCCGAATCGGTGATCGAGGTTCTGTCCGATCGTGATCGAGCGGCCGCGATGGGAGCAGCCGGCCGGGCGTGGGTTGCCGAAGAATGGAAGTGGGACACGCTCGCTTCGAAGCTGCGTAATCTCCTCGGCTGAGCTACTGCGGACTCGAACGCCAACGGCCCGCACCGAATTCGGTGCGGGCCGTTCACTGCGGCGGAGACCTAACTGTCGAAAAACTACTTGGCGTAGATCTTTTCGATGTCCGCGGCAAAGCTCTCGTGCACGACGTTGCGTTTGAGCTTCATCGTGGGCGTGAGTTCGCCTGTGTCCTCGGAGAAGTCGACCGGAAGAATGCGGAACTTCTTGATCGCCTCGGCGTGTGAGACGAGCTTGTTGGCCTCGTCGATGGCGTCCTGGATTTCACCGACCAGTTCGCCGTCCGAGACCAGGTCGGCAGCTGTGGTTCCCGCGGCCTTGTTGTTGCGCTCGTTCCAGGCGGGGAGAGCCTCGGCGTCGATGGTGATGAGAGCGCCGATGAAGGGCTTCTGGTCGCCGACCACGATGGCCTGGCTGATCAGCGGATGGGCACGAAGGGAATCTTCGAGCTGAGCGGGGGAGACGTTCTTGCCGCCTGCCGTGACGATGATTTCCTTCTTGCGTCCGGTGATGGTGATGTAGCCGTCCTTGTCGACGGTGCCCAGGTCGCCGGTGTGGAACCAGCCGTCCTCGATCGACTCGGCGGTCGCCTTCTCGTTGCGCCAGTAACCGGTGAAGACCACGGGTCCCGAGAGGAGGATCTCGCCGTCTTCGGCAACGCGAACGGAGTTGCCGGCCAAGGGCTTTCCGACGGAGCCGACCTTCTGGGCGCCGATGGTGTTGACGGCGAACGCTGCGCTGGTTTCGGTCAGTCCGTAGCCCTCGTAGATCGTGACGCCGATACCTCGGAAGAAGTGGCCGAGTCGAGCGCCGAGAGGTGCGCCACCGGAAATGGCCAGCTGGCACTGTCCGCCGAGTGCAGCGCGCAGCTTCGAGTAGACGAGCTTGTCGAAGAGGGCGTGCTTGGCTTTGAGGACGATGCCGGCGCCGCCCTTGTCCTGGGCCTCGCTCCAGGCAACCGCAGTGTCTGCGGCCGCGTCGAAGATCTTGCCCTTGCCGTCGCCGTGAGCCTTGGCACGTGCGCTGTTGTAGACCTTCTCGAATACACGCGGCACCGAGAGGATGAAGTCGGGCTTGAACTCACCGAACGTCGGAACGAGGTTCGGGATGTCGCTCGTGTGCCCCAGCGTTGCACCGGCATCGAACGACGCGATGCTCACTGCGCGAGCGAGAACGTGCGCGAGCGGCAAGAACATCAGGGTGCGAACACCGGGAGTCTTGAGCAGCGTGCCGAGGTTGGAGTCGAGGATGCCCTTCGACTCGGCAATGAGGTTGGAGTGCGTCAGCTGGCAACCCTTGGGTCGGCCTGTGGTGCCCGAGGTGTAGATCAGGGTGGCGGGATCGGAGGCCTTCAGTGCAGCGACGCGGGCGCGGACGTCCTCGTCGGAGATGTCGACGCCCAGTGCTGTCAGTTCCTCGACAACACCTTTACCGCCCGCCGCGGCATCGATCTGGTAGACCGAGCGGAGCGCGGGTGCGGCTGCAGCGACGTCCTTCACGGTCGCGGCGTGCGTGTCGTTCTCGACGATGAGGTCGATTGCCTCGGAGTCCTCGAGAATCCAACGAACCTGCTCGGCTGCGGAGGTTTCGTAGATCGGAACCGTCACGCCACCGGCTGCCCAGATTGCGTAGTCGACGAGCGGCCATTCGAAGCGAGTCGCCGACATGAGGCCGACGCGGTCTCCCTGCTTGACGCCGATCGCGATGAGCCCCTTGGCGACGGCGGTCACCTGAGCGGCGAAATCGCCCGCAGTGACATCGACCCATGCATTTCCGACTTTGCGCTTGTAGACAACCGCCGCCGGCTTCGTCTTCGCGAAGGCGAAGACCGAGTCGACCGCGGAGGCATCCTCGGGAATGGTGAACGTCTGGGGTGCGCTGAACTCAGGCACGAAATACCTCCGACACTGCGAAATACTGACGAGTAGGGTTTTCGTCTCCTACTGTAGTCGCATGTCCGACGCAGTTGTGGCCAGGCTTACAGTCTGTCCGGTATGCAGTGGTGCGACACCCCTCGACGCTTCGCCGACGCGATATGTGAAGCTACTTCGGTGAGCAGCATCCAGGTCGCAGACCAGACTTTCATCGCCGCCCCGCCCGAGCGGGTCGCCGAACTGTTGTCCTCGCGTGCGCGGTGGCGTCGCTGGTTCAGTGATATTGCGCTCGAAGTCCGGGAAGATCGTGGCCCCGCAGGATTTCGCTGGGGAGTGTCCGGTCAGCTGGTCGGCACCATGGAGGTGTGGCTCGAACCGGTCATGGACGGGACGATCGCGCACTACTTCCTGCACTGTGAACCGGTCGGCGTATCACCGTCCGATCTGGGGAGCCTCGACCTCGCCGGGATGAACCGAAAGCGTCGGGTCGACGGCAAGGTCATGTCCTTCGAGCTCAAGCGCGAACTCGAAGCAGGGCGTGCCGCCGGAGTGGCACCGGACTGATAATCGAAGCAGTGCAGGTTCTGGACTCTTGACGAAGGAAGGTAGCGCAGTCGTATGGCCGAGAAGACCAAGGGGTTGATCAGCATCGACGCCCCTGCCGACGCCGTGATGAACGTCATCGCCGATTTCGCGCAGTACCCCGAATGGGTGGCCGCGGCGAAGTCTGTCGAGGTGACGGCGCCGGGGCAGGGCGGCCGCGCGGACCGAGTGCGTTTTGTCCTCGACGCGGGAATGGTGAAGGACACCTACGAACTGCAGTATTCGTGGGCGCCGGACGGTATGGCGGTGAGCTGGGAGCTGATCTCGGGTGAGATCCAGAAGTCCCAATTCGGTTCGTACACACTCGAACCCGGCCCGAATGGCACCACCTCGGTCACCTACGAGTTGACGGTCGACCTGACGATTCCGATGATCGGTCTGTTCAAGCGCAAGGCCGAGAAGATCATCACCGACACAGCTCTGAAAGAACTGAAGAAGCGAGTCGAGGGCTGAGTGCCGGAGCAACGATCGCGCGTCCAACTGTTCGTCGGTAAAGGCGGAGTAGGCACGACGACGCTTGCCGCCGCGACTGCTGTGTCGGCTGCGACCGATGGGGCGAGAGTGCTGCTCGTGTCGATCGATCAGGCGGGTTCTCTTGCAGACGTCCTGGGCGTGCCGAATCCGCGAACGACCACATCTCTCACCGAGCGTCTCGATGTCCGGCAACTCGACACGTCAGCGCTCCTCGAGGACAAGTTCCGAGGATTGTCGGGGTTGATCGACGCTGCAGGAACTTTCGGAGCGGGAGATCACGAACACGGCTCGTCGTTCGAGGGCTTGGAACCGGAAGAGTTGACGGGATCCCTGGGCGTCCAGGACATACTCGGGCTCTCCGAGATCGTCGACTTCTCGGACAGCGGCGACTACGACCTGGTGATCGTGGACTGTCCGGCCGCAGCCGAAGCGCTGCGGATCCTCGGGTCGCCGTCGATGGTGTCGGAGTACCTCGAGCGAGTGTGGCCGCGGCACAGGCGGATGGTCGCCGTGACGGGCACGGACATGCGATTGCTGTTGCTCGTGTCCGTCATCGAACGGGTGCTCGCGTCGGTGGATCGAATCGCAGTGCATCTCACGGATCGGGAGAACACCAGCGTCCGTGTGGTGACGTCGGCGGATGGCGTGTCGGTCGCGGCGACTCGTCGGACGTTGTCAGGGCTGGCTCTCGCAGGTTTGCGAGTGGACGCGATTGTGGTCAACAACCTTGTCCCGCAGTTCAACTCGCCAGTTGCAAAGAGTGTCGACGATTCGCCAGCAGCGCAGTGGCTCGCTTCGATCCGGGCGTCACAAGAACTCGTCGTCGACGAATTTCGTGGATCAACCGATGGAATGTCCGTCACAACGGTCGAACGCGCCCGCGTCGAACCGGTAGGGTTGGCGGCTCTGGGCGAGATCGCGGCCACCTTCGAGGGTGAAACGGGCACTTTCGACACCGTCGATACCGCGGACAACATCGTGGTCTCGTTGGAGTCGGGGGCCGGAGTCGATTCGGTGTACGTGATGCGGATGTACCTTCCGCTCGTGGATCCGTCGTCGTTGTCGTTGGGCCGGGTGGAGGACGATGTGCTGGTGGGAGCAGACGGCGTACGACGCAGAGTTCGTTTGGCGTCGGTGCTGCGTCGTTGTGTCGTGAACGGGGCGGAGTTGGACGGCAGTTATCTGATCATCCGGTTCAGCCCGGATCCCGCGGTGTGGCCGGTATGAGCGAAGAGCACGAGCGCCTCGTCGCGGAATTTCGCGCGCTGGCGGATAGCGTTCTGACACGGCTGGAACCGATGTTGCAGAAGGCTGCCGCAGCAACGGCCGACGTTGCGAGTGACTCGGCGTCCACGGACACGCAGCCGGTGTTCACCGGCTGCAGTTGGTGCCCGGTGTGCGCCCTCGCTGCACTGGTTCGCGGTGAGCACCACGAACTGCTGGCATTTCTCGCGGGTCAGGCAGCAGCGTTCCTTGCGTTGCTGCGCGAGATTCTCGACGAATTTCTCGGGGGGCCGTCCGGCCCGGATCGTGGACCTGACAGTGGTGCGACGACATCAGGGGCCGAGCGAACTCGGACGGCAGCATTTGTCCCGATCAACGTGACGGTCAAGGACTGACTTAGTACCCCGGGTAGAACGAACGGCTCGCGTTGAGCACAATCGACACAATGGTCACCGACGCACGAGGCACCGATACCGGGTGCGCACTCCAGCGGGCGCCGCTCGCGCGGGAATTGTCGCGATGAGCGCGCGCCGCTTGAAAGCGGTCTCCGACTCCTCCATGGACGACATCTTGACGGTCGGCATCGACGTCGGCGGGACGAGCATCAGGGCCTCCGTCGTGGACGTGGACGGACAAGTGCTCGAGATGATTCAAGCTCCGACTCCGCAGTCGGCGAGAGCTCTCGAAGACGGTCTTGATCGCGTCGTGCGAGAGTTGGTCACCAGGCACGAGGTATCGGCCGTGGGGTTGGCGGTCGCCGGGTTCATCACGTCCGATCGAAGCTCGGTACGCTTCGCGCCGCACTTGCCGTGGGTGGACGCCCCTGTCGGAAGCGACTTGAGCAAGCGACTCGGACTGCCGGTCGTTCTCGAGCACGACGCCAACGCAGCAGCATTCGCCGAACATCGATTCGGCGCGGCCGCAGGGGGCCGCAATGTCGTGATGGTGGCAATCGGGACCGGAATCGGCGGCGCGCTCCTGATCAACGGCGAGCTGTACCGGGGGAGTCACGGCGTCGCCCCCGAACTCGGCCACATCCAGGTCGTGCCAGGCGGGCGGCAATGCGCGTGTGGCAAACGTGGGTGCTGGGAGCGCTATTGCAGCGGAACGGCGCTCGTGGACACGGCAATCGAACTGCTTGCCGCCGACCCGGCCGCGTCGACGGTTCTGGCGCGTGAGGTAGCGGTGGATCCGGGTTCCCTCACCGGTCGCCGGATCGCGAACGCCGCGCAGGACGGTGACCCACTCGCGTTGGCGACCATCGCCGAGTTCACCCGTTGGCTGGCCGTCGGACTGGCGATGGTTGGCGACGTCTACGACCCCGACCTGGTGGTGATCGCCGGCGGCGTCGCAAGTTCGGCCCCACTATTTCTCGACGACGCCCGTGAGCAGTACGCGACTTTGTTGACGGGCGCGAAGCACCGCCCGCTGGCACGAATCCGTTCGGCTCAGCTGGGCGAAGCCGCGGGGATGGTCGGCGCCGCAGCCTTGGCTCGCTCGGTAGTGCCTCAGGATCTCGGTGGGGTCGACGGCGCTGGAACCACATCTGCCGGACTGTGATCGGCGCGATCCTGCAGGGGCGTGTGTAGCGGGGGTTACGGGTCGGCAGTAAGGTCGTACTCAGCGAAATTCAGTTGTGAATGGGAGGGACGCCGTGTGGTATTGGCTCTTCAAGTATGTGTTGCTGGGGCCGATTCTCTGGCTGCTCGGGCGTCCGACGGTCAAGGGTCACGAGAACATTCCGACTGACGGAGCGGCCATCCTGGCCAGCAATCACCAGGCGGTTCTGGACTCGTTCTACCTTCCGCTTCGCGTCAACCGCCGCATCACGTTCCTTGCCAAGAGCGAGTACTTCACCGGTTCCGGCCTGAAGGGCGCTTTTCAGAAGTGGTTCTTCACCGCGGTCGGTCAGGTCCCCATCGACCGAACCGGCGCGGACGCCGCGCAGGATGCGCTCAACGCCGGTCTCAAGGTTCTCGGTTCTGGCAGTCTGCTGGGCATCTACCCCGAGGGAACGCGCTCGCCTGACGGTCGCCTCTACAAGGGCAAGACCGGAATGGCGCGCCTCGCGCTCGAATCGGGTGTCAAGGTGATCCCGGTTGCGATGGTCGGTACCGACAAGATGAATCCGATCGGCTCACGGATGTGGCGCCCAGCCAAGGTCACCGTCATCGTCGGCGAACCCATCGATTTCTCCCGCTTCGAAGGCATGGGCGGAAACCGCTTCGTCGAGCGCGCTGTGACCGACGAGGTGATGTACAAGCTGATGAAACTCTCCGGCCAGGAGTACGTGGACATCTACGCGGCGAGCCTGAAGAATCAGACACCCGCGAAACCCGAAGCTGCCGTCGACGTTCCGGCGGAAAGCGGCGAGTCGGTTGTTGATCTCGTCGCCTCCGCCGAGTCGAAGGAAGCCTCGAAGACCGACAAGGATTCGGTCCCGGACGCACAGGCCAGCTAGAGATTTCCCACATCTGCCGCACGCGCATTGGCTCCAGGGCCTGCGCGTGCGGCATAGTTTTCGGACGTGCGCTACTTCTACGACTGTGAATTCATCGAAGACGGTCGAACCATCGATCTCGTGTCCATCGGCGTTGTCTGCGAGGACGGCCGGGAGTACTACGCGGTCTCGACGGAGTTCGATCCCGCCCGCGCCGGTAGTTGGGTGCGCAAGAACGTGCTTCCGAAGTTGCCGCAGCCGTCGTCGCCGCTGTGGAAATCACGCGAGAAGATCCGCGACGACCTACTGAAATTCTTCGTTCCGCGGCCGATGGTCGTTCCGGAACTTTGGGCGTGGGTCGCCGCCTACGACCACGTCGCGCTGTGCCAACTGTGGGGCGATATGACCGAACTACCGCAGTCGATGCCGCGCTACACCCGCGAACTCCGACAGTTCTGGGAAGACAACGGCAGTCCTGCCCTCCCGTCAGCGCCTGCCGACGCACACGACGCACTTGCCGACGCCAGGCACAACCTCGTGAAGTTCGACGCGATTTCGGCAGCACGTTCACTTCGCTGACCCAGGTTTCGGTGCGCGAGAAGTGTCCCGATTGAGCAGCGATCGAGAGCCTGTGTGACGCGCCGACGGGCGAGCGAATATCCTGTAGAGGTGAACTGGACTGTCGACGTGCCGATCGACCGCTTGCCCGAACTCCCGCCGCTGCCTGCCGGACTGCGTAAGCAGCTCGACGAGGCGCTCGCGAAGCCCGCTGCTCAGCAGCCCTCGTGGCCCGCTGACCAGGCGGCCGCCATGCGGACTGTGCTCGAGAGCGTGCCTCCCATCACGGTGGCCAGCGAAGTCGAGGCGCTGCAAGAGCGTCTCGCGCAGGTCGCGCGTGGCGAGGCATTCCTGCTCCAGGGCGGTGACTGCGCCGAGACATTTGCGGACAACACCGAGCCGCACATCAAGGGGAACATCCGCACGTTGCTGCAGATGGCCGTCGTGCTCACCTACGGTTCCTCGATGCCGGTCGTCAAGGTCGCTCGCATCGCCGGCCAGTACGCCAAACCGCGCTCTGCCGACATCGACTCGCTGGGCCTGAAGTCCTACCGCGGCGACATGATCAACTCGCTCGTCGCCGACGAGGCAGTCCGCGCGCACGATCCTTCACGTCTGGTGCGTGCATACGCCAACGCCAGCGCCGCGATGAACCTGGTTCGCGCACTCACCGGCGCCGGCATGGCCGACCTGCACAAGGTGCACGACTGGAACCGTGAGTTCGTCGCAGCGTCTCCCGCCGGCGCACGCTACGAGCAACTCGCTGCCGAGATCGACCGCGGCCTGCAGTTCATGAACGCGTGTGGCGTCACCGATCCGAGCCTGCACCAGGCACAGATCTTCGCCAGCCATGAGGCCCTGGTTCTCGACTACGAGCGCGCGATGCTGCGTCTCGACAACGACAGCGATCACCCCAAGCTCTACGACCTGTCGGCTCACTTCCTCTGGATCGGTGACCGCACCCGTCAGCTCGACGGCGCGCACATCGCCTTCGCCGAGTTGGTGTCCAACCCGATCGGTCTCAAGATCGGTCCGAGCACGACGCCGGAAATGGCGGTGGAATACGTCGAGCGCCTCGACCCCACCAACAAGCCGGGTCGACTGACCTTGATCTCGCGCATGGGTAACGGCAAGGTCCGCGACCTGCTGCCCGCGATCATCGAGAAGGTCCAGGCCACCGGCCACCAGGTCATCTGGCAGTGCGATCCGATGCACGGCAACACGCACGAAGCCTCCACCGGATACAAGACGCGCCACTTCGACCGCATCGTCGACGAGGTTCAGGGCTTCTTCGAGGTCCACAACGGTCTCGGCACGCATCCGGGTGGCATCCACGTCGAGCTGACCGGCGAGAACGTCACCGAGTGCCTCGGCGGCGCACAGGACATCTCCGACCTCGATCTCGGCGGTCGCTACGAGACGGCGTGCGATCCGCGACTGAACACGCAGCAGTCGTTGGAGCTCGCCTTCCTCGTGGCGGAGATGCTGCGAGGCTGACACCTCGCCCGTACTGATTCGCCGGTAAACGCCCTCACCCGCTCGCGCAGGTGGGGGCGTTCGCTATTTCGTGAATCGCGTGACAAATCGGCGCTGCCACGGCATTTCGACGGCGCGAGGTGAGTAGTGCGCGCGAACGTACGCGGTGGCGTCCTGACTCGGCACGCCGTCCACGACGGCGAGAGCGGCCAATGCTGTTCCGGTGCGGCCGTATCCACCACCGCACGCGATCTCGACTCGTTCGGTTTCCGAACGCACCCACGCTTCCTGCAGGGCGCTGCGCAGCGCAGCCGGATCGCTCGGCAACCAGAAATCCCGCCAGCGGACCCACACCGAATCCCACTCGGTAGCGGGAGGTTCCTTACCGGTCAGGTAGACGCCGAAGGTGGGGAGAGGTCCGGAAGGAAGTGGATTGCGGAGTCCTCGACCCCGGATCGATCGTCCCGACGGCAGGTCGAGTATCCCTAAGCTCTCGGGTTCCCATGTGACCATGAATTCAGACTAGGCCGAAGCGAACTGTCAGGGAATTGCGACGACGCTGATGTCGGTGCCCTTGGCAACGAGGTCGTTCTTGACGCTCTGGCTGATGATGACCGAGCTGTCGTTCTGAGTGAGCTGACGCACGGTGATCTCTAGGCCGAGGCGGCCGAGTTCTTCGCGTGCGGAGGAGACGGAGCGGCCGATCAGCGAGGGAACCTTGACGGAGTCGGAGATCAGGAGAACAACGGAGGTGCCGGCGTTGACGGAGGACCCGCCAGCGGGATCGGTGCCGATCACGTTGCCGCCCTCGACGGCGTCGTCGAACGTTGTTCTGGTGGTGCTGACGGAGATGCCAACCTTGTCGAGGGCGGCGCGTGCGGCGTTCTCGGACATGCCCTTCACATCGGGAATGTCGACTGGCGGTGACCCTTTGGACGTGATGACCTTGACCGAGGAGCCAACGGCAACTTCAGTTCCCGGTGCCGGGTCGAGGGCTGCCACGCCGCCGATCGGGATCTTGGAACTGAAGGTGTCCCCGCCGTCGACCGCCACGAGGGTGCGGTCGGAGAGTTGTGCGCCCAACGCCGTGACGTCGCCGCCGGCCGGAATGGGTGGGACCGTCGGACGCCCGAGCGAAGTCAGGAGCGCGACGGTCGAGCCTTTGGTGACCCTGGATCCGGAGGCCGGATCTGTCCCGATCACCGTGTCGATGGGTTGGGCATCGGAGTACTGACCCTGGACGTCGGGAGTGAGCCCGGCGTCCTGCAGGGCGGTGACCGCAGTGTCCTTGGTCAGCCCGTCGATCGAAGGAACGGCTGTGTAGCGGCCCGAGCCCATCCACCATCCGCCGAAGCCCAATGCAAGCGCGAGGACCGCGATGACGAGTAGCCAGATCAGGGTGGCTCGCCGCGATTTGCGTCGTGCCTCGACAAAATGAGCATGTGGATCGTGGGGCTCAAGTTGGTCGTCGCCGAAATCGGAACCGTCGTCGAAATCCGAGTCGCCGTCGACCGTCGCCGGACGAGCAGTTTGAGCGGTGACCGCGCGAGTGTGCTGGATGCCGCCGGGGGGAGGGGAGCCCGTGCCGAGCGCCGTCGTGGCTGCGGCAGCAGGGGCAACGCCGGACGCCAACACCGTCGTGGCAGCAGAGTTCGGGTGCGCAGCAGCGTTCGGGCGCGCATCCGTGGGGGGCGCCGGCGCCGGTTGTGGCCGAGCCGGGGCAACCTGTGCGCTTTGGTGCTGGGCGCTTCGGCGCGGCGCCGGAACGCGATACGACGGAAGCTCCAGTTGTTCGCTAACGCTGCGAAGTGCGGCTGCCATCTCACCGGCGTCGGCGAAACGATGTGCCGGCTCGCGATGAGTGGCTTCGGCAACCAGGCGATCGAACTGCGCCGGTACACCGGGGATGCGGGAACCGGGGCGCGGGACATCGTCGTGGATGCGTTGGTAAGCGATGGAGAGCGACGTATCTCCGGTGAAAGGGGTTGTACCGGTGAGAAGTTCGAACATCAACACGCCGGTGGAGTAGACGTCGCTTCGAGTGTCGGCAATTCCGGACGTCACCTGTTCCGGCGACAGATAGGCCGCGGTGCCGAGGATCACGCTGTTGGATGTGGTGGTTGCTGCCGCGGCCGCACGCACCAATCCGAAGTCGGCGATTTTCACTTCACCGGTGTCGGAGATGAGGATGTTCTCCGGTTTGACGTCACGGTGAACCAGTCCCGCTCGGTGCGCGACCGCCAGCGCGTCCAGGACAGGCGCTACGACCGCTGCAACGGCGTGAGGCGGCATCGGTCCGCGCTCACGGAGGAGTTCGCGCAAAGTTCCACCGTCGACGAGTTCCATCACGAGGAACACGTGATTGCGATCGCTGCCCTGGTCGTAGACGGCCACCAGGGCCGGATGCTTGAGCCGGGCCACGGCCCTGGCCTCGAACTCGAAACGAGTCAGGAACGCTGGATCACCGGCGAACTGCGGGTCCATCACCTTGATCGCGACAGGTCGATCCAACCGTGTATCGAGGCCTCGATACACGGTCGACATACCGCCGCGCGCGATCGGTGCGTCCACTCGATAGCGGCGCTCGAGCATTTCGCCGATCAACCCTCGACCTCCGTAATGACTGTTCCTCCGTATTTACGATCTGCGTGTTTACGATCTGCGTGTTTACGATCTGTGTGGTGGCTATCAGCAAGTAAGTGGTTGTGCGGCGCAATGGCCCCCGCCGTACGGGCGCCGATTCACGGTCACCGCGCATTCACGGTCACCGCGCATTCCCGGTTACTGATACGCCGCATCCCGTCCATCGTAGCCAGCGATACCGACGCGGAAGTCTCGAGAACGTCACAGAGCGTATTGGCCGAACCGGAGCGACGGTTTCGAGCACGCCGCCGGGCGGTACACAGCGGGCACGCCGGACCGGATAAACTTCCCGCGGTGAGCGCGATTCCTTATTGTGATGATGTCCTGGATTCTTCGGTTTCCCTGTTTCAGCTGGTGGATGTGGCGAAGAACGTCGGGTTGCCGGTGAGCAAGGTTCACCAGTTGCTTCGCGATCACAAGATCGTCGCAGTCAAGCGTCACGGTGTCCTCGGTGTTCCCGAAGTGTTCTTCGGCGAGGACGGCCAGATCGTCAAGTGGCTGCCCGGTCTCCTGGCGGTGCTGCACGACGGCGGCTACACCGACATCGAAATCCTTCGCTGGTTGTTCTTGGCCGACGACTCCCTGCCGGGCCGCCCGGTAGACGCGCTGCACGGTCATCTCGCGCGTGAGGTCATCCGCCGCGCGCAGGCGATGGCTTTCTAACTTGCCGGCTTTCTGACTCACCCACTGCGCATTCAACCGCGCCGGATTTTCGCCGCGTACGTAGCCGACCGGACGAGACCGGGCGCCGCGACCCGAAGCCGCGTGCGTCCGGGAACGGATACTCGTCGATGCAGGATCCGGAAGTCGGCGCGCTCGACCTGATCGAGAATTGCTCCGTACAACACGAAAGCTGTGTGAATCGACGGCTGGACTCGCCGGTCGAGCATCGGGATTCCGGATTCGGCAGACCGATACCGTCCTCGCGTCACGGCAACGAAGTGTGCCAGTGCACGCTTGACGCGAACGTCCACCGTGCCGGTTCTGCGCCCGTGCTCGAGCATCTCGATGTCGACGCCGAATGCGGCGAACTCGCTTGCCGGTAGATACAGGCGTCCGCGGTCGAGGTCTTCGCCGACGTCGCGGATGAAGTTGGTCAGCTGAAACGCCTCACCGAGATTCGACGCGGGCACCACTGCTTCCTGCTGCGGAACGCTCACTCCGAGAATCGGGAGCATCTGCAAACCGATGACGACGGCCGAGCCGTACATGTACTCGCCCAGTTCGTCCATGGTGTTGTAGACGGGTCGAAACTTCGCCGTGTCGGGGGCGTCCATCCGCATGGACTCGAAGAAGGCTTCGAAATATGTACGAGGAATGTCGAACGTCTTCACGGCGTCGGCGAAGGCCGGCAGTACCCGGTTCATGTCCGCGGGAACCGTCGCCGGGAGGTCACGGATTCCGGTGGCGTGCAGTGCCGTGAACGTCGCGCGTTCGACGTCAGCGAGGACAGTGCCGCGTTCATGTGGACCCGACGGCTCGTCCACGATGTCGTCGACGACGCGAGCAAATGCGTAGAGGGCATGAACTGCGCGGCGTCGTGGCTCGGGTAGCAACCGGGCGGCCAGAAAGTATGTGCGGCCGTGTTCCTTCGTCACGCCCTCGCAGAATCCGTAGGACGCGGACAGTGCGTTCATGACAAGTGGATCACGCGGATCATGACGCCGAGGTCGCCGAGGCTGGTGTAGAGACTTCGGCCGGTTTTTCATGACGGCGACCACGAAGTCGGAGTGGGTCTTCCGTCTGCAAGGACATCGCCGCGATCACGGCGGCGAAGACGGCCAGAGCCACATGCGGGAAGGTGTACAGGCCGATGGATCCGTCCGGCTGGAACACGAGCATCAGCCAGGTGGACAGGCCGGTGAGTACAGCGAGGGTGGTCGGCGACATTGCGAAACCGGCCGCTACTGCCAGCGGCCAGGAGTAGTACCAGGGGAGTGCGGCGGGGGAGAGAACGACGATGGCGACCATCACGATCACGATGCCCATGACGGCGTCGCGCTCGGTCTTGCGGTAGCGCCACCATACGACGGCGATGATCGCGATCAACACTACTGCCGAGATGGTCCGGGAGACTTCGAGGATGTCGTTGAAATGGTCGCCGGCGAACCAGGAGGTGGCCATGGTTCCGATGTGCGCCACGATCGTGGGCAGTGAGAGCCAGTTGATGATCTTTGCCGAGCCGGAGAGCGCTGTTGTCCAGCCGAGACCGACACCGGCAATCAGTGAGGTGGATCCGAGCACTGCCACGAACACCGCGAAACCGGCACCGGCCGTCTTGACGAACGACCGGATCGGTGACGCCGGTTCGCGGCCGGCGGCCGCGGCATCCTCCCGCTCGTGGATCATCCAGATCCAGACGATGAACGGAAGCGCAACGCCCGCGGTTGCCTTGATCGCGACGGCGAGTGCAATCAACCCGATTCCGAACAGATGCTTACGTTCGAGAGCGAGCGCGATGCCTGCGGCCATGAGGCCGACCATGAGCATCTCGTTGTGAACGCCGCCGATCAGGTGGATCAGGACGAGGGGATTGAGTACGGCGAGCCACAGAGCGATCGAGGTGTTTCCGCCGAGCTTCGTCGCGAGATGGGGGACGGCCCACATCATCAAGGCAAGTCCGGGGAGCATCGTGATCCGCAACAGCATCGTGCCGGCGATGACGTTCTCACCGGTCAGACGAACAATGGCGTCGGCGAGGAGAAGGTGAACCGGCCCGTACGGAGTAGTAGTCGTCGTCCACACGTTGGAGACGTTGTCGAGCAGGATGCCCGGATTGACGACGGGCCCGACGGCGTACGGGTCGAAGCCGTTGCGCAACAAGGCGCCTTGTGCCAGGTAGGAGTAGGCGTCACGGCTGAACATGGGAACCGCGAACAGCAGCGGAAACGTCCAGACCGGGACGACGTAGCGCAGACCGCGCAGCGAGACGTCACCGCGCAGGGTCGAGCGGCCCAGTCGAACCCAGGCGCCGATCATGCAGAGAACACCAATCCACACGATTGCCGCCGACAGGATCGATCCGTGTCCGAAACGTAGCCAGGACAGATGCATCGACTCGAGCAGCGGATCCTGGCGCCGGACGCTACCGGCGCCGAATCCACCGAAAGTGATCATGACTGCGCCGAAGAAACCGAGCAGTGCACTGTGACCTTCGGGAGTCCGAAGGAAATTGGCGGCCCTTAGGTGCCACGGTATTTCAGTGGCTGCGGCAGAGGACGTCATCGGTGCAGGTTCCTCCCCCGAGGAGATCGGTGTCGATCGGCGCGTGCAGCGCCCGAGTCGGTGAATCGTGGATGAATGGTCGGTTACGAGGGGCTAGTTTAGTTGCTCGCACGAGTGCCCACCGCGCTGGCTCGCTCGCGTGTACCGGTAATACGTTCGGCGGCGAGCCGACCGGACAGCAGAACGGTCGGTACTCCTACCCCCGGAACGGTTCCCGACCCGGCGAGAACGACGTTGTCGAAGCCGCGGGCGAGGTTCTTGCGTCGGAACGGCCCCGTCTGGGTGAAGGTGTGTGCCGCCGCGAACGGACTACCGGCGGCCATGCCCTTCGCGAGCCAGGTCTGCGGGGTGTCGACGTGATCGATCTCGAACGACTCGGCCAGTCCCGTGTAACCGCGTTCCTGCAGCGTGAGGAGGATTTCGCGAACGTAGGGCATGCCGAGAGTCGACCAGTCGAGCGGCGCACTGTCCAGATTCGGGCACGGCGCGAGGACTGACAACGGTTCACGGATCCGGCCGTCTCGCGAGAAGGCCAAGCCCGGATCGGTCTGTGCCGGTCGGGTGACGAGCAGTGACGGATCACTCATCAGTTGCCCGCGGCCGCGGCGTGCCGTGATCTCGGCGAAGGTACGCTTCCACGCCTCGCCGAAGTCGATCATGTGGTGTCGCTGCGCGGGCCATCCGTCGGCGACCGCAGAGGAAACAGTGCCATGAATCACGACCGCGGACGGCGATGTACGCACTCGGCGCGGGCGGAATCGGGTATGTGGGCGCAAGAGCGAGTCCGTGACGGCCATGTCGGGAGTGAGGACAGCGGCGTCACAGTGGAAGCGCTCACCGTCGCGTGTGTGAACGGCTTGCACGCGCCGATCGCTCACTTCGAGGCGTTCGACAGTGCGGCCGAGATGCAGAATTCCACCGGCCTCGGTGAAGGCGTCGGCCATGGACTCGGCGATCGTGCGCATCCCGCCCTCGGGGAAGTAGACGCCGAGCGAGGTATCCATGTGCGCGATCGCCCCGTACACCGCGAGGGCTCGAGACGGAGCAACGCCGGCATACAGCGCTTGGAAGGTGAAGATCCGCCGAAGGCGAGGGTCGCGGATCTTGCGATCCACCTGCCTACCCAGTTTCCCGAATCCTCCCAGCGCGACGAGTCGGCTCAGATCCTTGACCGCGGCACGCGAATTGACCAGTCCGAGGGGAGAATCGAAGTCGGCGTCCATGAAGCGATCGAATTCGGCGTCGAAGATCCGGTTCAGCCATCGGCGCAGCACGCGGTATCGCTGCGCTTCTTCCGGCCCGCAGACACGGGCTACTTCGGCAGCCATGTCTTCGGGATCGGCGTGAACATCGAGAGCGGTGCCGTCCGCGAATCGCGCATGGTACGTCGGATCGAGCTTGTGCACAACGAATTTGGGGTTCGTCGAGTCGGGGTCGGCGCCGACGGCGGCAAGGGCGTCTTCGACGAGTTCGGGCATCGTGAGCACCGTGGCGCCGTTGTCGATGCTGTAGTCACTGCCTTCGTAGATGCCGACTCGTCCACCGACCGAGCTGTTGCTCTCGAGAATCGTGACTTCGCGCCCGGCGCCCCGCAGATACAACCCCGCAGACAGTCCGGCGAGTCCGGCGCCGACGATCACGACCCGATCGGTCGGCGAGCTGACAGTTCGAGTGCGGTGCACGTCTGCCACGGTCAGTAGCTTCGCTTCGTGGCCGCGACCGCCATGTCGGTGAGACGAGCCTTGGCCTGCGCCGTTGCTGTGCTTGCACCGAGAGCGTTCGACGCTGCCTCGACGAGAGTGTCGATCTGCGTCTCGACGTCGGTGACGGCGCCGAGATCGGTCATCACCTCGCGCAGGGTGTCCACTTCGTTGTCGGTCAGGTCGGTGCCGATTCCGTTGCGAAGTAGTTCGGCCGCCGCCGGGTCCTCGGCGTCGGCGCGGGCGAGTGCCATCGCGAACAGCACAGTGCGCTTGCCTGCAATGAGATCGTCGCCCGAGGGTTTGCCCGTGACAAACGGGTCTCCGAACACTCCGAGTAAGTCGTCGCGAAGTTGGAACGCGATGCCGATGTCCGTTCCGAACGTGCGGTAAGCGTCGATCAACTCGGCGTCAGCACCGAACAGTGCGGCGCCGAGGTGCAGTGGGCGTTCGATCGTGTACGCGGCGGTTTTGTAGCGGTTGACCCGCATGGCCGCCTCGACGGTTTCGTCACCGCGGGCTTCGTTGCTGATGTCGAGGAACTGGCCACCGAGCACCTCGGTGCGCATTGCCGACCAGACCGGGCTGACCCTTGCGGCCGCCTCGGGGCTGATCCCGGATTCTCGGATCATGTCGTCCGCCCAGGCCAACGCCAGGTCGCCGAGCAGAATGGCGACGGCCTCGCCGAAGTGCGCGGAGTCGCCGCTCCACTTCTCGCCGCGGTGCTGGTCCTCGAATTCGACGTGAACGGTCGGGAAGCCGCGCCTGGTCGTTGATGCGTCGATGATGTCATCGTGGACGAGCGCGCAGGCCTGAACCAGTTCGAGGGCCGCGCACGCACGAATCACCGCGTCCGCGTCGCTCCCGTTCGGGTCGCCTCCGGCGCCGAGCCAACCCGTCCAGGCGAACGACGGCCGGACCCGCTTTCCCCCACGCAGGACAAAGGCCTCGAGGGTATCGACGGCCTTCTCGTATCCACCGCCGATGTTCGAGACGAGTTCGCGGCGTGAAGCGAAGAAGTCGCGGAGCGCTCCTTCGAACATGCCTGGCAGTTCGAGTGAGGTCGGATGCGGTGCGGTGTTGGTCGAACTCTGTCCAACGCGCGCGGTTCCTGCGGACAGGGTGGCCTCCAAGATCGGTATGTTCTCGCGCCGGAGGGTTACACGGAAGCGAGCTTGGAGCCCAGCTTAGTGGGGGTTGGAATCAACGGCGGGTCGGGCCGTGAACTGCGTGATCCTGACATTCGGGATGCGCAGTCCTGGGCGATGAGCTTGTTTGCCGCTGGAAAACATATGCTTGACCGGTGACATTCGATCCAGTCAGGGGCCGCTCCAGCGAGGGGTGGGCCACCCGAACACCGTCGATCGTCGATCGGATCGCTTCCTCGAAAGGTAGCCGCATTCCGTTCTCGGTCGAGTTTTCGCCGCCGCGCGACGCCGACGCCGAAGCGCGCCTGTGGCGTGCGGTGCGTACCTTCGAGCGGCTCGGACCGGCATTCGTCTCGATGACGTACGGCGCAGGCGGGTCGACGCGCGATCGAACAGTGCGCGTCACCGGTGAACTGGCCGAAGAGACGACCCTGCTGCCGGTCGCTCACCTGACTGCGGTGTCGCACAGCACCGAAGAGCTTCGTGCCATGGTCGGTGCTTACGCCGACCGCGGGATCAGCAACATACTCGTGTTGCGCGGCGATCCGCCCGGCGATCCGCTCGGCGAGTGGAAGAAGCATCCCGAAGGCGTCGAGTACGCCGAGGAACTCGTGCGGATGGTCCGTGATCTGGGCGACTTCCACGTGGGTGTGGCGTCGTTCCCCGAGGGTCACTACCGCGCTCCGGACTTGGCATACGACACGAAGTACCTGGTGTCGAAACTGCGTGCCGGTGCGGAGTACTCGATCACGCAGATGTTCTTCGACGTGGAGGACTACCTGCGTCTTCGTGACCGGGTGAGTGCGTACGACGCGGAACAGGGCGCCAAGCCGATCATCCCGGAGATCATGCCGGTGACCTCGCTGCGTTCGGTGAGGCGCATGCTCGAACTGTCGGGCTCGTCTCTGCCTCCCGCCCTCGAACGTCGATTCGACGCCGCGGCTGGAAGCGGTCCGGAAGAGAACCGTGCAGCGGTCCGTGAACTCGGTATCGATCTGGCCACCGAGATGGGTGAGCGGTTGATCGCCGAAGGCGCTCCGTGCCTGCACTTCATCACGTTGAACTTCGCGCGTGCCACCAGCGAGGTCCTCGATCGCCTCGGTCTCACCCCCGACACCTCGGTCGGGACAGCGCAAGCCGTCTGATCTTCGGTTGTCTCGCTCGACAACGATCGAGTGGGCAACCGCCAGACGCTACTTCGCGGTGTTCTTCGGATTCTTGTTGTCTGCTTGCTTCGTGCCAGGCGTCTTCATGGCCGGTGCTTTCGCGGCGGGCGCGCGCTTGATCGGTGCTCGATTGCGCGCCATCCAGGCCATCGCACCGACGATAATCGCGACACCGAGCGCCAGCCCGGCCATGATTCCTGCCCACCCGGCGAAGCTTCGGGTGCTGGGGTCCGCGTAGTTGACCTCGGCGCGCATCGTGGACACCTCGCCGGCGGGCAAGGTCCACGACACCCGGGAATCGCCGTCTCGTGTTCCGTTGGTCGTGCCGACCCGTGCCGGGAAGGCGATGCTGACCTGGACGTCGGCGCCCTGAGTTGGAACCGTCTTCAGGTCTGCCTTGCCGTCGAGTGTGACGGTGTCCCCGGATCGCTTGAGGGTGATCTGGAACGACCCGGACCCCTCGGCGTACATGGAGCCCAGTTGGGCGACGTCACCGAAGGACAGATCGCTGAAGAAAGCCTGGCTGCCGACGTATCCGTCCTTCTTGTACTCCTGAACCCGTATCTTGTCCTCCAGTGACGAAGGTGGGGTCAGCTGCGGACCCTTGTCCGCCTCGTTCGCCGGAATAGCAGCAGCTACCACCTGTCCGGTCACACGATCGTTCGCGGACACTCCCATCGACACCTGCACGCGGATGCACCCGGCAAGCAAGGGAACAAGCATGAGGGCGAGCGCGGCAACCGTCAGGAAACGTTTCCGACTGGTCGGCTTGGCGGCGGGATCGGTGGACTGTTGCACAGTGGTCATCGTGCCAGCCGTGGCGTAGCCAGTCATCGAGGCGGGGGCGTGTCGGCGGATGAAGTTCGGCGGGTGACCTTCACGACCTGCTCGAACGACGCATCCAACGACCAGTCGCACCCCGGCGGCTGTCCGACAGTGCGATTCGAGCGGCACTGCGACCACTGGCTCCGGACACCCCACCACCGGGATGCGTCGACGCACCGGTCAGATACAACCCGTCTGCTCCCGGAACGCGATGCCCGGACAGTTCCGGAAGCGGTCGCCACAACATCATCTGATCGAGTGACATCTCGACGTGCATGACATTTCCACCGATCATCCCCAATTCCGACTCGATGTCGCGGGGAGTCTGAATGAAGCGGTCGAGGACGGAATCAGCGAATCCGGGCGCGGCGGCCTCCATCTCGCCGACGATCCGGTCGGCCTCCGCCTCCGCGACCGACGCCCAATCACGACGTCCGCTGAGGCGATACGGTTGCCACTGTGACCACAGTGTCACCTGATGTCGGCCGGACGGGGAGATCGTGGGATCGATTCCGCTGAAACTCATTCCGAGAACCGCAGGGCGGGGAGGAAGTTCCCCCGCCAGCGCTGCGCCGTGTGCAGCGCGCAAGTGGGCGCGATCGGAAACGAGCAATTGCAATCCCGACGTGCTTTCCGGCGTCGTGGCATCGCCGCGGTAGGACGGAAGCGCCGATGTTGCCAGTCGCAGTACCGCGCCGATACCGGGGCCTACCCTGATGCGGCGACGCCATCGTTCGAGCGTCTCGCCGTCGAAGCCGCCCCGGCCCAGGAGTTCGAGCGTGGTGAGGATGTGGCACCCGGCAATTACCTTGCGAGCGTGAATCTCTCGACCGTTCTCGGTCGTGGCGGTCCAGTGATTCGAGTTAGGGCGGATCGACGCCACACCGTCACCGAGTGAGATTGCGGCGCCGTCGACAGCCATGCGGGAGGCCAACGCAGCACTCAGCGCGCCGCTCCCGCCGACTGCCCGCCCGGGAGGCAAGACGTGCATGAGGGCCGCGAAGCCGACCATCGGAGCGGTTCCCGGTTCCGACATCGGAGGCCCGGACTGGGCGCCGAACCACGCCAATGCAGCCTTGAGCGCCTCGCTGTCGAAATACTCGTCCAGCAGTGCGTCGCCAGGCGCGAGGAACTGCCGCGAGAGTTCGCTGTTGCCGCGTGCGGTGGCGAGACCTCCGAACGCACCGATCAGGTTCGATCCCGTGGGCGGCGCCGAAAACGCTTTCATGACGTGTCGACTGCGCTCCGACCAGACTGCGACGAACCGTCGATACGAGTCGGCGTCCTTTGTCCCGCAAGCTCGTTCGATGGACCGGCAGGTTGCGTCGAGGTCGCGGTGAAACACGATGCCCGGCCCGTCGGTGCCCGGCGCAGGCGGCGCGAACGCCCACGGGTCACAGTCGATGTAGCGCAGCCCGTGCGCGGCGAGTCCGAGCTCCTCGATGATGCCGCTGTGTCGAATCATGAGGTGCGCCGACGACCCCCGGTCCACCTTGTATCCGGGAAATCGTTCGACGGTCGAGACGGCGCCGCCGAGAACCGTGTCCTTCTCGAGCACCTCGACCGACCAACCCTCGCGTGCGAGGTAGGCGGCCGAAACGAGGGCGTTGTGTCCGGAGCCGACGACGACGGCGTCGATAAGTGCGCTCACAGCGGCAGTCCGCGGCCGAGGACCGCGAACGGTCGGTTGTCGCCGGCGAAACGAAATCTGCGGAGCACGTCACGAAAGCCGAGGCGACGGTACAGCCGCCAGGCACGGTTGTCCTCTTCGTACACCTCGGGGGTCGACAACAGAACACTGCGTTCGGGTCGATCAGCGAGGAGGTGGCGCAAGAGCGATTCGCCCAACCGGTGACCTTGTCCGTTCGGATGCACGTGAAGTTCGGTGAGTTCGAAGTAGTCGCTCAGAATCGCGTCGATCTCGCTCTGGGGGCGACCCGAGCGCCGAAGCCCGTGCAGTACCTGCTGATGCCACCACTGATCCGGGCTCCCGCGATACCCGTAAGCGATCCCCACCAGTGGCAGATTTTCGTGCGACGGTTGCTGGGGAACTGCCAATGCGCCGACGGCTTTCCAGCCGGGCCGGTTCGCATGCTCCTGCCACATCGGTGCGCGATGGAACTCGGTTCCTCGCGGATAGTCCATCGCTGTGACGTACACGGCCAGTGCCTCGTGGAGTCGACTCGCGAATTCTTCGCGGTCGAGGTCGACCGTATGTGGTGTCCAGGCGATCTGCGGGTCGACCGGTCTCACCTCTTCTCTTGACGGCGTGTCGGTGGGTGCAGTTATATTGAATAGGTCGAACAGATGTTCGATGTGGGTGATCCGGAGATGCCCGAAGGGAAGCGGGCATCTCCGGCCCACCTGGTCTTGGATCCTTACGGTGCAGGAGGTGCCCCGATGTCCGAGCGTGTGAAGCCTGAACGTGTGAATTCCGTACGAACTCTTCCTGTCGAGTTGTCGAGTCCGTCGGATGCCGCAATCTCTCGATTGCCGATGTCGGCGCGGCGGTCGTTCGGTGCGACGGCCACCAGCCACGGCAGTGTTCAAGTGGGAAAGTCCGGTGTGGCATGGGGACTGCTTCGGAAGGCCGATGCGCTTCTGGAGGAAGCGATCGGGGCAGGCGATCCTGCCGACCGGTTCCGGTGTGCTTACCTGGCGGCGCTGCGTGGTGCCGGGGCGGTCTTGGCGGCGGCCCCTGCCGGTGCCGGCTCGAAGCGTAAGCGAACTGGAAACGCGTGGGTCCTGATGGACGCCGCGGCGCCCGCGTTCGGTGCGTGGTCGAAGTTCTTCGCGGGGTGGTCTGCTACGCGTGCGGCCGTCGAAACCGGTGTGTCGATCGTGATCACAGACTCCGATTCCGACGCATTTTTTGCCGAGGTCGGTCGTTTTCTCACAGCCGTCGAAGATTTCATCGGTCAGGACACGTCCGCGCATTTGCAAGCGTCGTGAACAAATGGTCCGTCCCGGCAGTCGTTTCCGGGGAAAATCCTGGTCTGCGCGGGCAAATGGAGCCGAATCGGGGCCCTTCGGCACGAATACGTACGCTTGTGGCGGAACTCGTACCCGGAGTTGGTGGTCCGAGACCTAAACTGCTCGTATTATGAAAACAGGTAATCGTCCAAGTTGATTACCCGCCGCCTCACACCGTGAGGTGGTTGCCAAACTTCCAGTGCCGGGGGAGGTACCGTGCCACTCTCCGAGCACGAGCAGCGCATGCTCGATCAGATCGAGAGCGCTCTCTATGCCGAAGACCCCAAGTTCGCCTCCAATGTGAGGGGCGGCCGTATGCGGGCGCCGTCGAGTAGACGGCGATTCCAAGCAGCGGCTCTATTCGTGCTGGGTCTGGTCCTGCTGATCGCGGGGGTTGCCCTCCCGCTCAAGCCGGGCGGTTTTCCGATCATCAGCCTGTTCGGTTTCTTGTTCATGTTCGGCGCAGGGGTTTTGTTCCTCTGGGGTGGTGGACGTAAGTCCGCAGCATCTGCCGACCCCGCTTCCGAAGGCGGCAATCATCCGTCCGGTCCGCCGGGTAGGGGTACCGCCGGTGGTTCCGGACGGGGACGCGGCCGGAAGTCCGGCGGTGGATTCTCGTCGCGGATGGAAGATCGATTCAAACGCAGGTTCGAGCAGGACTAGCTCTCCTGCCCTCCTTCGGGGCGTACTTCGAGAGTGATGCAGTTCGGACATGTCGCCCTTTGCGGGGCACGAACGACCACACGTGTGGCGGTCGGCAACCAAGGTTGCCGACCGCCACACGCGTTGGTGTGGGTGTTGTCGTGCGCGCTGGCGGGGTTGCCGGCGAATCAGTGACGCGCGAGCGAATCACTCGCCACCTTGGCCTCCCGTAGACGTGCCCAGGGGCATCCTCCACTTCGCTCCACCCGGCCCTCCACTTTCCTCCACCCTGGTCGAACTGCAACGCACGACCAGATCTCGCCCCGCTCACGTCTATTCGAAAACCGTGTTTGTACTGCGATTTTATCTGGGGGAGCGGCAAATCGTGGCGTGAAGCGTCGATATGACGGTGGTGTGGGCCGGGACACGGTTGCAAATTTCCCCCACGTCTCCCCACCTGCGCTGACCTGCTATTTATCAGCAAATGATGCTGAATAGGGACCATGTGCTCCTTGTTTGTGGGGGAAAGTGGGGTACTGTGGGTTCGGGCGGAGAGCTGAAGCACGATCCGCTCGATAGGGAGGGTTTCAGCGCAAGCTCGCAGGAGGTGTCGAGTGTTCCTCGGTACCTTCACGCCGAAGCTCGACGACAAAGGTCGGCTCACGTTGCCGGCAAAGTTCCGAGACGAACTGGCAGGAGGATTGATGATCACCAAGAGTCAAGATCACAGCCTCGCCATCTACCCCCGGGACGAGTTCGTCAAGCTCGCTCGAAAGGCAGCGGCAGCTCCACGCAATGATCCGGCAGCTCGGGCGTATGTACGTGCCCTGGCCGCCGGCACAGATGAACAGCACGCCGATGCCCAGGGGCGAATCACCCTCTCGGCTGATCATCGGCGTTACGCAAACCTGTCGAAGGAATGCGTAGTGACCGGCTCCGTCGATTACCTCGAGATCTGGGATCTAGCAGCCTGGGAGAGGTATCTCGGAGACAACGAAGAGGACTATTCGCAGGCAACAGGCGAATCTCTCAGCGAGATCGTCTAGGCGAAGAGCCCCCGGCGAATGCCGCGAGGCCTCTGCCCGGAAAGACCCTGACGCACTTCCCCAGCGCCAGGTTCTCCTTCGGGCAGGGACCTCGAAGCATTCGCCTTCTCGAACAGTCATCGCCTTCTCGGAAAGTCAGCAACTTTTCGAAAAGTCATCGGAAATCATGAAAGTAGGAGCCGGAGCAATCATGGTGGATCACGAGGTGAACGAACCCTCGGATGCCGATGGCTTCGCACACGTCCCTGTACTTCTGCATCGCGCCGACGACCTTCTCGGCCCTGCCATCACAGCTGTCGGTGACGGTGGTGCGGGCGCCTACATGATCGATGCGACGTTGGGGCTCGGCGGCCACTCCGAATTCTTCCTCGGCAAGTACCCGGGCCTTCATCTCATCGGTCTCGACCGCGACACCAATGCACTCCGTATCGCTTCCGAGCGTCTGGCGCCCTTCGCAGACCGAACCACGTTCGTGCACACCACGTATGACGGGATCGAAGACGCGCTCGAACAGGCCGATCTGCCGTCGACGGAGTCGGTTCACGCGATCCTCTTCGATCTGGGTGTGTCGTCGATGCAGCTGGACGAAGCCGACAGAGGTTTTGCGTACTCGATCGATGCCCCTCTCGACATGCGAATGGATCAGACGGTCGGGCTGACCGCGGCAGAGGTTCTCAACACCTACAGCCACGGCGACCTTGCTCGCATTCTGAGCACGTACGGCGAAGAGAGATTCGCCGGAAAGATTGCGTCCGAGGTCCTTCGGCAGCGTGAGCGTGAACCTTTCACCACCAGTGCAGCTCTGGTCGAGTTGCTCTACCGGACAATCCCGGCCGCCACGCGACGTACCGGTGGACACCCGGCCAAGCGCACCTTCCAAGCGCTGCGGATCGAAGTCAATGCCGAGTTGGACTCGCTTCGTGCAGCGGTGCCTGCAGGGCTCGATGCACTGGCAGTCGGTGGACGAGTGGTGTTCATGTCCTACCAGTCGCTCGAGGATCGAGTTGTGAAGGCGGAGTTGGTTCCCCGCTCCAAGTCCACCAGTCCTGAGGGTCTGCCGGTCGAGTTGCCGGGAATGGGCCCGGAGTTCCGCATTCTCACCCGTGGCGCAGAACGTGCGTCCGAGCAGGAAATCGAAGAGAACCCACGATCAGCTCCGGTGCGTTTGCGTGCCGCAGAACGCATTTCCAGGAGGCGAGCATGAGTGGTCAGGGCAAATCCGGTGCAGCGCAACGCGCATACGAGAAGCGCACCGCACGGGCGGCCGGTCGGACCGGAACTGCCGCTGCTGCCGGCCCGTCGATCTCTCCTCGAGCGATGCTCAAGGGACGAGTACCGTTCGTGGCCTCCGTCATCGGACTGCTGTCGATCGGTCTTGCGGTGACCCTGCTGCTGACCACTCGCGCTGCCGAGGATTCGTACCAACTCAGTGATGCGCGTGCTTACAACCAGTCTTTGGTCGAGCAGAAAGCAGCGCTCGAACGTGACTTCCAGTCGCGTAACTCGGCTCCGGAGTTGGCAAATCAGGCCAGCGCTCTCGGCATGGTCCCGGCCAAGGATCCTGCACGCCTGGTGGTGCATCCGGATGGTTCGGTCGAGGTCGTCGGAACGCCGACGCCCGCGACTGCCGGAGCTATGCCACCGCTCGATGCGCCCACGTCGGTCCCCGCACCGACCTCGACGCCACCGCGCACCACGCCGCCGGTAGTCCCGGGAGCCACGCCGAGCGTTCCTAATAACACGCGAAACCTCGCGCAGAGTGAACAATTGGTTCCTGTGATCCCCACGACGACAGCACCCGCCACCACGACGGCGGTGCCTGCTCCGCCTGAGGAACGTCGGTGAGTCAGAACTCCCGTAACAACCCCGGTCGGCGTCCGCGCCGCTCGGCTACCGCCTCCTTCCCGTTTCGCCAGCGAGTCGGTCGTATCACCATGTGTGGTGCGCTCGCCGTTGCGGCATTGCAGCTCTTGTGGATTCAGGGCATCGATGCGCCGAGTCTGGCCGCGGAATCCGCTAATCAACGAACCACGACGCAGGTTGATCCCGCCGTACGCGGCTCGATTACCGACCGCAACGGAAATCCTCTCGCGTTCACCATGGAAGCCAAGGCGCTGACCTTCCAGCCGGTGCGGGTACGCAAGGAACTGGAGGAAGCGCGCGCCAAGAGCATCGAGCAGGGCGTCGAGGGCGCCAAGCAGGCGCCGGAAGTGAGCGATCGCCTCGCTGAGATCGCAGCCGGAATCCACGCCAAGCTCGGCGATACCGTTCCGGAAAAAGATCTGCTTCAGAAAATGAACAGCAACGAGACCTTCACCTACCTCGCGCGCAGCGTGGACCCGGCAGTTGCAGCCGAGATCTCGGACAAGTTTCGGGAGGTCGGGCTCGAGCGTCAGGACATCCGCGAGTACCCCGGTGGCTCTCTGGCCGCGAATCTCGTCGGCGCGACCGGTTGGGACGGGCACGGGTTGCTCGGCCTCGAAGATTCGATGGACTCCACACTCGCCGGAACCGATGGATCCGAGACCTACGACCGCGGTTCGGACGGGGCTGTGATCCCCGGTAGCTGGCGTGACAAGCAACCGGCCGTCAACGGTTCGGGCGTCGAACTGACCATCGATTCGGATCTCCAGTTCTACGTTCAGCAGCAGGTTCAGATCGCCAAGGACAAGTCGGGCGCAAAGAACGCTTCGGTTGTGGTCATGGACTCCAAGACGGGGCAGGTGTTGGCGATGTCCAACGACAGTACCTTCAACCCCGCGATCGGCATCGACAAGAACGCGCCGACAGTCGAAATGGGCAATCCGTCGGTCAGCACACCGTTCGAACCCGGATCGGTGAACAAGATCGTCACCGCTGCAGCGGCCATCGAGGACGGTAAGACAACGCCGGACGAAGTTCTGCAGGTGCCGGGCAGCATCACGATGGCCGGCGCCACGGTCAAGGATGCGTGGGATCACGGTGTGGCTCCGTACACCTCTACCGGTGTGTTCGGAAAGTCCTCGAACGTCGGCACGCTGATGCTCGCTCAGCGAGTGGGCGAGGATCGCTACGCAGACATGCTGAACAGGTTCGGCCTCGGACAACGCACCGACGTCGGACTTCCCGGCGAGAGCGCGGGCAGCGTTCCGAGCCGCGACCAGTGGTCCGGCGGAACCTTCGCGAACTTGCCGATCGGTCAGGGTCTGTCGATGACAACCCTGCAGATGACGGGGATGTACCAGGCTATTGCCAACGACGGTGTGCGAATTCCTCCGCGGATCGTGAAGTCGACTGTCGATTCTTCCGGCGCTCGAACCGAGACGCCGCAGCCCGAGGGCGTCGAGGTGGTCAGCGCCCAGACAGCCGCGACGGTTCGGGACATGTTCCGATCGGTCACGCAGGAAGACACGGGTAACCAACGAGGAACCGGTGTTGGCGCGGGCGTCGAGGGATATCAGGTCAGCGGCAAGACGGGCACCGCGCAGCAGGTGGATCCCGCGTGCAAGTGCTACTCCAACTCCAACTACTGGATCACCTTCGCGGGAATCGCGCCGGCGGACAACCCGAGATTCGTGATCGGAATCATGCTCGACGCCCCGGTTCGCGGCGTGGACGGCGGCGGCGGTCAATCGGCAGCGCCGTTGTTCCACAACATCGCCTCGTGGATGTTGCAGCGTGACAGTGTTCCGATGTCGCCGGACCCCGGTCGCAAGTTGGTGTTGCAGGCGGACTGATTGCGGGGTGTGGGGTCCGACACGGTCTTCGGGTTAATCCCGGACACGGTAATCTCAAACGCCGCAGTAATCTCATTCATTGCAGTGCGCCGAACCTTGCTGGCGCTGCGATCGCCATAGAACAACGACAGACCAACGACCGCCGTAGACCAACGACAATTCCCAGGAGTCGAGTGACAGTGCCGAATCGTTTGCAATCGTCGAACTCGGACGGCGCTCCCGGGACGCGTCCGACACAACCGGTTGCTACCGCGGTCACGGCGCTGTCCGAACTGTCCGGGGCTCGCCTCGAATGGGTCGGACAACCGGGATCACAGTCACCGGAGGTGGTCGTCAAGGGCGTCGACCTGCGTGCGCAGGGAATCGTGACCGATGACCTCTTCGCTGCTCTGCCCGGTGCCAGGACGCACGGCGCTCAGTTCGCCGTCGACGCTCTGGGGCGCGGTGCGACCGCGATCTTGACCGACGAGGCCGGCCTGGAATTGATCGAGGCCGCTGACAAGGCACCCGACCGTCCCGTTCCCGTTCTGGTTCATCCGAATCCGCGGGATGTGCTCGGCGAGATCTCAGCGGAAATCTACGGCCGACCTTCAGAGAAGATGCAGGTCGTCGGCATCACCGGCACGTCCGGCAAGACCACGACGTCGTACCTGCTCGAAGCAGCGATTGCCGGAGCCGGCCGCAAGCCCGGCCTGGTGGGCACCATCGAGACTCGCATCGACGGCCGCCGGGTCCCCAGCGCGCTGACCACGCCGGAAGCTCCACAACTGCATGCTCTGTTCGCCGTGATGGCGGAGCAGGGGATCGACACCGTCGTCATGGAGGTGTCCAGTCACGCGCTCGCTCTCGGACGCGTCGACGGCATCCGCTTCGACATCGGCGCTTTCACCAATCTTTCGCAGGACCACCTCGATTTCCATCGGGACTTCGAGGAGTACTTCCAGGCCAAGGCTCGGTTGTTCGATCCCGAGTCGACGGTGCGAGCCGAGCATGCCGTCGTCTGCGTCGACGACGTATGGGGTCGACGGATGGCCGAGTTGGCCGCGACCGACGAGAGCGATGCAGTGACCACGGTCTCGACCTCGACGGCCGAGGCCGAATGGAAGGTCGGTGCAGTCGAGGTTGCCGAGGACGGCTCACAGACTTTCGAGTTGGTCGGGCCCGACGGACAATCATGGCCGGTCTCGCTTCGCCTCCCCGGGCGATACAACGTGGCCAACGCTGCGCTGGCGCTGACCGTCAGTTTTGCTGCCGGCCTCGACCCGGACGCCGCTGTTCGAGCGCTCGGCACTGTGGATGTCCCCGGACGAGTTCAGCGGATTGACCGTGGACAGAGCTTTCTCGCGGTGGTCGACTACGCGCACAAGCCGGCAGCGCTCGAAGCGGTGATCGCTACGCTGCGCAACCAGGTTCCCGGCCGAGTTGCCGTGGTGGTCGGTGCGGGCGGGGATCGCGACGCCGGCAAACGGACTCTCATGGGCGAAGCGGGTGCGCGAGGTGCAGACCTGCTGATCGTCACCGACGACAACCCCCGTACCGAGGATCCGGCGAAGATTCGTGCTTCGGTGATGCAAGGCGCCATGGACGTGCCCGAATCCGAACGCGGCGAGGTTCGTGAACTGGGGGACCGGGCGACCGCGATCGAGCAAGCGGTCCGGTGGGCACAGCCAGGAGATGTCGTCCTGGTGGCAGGCAAAGGCCACGAGGTAGGTCAAGAAATCGACGGGGTCAAACACCCGTTCGACGACCGCGAGGTGTTGGGCGAAATGATCGGCCGATTCGCGATCAACACAGCACATGGAGGCAAGTAATGATCCCGATGACGCTCTCTCGGATCGCCGAGATCGTCGGAGGAACCCTGCACGACGTCGACGATTCGTCGACGCAGGTGACTGGAACCGTCGAATTCGATTCGCGCAAGGTCGGTCCAGGTGGGCTTTTCCTCGCACTACCCGGCGCACGTGTCGACGGCCATGATCACGCGGAAGCTGCGGTGGCGGCAGGCGCCGTCGCGGTACTCGCGGCGCGGCCGGTTGGAGTGCCGGCGATCGTCGTTCCTTCGGTGCCGAACGACGGTCCCAGTGCGGTGATGCTGCTCGAACACGACACCGACGGATCCGGGGCCGCAGTCCTGCACGCCCTCGGTCTTGTGGCCCGAGCAGTCGTCGACGAACTGGCAACTGACGGAACAGCAACTGATGGTGGGCTGACGCTGGTCGGTGTCACCGGTTCTGCGGGCAAGACCTCGACCAAGGACCTGATTGCAGCGCTGTTGCGTGAGCGCGGTGAGGTGGTTGCGCCGCCCGGATCGTTCAACAACGAACTGGGTTTGCCGTGGACGGTCCTCCGCGCGGACGCGAAGACTCGTTTCCTGGTCCTCGAGATGTCGGCACGCGGGGTCGGCCACGTCGGCGAGCTGACCGAGATTGCGCCGCCGAAGATCGGCGTCGTTCTCAACGTCGGTACCGCTCACCTCGGTGAATTCGGTTCGCGTGAAGCGATCGCTGTCGCCAAAGGTGAACTGGTGGAAGCACTCCCGTCGGCAGCTGACGGTGGAGTCGCGGTCCTCAATGCCGACGACCGCATGGTCGCCGCAATGGCGAGCCGGACCAAAGCCCGGATCGTATTCGTCGGCCAGTCGGAAGACTGCGACGTTCGGGCGACCGACGTGGTCGTCGACGATCAGGCCCGGGCTTCCTTCACGCTGAACTGTTCGCAGGGTTCGGCACGTATTCGCCTGGCCGTCCACGGCGAACATCACGTGAGCAATGCTCTTGCCGCTGCGGCTGTCGCGCTCGAGAACGGCCTCGCGGTTGAAGACATCGCGCGTGTCCTCGAGGGCACGAAGGCAGCGTCCGCGAGGCGAATGGAAGTTACCGAGCGCGCCGACGGCGTCACCGTTGTCAACGACAGTTACAACGCCAATCCCGATTCCATGCGCGCCGCCCTCAAAGCGTTGGTGTCCATGGCACGATCGGATCGGCACTTCGGGCGTCGTAGCTGGGCTGTGCTCGGTGAGATGGGTGAACTCGGGCCGGAGTCGGTGGTCGAGCACGACGCGATCGGTCGCCTTGCCGTCAGGCTCGACGTCAGCAAGTTGATCGTCGTCGGAACGGGCCGCACCTCACGTGCGATGCATCAAGGAGCGGTGATGGAGGGGTCGTGGGGTGACGAGTCCGTCGTCGTGCCCGACGCAGCTGCGGCAATTGCCATCCTCGAAGCAGAACTCGAACCCGGCGATCTCGTACTGGTGAAGGCGTCCAAGTCGGTTGAACTGTGGACGGTCGCCGAAGCGATTCTGGCCGCAACGCCCGGCGGCGACGGCGAGAACACCGGTAGCGAGAACATCACTGGTGACGAGAACACTGACGGCGAGAACAGCGGGGATTCGCAGTGATCCAGATTCTTCTCGCCGCAGGCATCGCGCTCGCGGTCTCCATCATGCTCACGCCGATCCTGATCAAGGCGTTCTCGAAACAAGGTTTCGGGCAGGAGATCCGAACCGAAGGTCCGGCCAGTCACCAGGCCAAGCGCGGCACCCCCACCATGGGCGGCGTCGCGATCCTGACCGGAATCTGGGCCGGCTATCTCGGCTCGCACCTCATCGGTCTCGGCATGGACAACGCGGAGGGGCCATCGGCGTCCGGGCTCCTCGTTCTGGGTCTGACCACCGCTCTCGGCGGAGTCGGTTTCCTCGACGACTTCATCAAGATCCGCAAGCAGCGCAATCTCGGACTGAACAAGACAGCGAAGCTGGTCGGACAGTTCGTCGCAGCAATTGCCTTCGGTATCTTGGCCCTTCAGTTCCGCGGTGACGACGGGCTGACTCCGGGCAGTGTTCATCTGTCGTACGTTCGTGACATCGCCACCGTCTCTCTCGGTTCCGTGGTCTTCATCGCGTTCTGCTACCTACTGGTCAGTGCCTGGTCCAATGCCGTCAACCTGACCGACGGCCTGGACGGTCTGGCCGCAGGAGCGATGAGTTTCGTTCTCGGTGCCTACGTCATCATCACGTTCTGGCAGTTCCGCTACTCGTGTGAGACCAACCCCGGCAAGGGCTGCTACGACGTCCGCGATCCACTCGATCTTGCGGTGCTCTGCGCGGCCGGCGCCGGCGCGTGCATCGGCTTCCTGTGGTGGAACGCCGCACCCGCCAAGATCTTCATGGGCGACACCGGTTCTCTTGCCCTCGGCGGCATGCTCGCCGGGTTGTCGATCACCACCAGCACGGAACTGCTGATGGTTGTCATCGGCGCACTGTTCGTCGCGGAGGCCGCGTCGGTGGTGATCCAGGTAGCGGTGTTCCGGTCCAGCCGACGGCGGGTGTTCCGAATGGCACCGTTCCATCACCACTTCGAACTGGCCGGGTGGGCTGAAACCACGGTGATCATCAGATTCTGGTTGCTGGCGGCTATCGCGTCGGCAATCGGATTGGCACTCTTCTACAGCGAATACCTCGCAGCGCTCGGAGGCTGAAAACCATGACCAGCTCAGCGGATTCCGAGAACGATCTGTCCTGGCTCCGCGGTACGCGAGTGCTGGTCGCCGGTGGGCGGGTATCCGGTCAAGCCACCATCGAGCCTCTTGTCGCACTCGGCGCTGTCGTGACGGTTGCCGATTCGACCCTGGACTTCGCGGAGCGCTGCGCCGAACTCGGCGCGGACATGGTGACCACCACCTCGATCGAGGATGCCCCGGATTCGATCACCGACTACGGGCTCGTTGTCACCAGTCCCGGCTTTCGTCCGGATGCACCGATCCTGGCAGCCGCCGCCGGTCACGGGATTCCCATCTGGGGAGACGTCGAGTTCTCCTGGCGCGTCGACCACAGCGGGCACTTCGGCGCGCCGCGCAAGTGGCTCGTCGTGACGGGGACCAACGGCAAGACCACGACGACGTCGATGCTCGCCTCGATTCTCGACGCCGCCGGAGTTGTCGGCCGAGCCTGCGGGAACATCGGACTGCCGATTCTCGACGCGCTCGCCGAGACGTCGCCGCGCGTGGAGTACCTCGCTGTCGAACTGTCCTCGTTCCAACTGCACTGGGCGCCTTCGGTACGTCCGGATGCCGGCGTGGTCCTCAACGTCGCCGAGGATCACCTCGACTGGCACGGCGGAATGAGTGCGTACGCCGAGGCCAAGTCGCGGGCATTGAGCGGAAAGGTCGCGGTGGTCGGCCTCGATGACGCAATCGCGTCCGAGTTGGGAACTCGCGCCACTGCAGACAAAGTCGCCGGGTTCAGATTGGGTGAACCAGGCGAAGGAGAACTGGGTGTCGACGGGGGATACCTCGTCGACAATGCGTTCGGCGATCACGTCCGCTTGGCCGAAGCGGCGTCCATAGATCCGGCCGGTCCGGCGGGCGTCATGGACGCGCTGGCCGCTGCCGCCTTGGCACGGGCACTCGGATTCGACGCAGGCGTCGTCGAGCGCGGACTGGCCGCACACAAGGTCGGCCCACACCGCGGGGCGCTGGTCGGCCGTGTCGGGTCCGTTGTGTACATCGACGATTCCAAGGCCACCAATCCGCACGCGGCCAGACCGTCGATACTCGCGCACGATCGCGTCGTCTGGGTTGCAGGCGGTCTACTCAAGGGAGCAAGCGTCGACCAGTTGGTGAGCGAAGTCGGCCCGAGACTCTCCGGCGCTGTCCTTCTCGGCCGTGACGCTGGTGTGATCGAGGACGCGCTCGCGCGACACGCGCCCGATGTTCCCGTGGTGCACGTGATGTCGGGGGACGATGCAGTGGTGAGCGAAAACAGCAGCAACTCGACTCTCACCATCCGGCTGCCGTCGGGTGCCGACGCGGATGCCGTCATGGCTGCAGTGGTAGTCGAAGCTGCCGAATTGGCCTCCCCAGGTGACGCCGTCGTACTCGCGCCGGCCGCCGCGTCCTTGGACATGTTTGTCAGTTACGGGCATCGCGGTGACAGCTTCGCCGCCGCAGTAGCCGAGCTGCCCGATCCGTATACAGATTCGCCTGGCGAAGCCGGGAACCTGCGATGACCAAGGGTCCCAAGACCCGAATCGGTGCCTGGTTGGCGCGGCCGTTGGCGTCGTTCCACCTGGTGGTGACGATTGCCACGATGTTGACTGTCTTGGGGCTCGTGATGGTTCTGTCGGCGTCGAGCGTCGAGCAGTACGTGTCCGGCGGCTCGGCATATTCGTTGTTCACCCAGCAGTTGATCTTCGCGATTCTCGGGGCGGTGCTCTTCTACGTCGCGCTGCGGATTCCGGCGAGAGTGCTCCGGCAGTATTCGTTTCCGCTGTTCGTCGTCGTGCTGATCATGCTGGTACTCGTCCTGATTCCGGGAATCGGCACCGAAGCGCAGGGCGCGCGTCGCTGGTTCAACGTCGGCGGATTCTCGGTGCAGCCCTCGGAAATCATGAAGGTCGCACTGGCGATCTGGGGCGCCCATCTGTTGGCCTCGAGGCGAGCGGACGACCGATCCGTGAAGTCGATCCTGATTCCGCTCGTACCCGCCGCGATGCTGGTCTTCGCGCTGGTCGTCGCGCAACCGAACCTCAGTACGACCATCGCATTGGGAATCATCGTCGGGGCCTTGCTGTGGTTCGGTGGGCTGCCACTGAAGCTCTTCGGCTCGATCGCTGTGACGGGCGTTGTCGTGGCAGGCGTGCTGGCCATGACGGCCGGTTATCGTTCCGATCGAGTTCAGGCCTTCTTCAACAAGAGCGATGACCTGCAGGGCAACAACTACCAGGCCAAGCAGGCTCTGTATTCCCTCGCCGACGGAGGCTTGCTCGGACGCGGACTCGGGCAGAGCGTCGCCAAATGGAACTACCTACCCAACGCTCACAACGACTTCATCTTCGCGATCATCGGCGAAGAGCTGGGATTTGTCGGCTGTGCGGTCGTGATCGGGTTGTTCGCCGTATTCGTCTACACGGGATTGCGCATCGCAGCCCGCAGCATCGATCCGTTCTGGCGGCTCCTCTCGGCCACCGCAACTACCTGGATCGTCGGCCAGGCAATGATCAACATCGGCTACGTCATCGGACTGCTGCCGGTGACCGGACTCCAGTTGCCCTTGGTCTCCGCCGGTGGTTCGTCCTTGGCGATCACACTGTTCATGTTCGGTGTCATCGCCAATGCTGCTCGCCACGAGCCCGAAGCGGTTGCCGCTCTGAATTCCGGGCAGGACGGCAAGATCTCGAAGTTGCTCAGACTCCCCAAGCCGGTGCTGTACCACCCACCGTCAGGGGGTCGGCCGATCCGTCGACCGAAGCCCACGCGGCAGATCGAACCGGCTCGCGGACGCGACGGCCGGCGTGCGATCGAGACGGGTGATCGACGCAAGCGGGCAGATCAAGGCGCTCGTACTACCGCGGATTCCACCCGCGGTGCGGCCGCTGGGTCACGGAAGCGCACCGCGGGAGGGCAGAATGGTCAGCGTCGGCAGGCGCCGACACGTAGGGCACAAGATCCACGAGAAGTTCGAGAGCGAGGAATTCGTAGGTGAGCGGCAACAAATCGGCTCTGTCGGTAGTGGTGGCAGGGGGAGGCACGGCTGGTCACATCGAACCCGCTCTTGCGGTCGCGGACGCGGTCAAGGCCGCTGCGCCCGACACCAGGATCACGGCACTCGGAACTGCGCGTGGTCTCGAAACCACCTTGGTGCCTGCCCGCGGCTACACGCTCGAGCTCATTCCGCCGGTTCCGCTTCCTCGTAAGCCCACGATGGATCTCGTCAAACTGCCGACACGCATCCTCGCGTCGGTGCGCAAGACCCGCGAGGTACTCGATTCCGTCGACGCCGACGTGATCGTCGGCTTCGGTGGCTACGTCGCGCTTCCGGCGTACCTTGCCGCCCGTGGTGGTGTTCTTCGGCGCCGACGCAAGATTCCGATCGTCATCCACGAAGCGAACGCCAGTGCCGGAATCGCGAACAAGATCGGTGCTCGCCTGGCGACGCGCGTGCTTGCCGCCGTTCCGGGGTCGGGTGTGAAGAACCGGGGCGATCAGGACGCCGAGATCGTCGGCATTCCGGTCCGGGCGTCGATCGCCAATTTCGATCGAGCGGGACTTCGTTCGCAAGCGCGCGAGTACTTCGGACTGCCACAGGACGGTCCCGTTCTACTTGTCTTCGGCGGATCGCAGGGCGCGAAGTCGCTCAACGACGCGGTCTCCGGCGCTGCCCAGGAACTCGCGAAAGCGGGGATCTCGGTGTTGCACGCACACGGACCCAAGAACTCCCTCGAGGTCACGCAGTACTCGGAGACGGCACCGTACGTGGCTGTTCCTTATCTTTCGCGGATGGACCTCGCGTATGCGGCAGCCGACGCGACCATCTGTCGTTCTGGTGCGATGACGGTCGCCGAGGTCTCGGCGGTCGGGCTTCCGGCCGTTTACGTTCCGCTGCCGCACGGCAACGGTGAGCAGGAGCTCAACGCGAAACCCGTTGTCGCAGCAGGCGGCGCGATCATCGTCTCCGACAACGACCTCACGCCGACGTTTGTCGCCGGTACCGTCGTCCCGATGCTGAGTGACAGCGCGCGCCTCGACAAGATGAGCAGTGGCGCTGCCAACGTCGGACACCGTACGGCGGCAACCGAGATCGCACGGATCGTGCTCGACATCGCGGCAAAGGAAAACGCCGTCCAGGAAAACGCAAGGGGAAACCGATGACCGCGCTGCCCGCCCACCTCGAGCGAGTACACATGGTCGGAATCGGCGGTGCCGGCATGTCCGGCATCGCGCGAATTCTGCTTTCCCGCGGAGGCCTCGTCTCGGGTTCGGACGCGAAGGAGAGCCGCGGAGTCCTGGCGCTTCGTGCACGCGGGGCACAGGTCCGGATCGGTCATGACGCCGATGCTCTCGACTTGCTGCCAGGCGGGCCGACCGTCGTCGTCACGACCCACGCAGCCATCCCGAAGGACAACCCGGAACTCGTCGAGGCCGCTCGCCGCGGAATCCCGGTGATCCTTCGGCCGGCCGTTCTTGCATCACTGATGCAGGGCAATCGCACCTTCCTGGTTTCGGGTACACACGGCAAGACGTCGACGACTTCGATGCTCGTGGTCGCCCTGCAGCACTGTGGTTTCGACCCCTCGTTTGCCGTTGGTGGCGAACTCAACGAAGCGGGAACGAATGCCCATCACGGCAGCGGTGACGTCTTTGTCGCCGAGGCGGACGAAAGTGACGGGTCGCTCCTGCAGTACGACCCCAACGTCATCGTCGTGACCAACATCGAGGCCGATCACCTCGACTACTTCGGCAGCGTCGAAGCGTATGTGCAGGTGTTCGACGATTTTGTCGACAAGCTACGCCCGGGCGGACTCCTGATTGTCTGCCTCGACGATCCGGGATCGGCGGATCTCGCGAAGCGAATCGTGGCCTCGGGTCGTTCGGACATCCGGGTGCTCGGTTACGGGTCCGCGGATGCGCAGGAAGTGGAGGCGGGCACTGCCTTCGAGCCTGTCGACGGTGTCGAGGTCGGAGTCCGACTACTGGGCTTCCACGCCCACGACGTCGGGGGAGTCCTGCAATTCCACCTGGCGGGGGAGAGCGCTGCGCGAACCGTGCGGATGGCAGTGCCGGGTCGGCACATGGCGCTCAACGCGCTGGCCGCCCTGCTGGCCGCCCGTGACGCCGGCGCCGAGACGGAGGAAATCGTCGAAGGGCTCGCCGGATTCGGTGGCGTCCACCGCCGGTTCCAGTTCACCGGGCGCGAGCGTGGTGTTCGGGTGTTCGACGACTACGCCCACCATCCGACCGAAGTTCGCGCGGTCCTCGGCGCGGCCGCGGATCTGGTTCGACCGGAAGATGATTCGTCGTCGACCAATTCGGCAGCCGGACGCGTAATCGTGGTATTCCAACCTCACCTCTATTCGCGCACAGCCGCGTTTGCCGAGGAGTTCGCGCAGGCACTGGACTTGGCCGACGAGGTCGTCGTTCTCGACGTCTACGGCGCTCGCGAAGAGCCGATGCCGGGCGTCAGCGGTGCGCTGGTCGCTCAATCGGTCACCAAACCTGTTCACTATCAACCTGATCTGTCCCAGGCGCCGAAGCAGGTCGCGGCGTTGGCTCACCCGGGCGACATCGTCATCACGATGGGTGCCGGTGATGTGACCATGCTCGGCAAACAGATCCTCGATGCTTTGCGTTCGGCGCCGCATCCCGCGCCGCGATGACACCCGACGCACGAAGTCGGCGGGGGCGTCGAGATCCTCAAGCCAGACGAGCCACCAGCACGCGTCGGCGCAGCACTCGCACCGAATCGCGATACTCGACGCGGTCGACGGAGCCGGCTCCCGAACCCACACCGACTCGTAAGTGGTTCAAGCGACCGCTGATCATGGCACCGCTGGCAATCGTGCTGGTGGTGGGAATTGCGCTGACGGCCTGGTTGTCTCCGGTGCTCTCGGTCCGGGGCACCGAAGTTCTCGGTGCTACGACCGTCAGTGAGGAACAGATCCTTTCACTGCTGGCCGTACCGACCGGTCAGCCGTTGATGCGGGTCGATACCGGCGCAGCCGCCGCACGTGTCGCGACGATTCCGAAGGTGGCCTCGGCCCGGGTGCAGCGGATGTATCCGTCGACCATCCGCGTCACGGTCACCGAGCGGGTACCGGTTGTCTTCGTCGACTCACCCGAGGGCGCACACCTGCTGGACGAGAAGGGCGTCGACTTCGAGATGGGCGTCCCACCGCCTGGGGTTCCGCGTCTGGTGACACCGACACCCGGGTGGAACGACGAGCCCACGCTCGCAGCTCTCGAGGTGTTGTCGGTGTTGCCGCCGGATCTGAGGTTTCAGGTGGGAGAGGTTGCCGCTCGGTCGATTTCGAGTGTCTCGCTGACCCTGCTCGACGGTCGCGTCGTAAACTGGGGCGGTGTCGAGCACTCGGATCGTAAGGCTGCCGTGACGCTTCCGCTGTTGACCCAGCCGGGGCAGACGTACGACGTGTCCAGTCCCGATCTTCCGACGGTGCGATAGCGCGCGGTGCGCTCGTGCGTCAGTGCGTGGCAAATACTTCGGTGTGTCTCGGCGCGCCTAATGGCGGAACGCGACGACGGTGCATAGCGTTTCGTTTCAGATCGAATACTTGACATAACTCTAACCCTGTGGTTGAGGTTTAGAGTTTATCTCGAACAACAGCAGCAGCAAACACAGCAGCAGTAAAAAGACAGCAGCACTGACAAGCAGCGTGAAACACGACACGGAAGGCGAGAGCCGATGACGCCCCCGCACAACTACCTCGCCGTAATCAAGGTCGTCGGCATCGGCGGCGGCGGCGTGAACGCAGTCAACCGCATGATCGAACAAGGACTCAAGGGAGTCGAGTTCATCGCGGTCAACACGGACGCGCAAGCCCTTCTGATGAGTGACGCCGACGTCAAGCTCGACGTCGGTCGTGAATTGACCCGTGGCCTCGGCGCCGGTGCTGATCCTGAAGTGGGTCGCAAGGCAGCCGAAGATCACAAGGACGAGATCGAAGAGGTCATCAAGGGCGCCGACATGGTGTTCGTGACCGCAGGCGAGGGTGGTGGCACCGGAACCGGTGGTGCCCCTGTCGTGGCAAGCATCGCCCGGAAGCTGGGCGCACTCACCGTCGGTGTCGTGACACGACCGTTCTCCTTCGAGGGCAAGCGTCGTGGGGGACAGGCGGACACCGGAATTCAGGCGCTCCGCGAGTCCTGCGACACGCTGATCGTCATTCCCAACGATCGCCTGCTTCAGTTGGGTGATGCCGCAGTCAGCCTGATGGACGCGTTCCGCAGCGCCGACGAGGTACTCCTCAACGGCGTCCAGGGCATCACCGACCTCATCACCACCCCGGGTCTGATCAACGTCGACTTCGCGGACGTCAAGGGTGTCATGTCCGGCGCCGGCAGTGCGTTGATGGGCATCGGTTCCTCACGTGGTGAGGGGCGCGCGATCAAGGCGGCGGAATCCGCGATCAATTCGCCTCTCCTCGAAGCATCGATGGAAGGCGCCCGCGGCGTTCTGCTCTCGATCGCCGGTGGCAGCGATCTCGGCCTCTTCGAGATCAACGAGGCGGCGTCGCTGGTGCAGGAAGCTGCCCACATCGACGCCAACATCATCTTCGGAACGGTCATCGACGATTCGCTCGGTGACGAGGTTCGTGTGACGGTCATCGCTGCGGGATTCGACGGTGGAGCTCCGGCTCGTCGTCCCGTGGAGTCGACCGCGCAGGGACGTGGAGCGATCGGCGCCGGGCGTGCAGGTGAGGTCGGCCGGTCACCTGTTGCCGCCGAACCTGCTGGCGAGCAGCCGATTTCCGCAGCGCGCGAGACCATCGGTTCGGGCAGCTTGCCTCCGATCGGTGGCCCACGCCACGCACCGGTCCAGGAAGACGAGGGCGACGACGACGTCGATGTGCCCGTCTTCATGCGTCGCTGACGTAGGGCTACAAACAGTTTCGAGAACAGGGTGCCCGGAATTTCTGGGTACCCTGTTCTTGACTGGATGTCCGGTCACGTCTGAGCCGGACGACAACTTTCGACGTTTGTGAGCACACTTATCTTGAGTACCGAAAAGTCGACCACCCGCACCCGCATTCGCCGCGTCGTGACCAGCCGAGCCGGTGGTGTTTCCGCGTCGCCGTTCGAGTCGTTCAATCTCGGCGATCACGTCGGAGACGATCCGGCAGCCGTCGATGCGAATCGCCGTCGTCTGGCACGCGAAATAGGCGTCGAGCCTGACCATCTCGTGTGGATGGAACAAATCCATTCGCGCAACGTCACTGTCGTGACGGAACCGACCGACGAGGTCGTTCCGGTGACGGATGCTCTCGTCACCACCGTTCCCGGCCTGGCGCTCGCCACTCTCAGCGCAGACTGTGTTCCTGTACTTCTTTCCGACGAGGAGGCCGGTGTCATCGCGGCCGTTCATGCCGGACGGATCGGTGCCCGCATCGGTATCGTCCCGCGCGTCCTCGCGGAGATGGTGCGACAGGGCGCGGACGTCTCGCGTATCGGCGCCTTCCTCGGTCCGGCGGCGAGCGGACGCCAGTACGAGGTTCCCGCCGCGATGCGTGCCGACGTGGAAAAGCACTTGCCGGGCAGCGCAACTCGCACCGAGAAGGGCACCCCGGGACTCGATCTGCGTGCGGGATTGCGTAAGCAGTTGCTCGCCGCGGGTGTGTCCGGTGTCGCCGAGGACCCGCGATGCACGATCGAGGACCGCGCGCTGTTCAGTCATCGCCGAGAATCACTGACCGGACGTCAAGCTGCAGTGATCTGGATGGAAGCGCCCGCAGCGCAGGAAAACGTCTAGGCACAAAATGCGACAGACGGAAATGCGGCTGACAGAAATATCGACGGCACTCGACTCGGTGAGGGCGAGACTGGCCGCCGCGTGCCTTGCTGCCGGTCGCGAAGTTTCCGACGTCGCACTGCTGCCAGTTACCAAGTTCTTTCCGGCGTCCGACGCCCGAATCCTGTACGAACTTGGCTGCCGTGAATTCGGTGAGTCTCGTGAGCAGGAAGCAGTGGAGAAGGTCGCGGATTTCGACGGCGCTGCTCGCAGCGGTGCGATCGACGATCCGGTTCGCTGGCACATGATCGGGCAGTTGCAGCGCAACAAAGCTCGGTCGGTAGCGAAGTGGGCCTACGCAATTCACTCGGTTGACAGTGCGCGGTTGGCTGATGCACTCGATCGGGCGGCGCTCGGCGCTTTGTCCGACGGCGAGCGCAAGGCGCCGCTGCGGGTGCTCATCCAGGTAAGTCTCGACGGAGACCCTGCGCGTGGCGGAGTTCCGACGGGGGAGTTAACCCCTCTTGCCGAGCGGATCGAATCAGCCGAAGGTCTCGAATTCGCGGGACTGATGGCCGTCCCGCCACTTGGATCAAATCCGGACGAGCAGTTCGAAATCCTCCGCAGGGCACATCTTTTGATTCTCGAATCGCATCCACGGGCAACCGAACTCTCCGCCGGTATGACCGGCGATCTGGAGGCTGCAGTGCGCCACGGTTCCACGTGCGTGCGTGTCGGAACCGCACTGCTCGGCTCACGACCAGTAATCTCGAGGTGATCGCTCAGGTGATCGCCCAACCCGTCCACACCGCTGCGACCGGTCGCAGTCGGATTGATTCCGCCGCGCCAAGGAAGGTCGATCAATGAGCAACCTGCATAAGTTCAAGGCTTACTTCGGCATGGTTCCCCTCGATGACTACGAGGACGAATACGTGGAGGAGCCCGATCAGGCTCGCCGCGCACCCCGTCGTAGTCACGACGGCTATGCCGAGCGCGACGACCGCGAGTTCGTCGAACCTGCCTTCTCGAAGGCGAGCTACGCGCCCAGTCGTCGTGACGAAGAGGACGCGGAGTTCGATCGTTACGATTCCCGGCCCCGCGTCGACACCGTTCCCAGTCGCAGTAGCCGCCCGGCGATGGCGCCGCGTCCGGCCAGCCGCGGCAACCTTGCGGTCGACGCGCGCGCCGAGCGACCCGAAGCGCGACGTGCGCCGGTTGTCGACGACGGCGGCCCGCTCGCCAAGATCACGACACTGCGTCCGCAGAGCTACGCAGAGGCCCGCACCATCGGAGAGCGTTTCCGCGACGGCACGCCCGTCATCATGGATCTGGTCGACATGAGCAACGCCGACGCGAAGCGTCTGGTCGATTTCGCGGCCGGCCTGGCGTTCGCATTGCGTGGTTCTTTCGACAAGGTAGCCACCAAAGTGTTTCTTCTCTCACCGGCTGACATCGACGTTTCCGCTGAGGAACGTCGTCGGATCGCCGAGACGGGTTTCTACAGCCAGAAATGATGGTCTCGACCGCAGTCCGGCCCCTGAGCAGGGGTGACGTGAGCACATTCGAACGGCGGCCCGTCTCGGCGGGCGCCGCATTCGGACCCATCGCCGGCCGTTACAAGACGGACTCGATGCGGACCGGTTCCGGAATTGCTGCGGTGTGTCTGTTTTGGACACAACGCAGAAGTCAGGCAGAGTGAGGGTGTGGACGCGCTTCTCTCTGTGATCTATCTGGTGCTGGTTGTCTTCTGGCTGTTGCTGATCGGCAGAGTGATCGTCGAGTTCGTTCGTTCGTTTGCCAGAGATTGGCGACCGACCGGATTGGTCGCAGTCATTCTCGAAACCATTTTTACGATCACCGATCCTCCGGTGAAACTGCTCCGCAGGTTGATCCCCCCGATCAACCTCGGTGGAGTTCGCTTGGATCTATCCATCATGGTCTTGCTTTTCATCGTCATCATCCTGATGTCGGTTGTTCGCTGAGCGCAGTCCGAGTGTGTGGTGTGCCAGAATGGAACCCATAACTCATATGGTGGTTCGCCACTACGTAGACTGTGTTGCAACTGAATGCTTGCTAGACCGCCAAATGACGCGTGAAGGGATCCTTCCATGCCGCAACTGACTCCAGCTGACGTGCACAACGTTGCGTTCAGCAAGCCGCCTATCGGCAAGCGTGGCTACAACGAGGACGAGGTCGACGCATTCCTCGACCTCGTCGAACAGGCGCTGTCGCAGCTCATCGAAGAGAATGCGGACCTGCGCCAGCGCGTAGGTGAGCTGGATCAGGAGCTCGCGGCTGCCAAGAAGTCGCCGGCACCTGCTCAGCAGGCAGCACCCGTCGCAGCGCAGCCCAAGCCAGAGCCCGCTCGGGTCGTCGAACCGCCCAAGCCTGCACCCGTTGCAGCTCCGGTTCCCGCCGCCGCTGCCGTCGCAGCGCCGCAGAGTGGCGACACCCACATGCAGGCCGCAAAGGTCCTCGGACTGGCTCAGGAGATGGCGGATCGCCTCACCAACGATGCCAAGACCGAGTCCGAGCAGCTGCTCGGCAGTGCTCGCACCAACTCCGAGCAGCTCATGAGCGAAGCTCGCAGCAAGGCCGACGGCATGATCGCGGATGCGCGCAACAAGTCGGAGGCAATGCTCACCGACGCTCAGACTCGCTCCGAGACCCAGCTTCGCCAGGCTCAGGAGAAGGCAGACGCTCTCAAGGCGGACGCCGAGAAGAAGCACACCGAAATCATGGCGACCATCAACCAGCAGCGTTCGGTCCTCGAGGGCCGTATCGAGCAGCTCAAGACGTTCGAACGTGAGTACCGGGTGCGCCTGAAGTCCTACCTGGAATCGCAGCTCGAAGAGCTCGAACAGCGTGGCTCGGCCGTTCCGGTCGACGGTGGACAGGATTCCTACAGTCCGTCTTTCGCCAAGGGAAACAGCTGACCGAGAGCGCCCCGTCGGCTCAGCTATCGGACCGGACAAAGGTTGATACGTGCTGGTCGTGACGTTGGTTCTCGCGGGAGTTGGCTTCGCGCTTCTGATCGTTGCCCTGACCACAGGGTCGCTGATCTGGGCGTGGGCATGTATCGCGATTTGTGTAGCAGGTGCCGTCCTCCTGCTGGTCAGTGCGCTGACCAGCAGGAAGGCGGTTCCTTCGTTGGATGACCCGGTATCGGGTAGCGGGATGTCGTCGCCTTACGGCCGAGCCGAGAGTTCCTCGGATTCCTCTACCGGTGATGCAGCCACTGCCAACGATGACAATCCGGGCAATCATGGCGAATCGTCGGGCGGCAAGTCCTAGGCCCTACGGCAAGTTCTAGGCAGTACCGACACGTCCCAGGGCAAGTATTAGACTGTCGATCACGAATACCTGGCTTTGATCCGGCAATCACCGGGGAGCTTTCGGAAGAACGGTTCTCTACGCTTTCACGCGTGCCGAGAACCCAGTAGAACCGAACGGGTGAGCCCGTCACAGCTCGATCGAGTGGCACCTCGAGATCCAAGCGCGGATCTGCGGGGTGCAAACGGGGTGGTACCGCGGTGTCGGCGCACAAGCGCCACGTCGTCCCCGTGCCGAGTCCGACTGGCACGAGGAGATCGCCATGGCGAGTAACGGGTATCCCAAAGTCGACTACGGTGTCCCCGCCGACACCGGAGTCAAGTTCCCCGATCTGGAACAGAAGGTCCTGAAACAGTGGGACGACGACGACACCTTCCGGGCATCGGTCTCCAATCGGGATGGTAGCGAAGAGTTCGTTTTCTACGACGGACCGCCATTCGCCAACGGTTTGCCGCATTACGGCCACCTGCTGACGGGGTACGTCAAGGATCTGGTGCCGCGCTTCCAGACCATGCGTGGACGCAAGGTCGAACGACGCTTCGGCTGGGATTGCCACGGCCTTCCCGCAGAACTCGAAGCGGAGAAGCAGCTCGGAATCAAGGACAAAGCCGAGATCGAAGTCATGGGTCTGGCCAAGTTCAACGAGTACTGCAAGGCCTCGGTGCTCAAGTACACCGACGAGTGGCGCGACTACGTCACCCGCCAGGCACGTTGGGTCGACTTCGACAACGACTACAAGACCCTCGACGTCGACTTCATGGAGTCCGTCATGTGGGCCTTCAAGGAGCTGCACGACAAGGGCCTGATCTATCAGGGCTTCCGCGTGCTGCCCTACAGCTGGTATGAGCAGACTCCGCTGTCCAACCAGGAGACTCGCCTCGACGACGCGTACAAGATGCGTCAGGATCCCGCCGTCACGGTCGACATGCCGCTGGTCGCTCCGGGTTCACCACTCGACGGCGCAAACGCGATCATCTGGACCACGACCCCGTGGACGCTGCCGTCCAACTTGGCCACTGCGGTGCACCCCGAGGTCGACTACGTCCAGGTGCTCGGCGAGGACGGAAAGCGGTACGTACTCGCAGAAGCGCGGTTGGGTCATTACGCACGCGAGCTGGGGGAGGACCCCGAGGTCGTTTCCCGCCACAAGGGCGCCGAGCTGGTCGGCCTGTCCTACACGCCGCCGTTCGACTTCTTCCTCGGACACCCGAACGCGCACGTCGTGCTCTCGGCCGACTACGTGACAACCGACTCCGGAACCGGAATCGTCCACCTCGCACCGGCTTTCGGTGAAGAGGATATGGACGTGGCCACAGCCAACGGTATCGAGGTCGTGCAGCCACTCGATCCGGGTGGAAAGTTCACCTCGATGGTTCCGCCGTACGAGGGCCTGATGGTGTTCGACGCCAACCCGGTCATCATCAAGGATCTCAAGGCTGCCGGAAAGCTGCTGCGACACGAGACGATCGAGCACTCCTACCCGCACAGTTGGCGCAGTGGGCAGCCGCTCATCTACATGGCGGTTCCTTCGTGGTTCGTCGCGGTCACCAAGTTCCGCGATCGCATGGTCGAGCTGAACAAGGACATCACGTGGGTGCCCGAGCACATCCGTGACGGCCAGTTCGGCAAGTGGCTCGAAGGTGCACGCGACTGGAACATCAGCCGAAACCGATACTGGGGCAGCCCGATCCCGGTGTGGGTGTCGGACGATCCGCAGTACCCGCGCACGGACGTGTACGGCTCGCTCGACCAGTTGGAGGCAGACTTCGGTGTGCGTCCGACCGATCTGCATCGCCCGATGATCGACGATCTGGTCCGCCCGAACCCGGACGACCCGACCGGGAAGTCGATGATGCGCCGCGTTCCCGAGGTGCTCGACTGCTGGTTCGAATCCGGTTCGATGCCGTATGCGCAGGTGCACTACCCATTCGAGAACCGTGAATGGTTCGAGGGTCATTTCCCGGGCGATTTCATCGTCGAGTACAACGGGCAGACTCGCGGCTGGTTCTACACGCTGCACGTACTGGCCACCGCACTCTTCGATCGTCCGGCGTTCAAAACCGTTGCCGCACACGGAATCGTGCTCGGTGACGACGGACTGAAGATGAGCAAGTCCAAGGGCAACTACCCGGACGTGAAGGAGGTGTTCAACCGCGACGGCAGCGATGCGATGCGATGGTTCCTGATGTCCTCGCCGATCCTGCGCGGTGGAAACCTCATCGTGACCGAGCAGGGCATCCGTGAAGGCGTACGTCAGGCTTTGCTCCCGCTGTGGAACGCCTGGAGCTTCCTGCAGCTGTACGCGCCGGAATCCGGTGTGTGGCGTACCGATTCGGAGAACATCCTCGATCAGTACATCCTCGCGAAGCTCGCCACCACCCGCGACGTGATCACCGAGGCACTCGAGGTCAACGACATCGCCGGCGCGTGCGACGAGCTTCGGTTGTTCTGTGACGCGCTCACCAACTGGTATGTGCGACGGTCTCGTTCGCGGTTCTGGGACGAGGATCGCGACGCGATCGACACCCTGCACACCGTGCTCGAAGTCGTGACGCGACTCGCTGCGCCGCTGTTGCCGCTGGTGTCCGAGGTGATCTGGCGCGGACTGACCGGGGAACGCTCGGTTCACCTGGCTGATTGGCCGGAGGAGTCGGAGCTACCCGCGAACCCCGAGTTGGTAGCGGCGATGGACGACGTACGGACCGTGTGCTCGACGGTGCTGAGCCTGCGCAAGGCGCAGAATCTGCGTGTTCGTCTTCCGTTGCCCGAGGTCACGGTTGCGGCGCCCGACGCCGAGCGTCTGCGTCCGTTCCTCGGACTGATCGCCGACGAGGTCAACGTCAAGAAGGTCGATCTGACCGATGACGTCGACGTGCACGGGCGCTTCGAAATCGCGGTGAATGCGCGTGCTGCCGGCCCGCGTCTGGGCAAGTCCGTTCAGACCGTCATCAAGGCGGTCAAGGCGGGCGACTGGACCGAGAACGCGGACGGCGTCGTGGTTGCGGCCGGCATCGAACTGCTGCCAGAGGAGTACACGCAGAAACTGGTTGCGGCCGAGCCGGATTCGACAGCTGCACTGCCGGACGGTGCGGGACTCGTCGTACTCGATTCCGTCGTGACGGAGGAACTCGAAGCCGAGGGTTGGGCGAAGGACCGTATCCGTCAACTGCAGGACGCACGCCGCGCCGCCGGTTTGGATGTCTCGGACCGGATCAGCGTGGTGCTCGAGGTTCCGCAGGACTGCAAGGAGTGGGCCGAGCGTCATCGGGAATTGATCGCCGGTGAGGTTCTGGCCACCTCGTTCTCGGTGGGCGAAGCGGGAGATGACGCCGTCGATCTCGGCGACGGTATCCGCGCTGCGATCACGAAGGTCTAGTACCGACGCAACTACTCCGGCTCCCCGATGAATATCTACATGTCGGGGTGCCGGAGTAGTTTGCTCTCATGGGTACGAGCAAGGAAACCGTGGCGCGCATTCTCGAGCAGTTGGAACCGCTCGACGTGCGGGCAAGGGCGATGTTCGGCGAGTACGGATTGTATTGCGACGACAAGATCGTGGGCTTGATCTGCGCAGACGTACTGTTCGTCAAACCCACCGAGGTCAGCGCTGAGTTCGGATCAGAGAGCGATCTGGCTCCGCCGTATCCGGGGGCGAAGGATTACTACCGGGTCCCGGAGGAAAAGCTGCAGGACATCGATCATCTGCACGCCTTCATCCAACGGACAGCCGACGTATTACCCCTGCCGAAGAAGAAGACGCCCAAGAAAAAGGCACGGACTTAAATTCGGCGCCCACTTCTGAGAGAACCGTAACTCCCGATGAATCAAGATGACCCCACACGAAGTCGCAGGTGGGTGCTGCATCTCGACATGGACGCGTTTTTCGCCTCCGCCGAGCAGTTGACCCGTCCCACGCTGCGAGGTCGCCCGGTGCTGGTCGGCGGCTTGGGCGGGCGCGGGGTGGTGGCTGGGGCAAGTTACGAAGCGAGAGTTTTCGGTGCGCGATCGGCAATGCCGATGCACCAAGCGCGCCGCATGGTCGGCGGCGGAGCGGTGGTATTGCCGCCACGGATGTCCCTGTATTCGGTTCTGAGCAAACGCACGTTCGACGCGTTGCGCCTTCGAATGCCGATCCTCGAGCAGTTGTCGGTGGACGAGGCTTTCGGGGAACCGGTGGAGTTGGCCGGTGTCGGAGCTGACGAGGTCCGCGCGTTTTGCGAGGATTTGCGGGAGTTGATCAAAGCCGAGACCGGGTTGGTCGCCTCGATCGGCGCCGGCGCAGGCAAGCAGGTGGCCAAGATTGCGTCGGGACTGGCAAAACCCGACGGCGTCGCAGTGATTCCTCCCGGGATGCAGCACGAGTTGCTCGATCCGCTTCCGGTGCGAAAGCTGTGGGGGATCGGTCCCGTCGCCGAGGAAAAACTCAAGCGTCTCGGCATCGAAACCATCGGTGGGTTTGCCCGCACACCCATAGCGGAGGTGGCGTCGATACTCGGAACCACTGTCGGTCCGGGGTTGCATCGGCTTGCGCAGGGGATCGACGACCGGCCGGTCGCCGAGCGTGCCGAATCCAAGCAGATCAGCGCGGAATCCACGTTCGCCGCCGACATCGTCACGATGGCGCAACTGCGCGCGGCCGTCGAAAGTAGTGGTCGTGCAGCATTTTCCAGGTTGGAGAAGGACGGAAGAGCCGCCCGTACCGTCGTACTGAAGCTCAAGAAGTCCGACATGAGCATCCTGACTCGATCCGTGACGTTGCCGTTTGCCACCATCGATCGCCAAATCCTTGTCGCCACCGCGCAGAAACAGGTCATCGACCCGCAGGAGTTGGGGCCGATTCGCTTGGTCGGTGTGGGATTCGCCGGTTTGTCCACGGTTCGCCAAGGATCACTTTTTCCCGAGTTGGATCAGGACGTTCCCGGCTATCCGGTCGAGACTCTCACCGGCGCTCTCGATGAGGCCGAACTCGACGCTCCGGTGGCCGCACGTGTCCCTCAGCGCTACTGGCACCCCGGTTTGGACGTCAAGCATCCAGAATACGGACACGGTTGGGTGCAAGGCGCGGGGCACGGTGTGGTGACGGTTCGCTTCGAAACCCGTTCCAGCGGAACGGGAATCGCCAAGACCTTCGCCGAATCCGATGAGGTGCTCGAGGTGGCAGATGCGGTCGACAGCCTTCTCTGAGGATGTCCTTAGACTTTTTCCGCTTACCGTTGGGTAATGTTGTCGACGATCCTCGAGCAAGCACGTTGTTCGACTGACGCTCGAATGTGAACACCCGAATGGATAGGACTGAGAAGTTGAAGCTTCAGAAGATGACCGTTGCAGCCGTGGCGATCGCAGCAGCCCTGACGATGACCGCTTGTGGCTCGGACGGAGGAGATTCCGACAAGACCACTTCGGCGAAGCCCACGACCACCACCTCTGCGGCAGCTCCGTCTGAAGTTGTCCTTCCGACATCTGCTGAGCTCAACGGCAAGGTCGCTCAGGCACTCGACGAGAGCGTTCCGGCCGCAGACAAGGTCAACCTCGTCCAGGGCGCCGAGCAGGATCCCGAGCTGATCAACCAGGTCGCCGCTGCCGCCAAGGCTGCCGGCGCACAGGTCGAGATCCTCGACCCGGTCACCGACACAGGCAGCGAGACGGCAGCCGCTTCGCTGAACATCGTTGTCAACGGCCAGCCGCTGCAGCAGGGCCTGCAGGCCTCGTTCGTCTACGAGGACGGCGTCTGGAAGCTCTCGAAGACCACCGCTTGCCAGATCGTCGGCGTTGCAGGTCTGACCTCGCCGGCTTGCGCTGCTTGATCTCTCGGTAGCACCTGAAACACCAGAGCGGCCGTCGACTTCCGAAAGGGAGTCGACGGCCGCTCGTTTGTGCGATGAGCGACGTCAGTGATGGAATCCCTCGGTGACGCGCGGCCGCGGCATCGGGCTGTCCAACTCGTCGAGGAACGCGGTTTCCTCCTCGATGATGCGCAGCAGATTGGCCGCCAGGTCCATGCTCAGCCCGTTACGAACCACGATGCGCTGCACTGTCAGATCCGCGAGATCATCGGGCATGGGATAGGCCGGCACCAACCAGCCCTTGCCGCGGAGTCGGTCCGACAGGTCGTACAGCGTCCAGTTGGACGTGTGCCCCTCGGCGAGGCGCCACGCGAAGACCGGGATGTCGGACCCGTCGTTCCACAGCTCGAAGGCGTCGAGTTTCCCGATCCCTTCGGCGAGGAACTTCGCCACGTCTTGCGAGGACTGCTGGATCGCGCGATAGCCGTCGTGACCGAGACGCAGGAACAAGTAGAACTGCAGGATCACCTGAGCGCCGGGGCGCGAGAAGTTCAGTGCGAAGGTCGGCATGCTGCCGCCGAGGTAGCTCACTTTGAAGACGAGGTCGTCGGGAAGTAGATCCTGTGATCGCCAGACCACCCATCCGAGGCCTGGGTAGACGAGTCCGTACTTGTGCGCCGAGGTGTTGATGGAATGCACGCGCGGTAGTCGGAAATCCCATTCGAGTTCGGGCTGCAGGAACGGTGCGATCATCGCACCGGAAGCGCCGTCGACGTGGATGGGGACGTCGAGGCCGGTTTTCTCCTGGATGGCGTCGAGCGCCTTCGAGATTTCCAGGACAGGCTCGTACATACCGGTGTAGGTGACACCCATGATCGCGACGACACCGATGGTGTTCTCGTCGACGTACTTGTCCAGATCATGACCGTCGAGGGTCCGATGTTCTTCGCTGATGGGTACGTAGCGCGCTTCGACGTCCCAGTAGTTGCAGAACTTCTCCCAACACACCTGTACGGCGGAACTCATGATCAGATTGGGTTTCTCCGTGGACTTACCCGCGGCCTTTCGCGCGTGCTGCCAGCGTCGTTTCATCGCGAGGCCACCCAGCATGCAGGCTTCGGACGAACCGATCGTCGAAGTGCCGATTGCGTCCTTGGGAGAGGGTGAGTGCCAGAGATCGGCAAGGATGCGCCAGCAATAGGTTTCGATCGCGGCGGTTTGCGGATACTCGTCCTTGTCGATCATGTTCTTGTCGAACGACTCGGTATACAGCTTGGTTGCGTGGTCGTCCATCCACGTGCTGACAAACGTCGCGAGATTGAGTCGCGCGTTGCCGTCGAGCATCGTTTCGTCGTGGACGATCTGATAGGCGGTCTCGGGAAGCATGCCGTCGGGTTCGAGTGTGTATTTCGACGCAACCGAATCCTCGCCTGGCCTCGAGAAGATCGGATTGACGGCTACGTAATCGGTGTGATCTGACCTTCTGGGTTCCGGCATGAACTCTGGCTCCTCACATCAGTGTGTCGCGTTGGTCTGTTTCGTACCTACTCTCACCGTTCAGTGTGGACGGGCAGTTGTCAAAGGGTCTGTGGTCCCGAATCATTCGCGAGTCGCCCGGACCGGGCAGGGGCCGCTCGCTGCTACGGCGTTTGCGCGCGCAGTCGATCCACAGCAGCCGAGGCCATCGACTGCAGAACGTCGGGTGGGATCGGACTCGGCGCCGTCGCGGACACCTGTGTCAACGTCGTCCCCACGGCTGCGACTATCGCATCGGCCACCAAGGTGAATCCGCCACTCTCCGTGATGATTCGGTAGGCGAAAGATGCGTCACCGACATTCGGCGCCGACGATCCACCGGCGCGATAGGTGATTTTCGTTCCGTCGGCATCTGTTCCTGAATACTCTGTGCACCCGGCCAGAGTCGTCTGCAATTTCTCGAAAGCTGCTGCTGCCGCAGTGCCGTCGGCGTACGAGGCCGAGTCCTGATCGATGCTCGTGAAATCGGGGCCGGTGAACATGTCGGAGAGGTCGGCGACGGATCCGGTGGCCTGGGTGGCTATCGGCGCCAGAACCTGAGCGCACACCGCCGGATCGGTGCTCGACTTGTCCGCCTCCGAACTCTCCGACGCCGGTGCGAGGCCGAGGTCGTCGACCGGATCGGGAACTATGTCGAAGTCCGCGGGTAGTTCGGAGAGGGTGAGCGCTGCGCGTTGCAGGCCGTCACGGTCGAGGGGTGCCCCGCTCACTGGTGCGGCCGGAGCAACCGTGAACGGCGCCAAGCCGACCTGGGGTGCGGAAACCTGCGTAGTCGTATCGCTGCTCGGGGATTCGTCCGAGCTGCAGCCGGTCACGACGAACAGTGCCGCCGTCGCCGTCAGGCCCAGTGAGAGAAGCGATCGACTGTTCACGATTCCCACCGAATGCTGTTCGAGATGGTCTGCCGGATCACCGAGGAACTGTCCGGATCGCCGTATGCCTGGTCTCCGCCGACGGTCATCTGTCCGTCGATCGGCAAGGGGAGTGAGAGGTCGACGGTGAGGTTTCCGGCGCCGGCCATGACGTACTGATCGATGTTCAGCGTTCCGGCGTCACCGGCCAGGTTCCAGACCGGGCTCTGCGGGGTCTGCGATACGTCCACGGCGAGCGAGAGCCGATTGCCCTCGCGTGCGGTGAGCGTGACGGTGGTTGTCTGGTCGAGCAGGATTTCGCTGCTGACTTGCTGGCGAACCACCCAACGCGCGCCGACACCGACGGGAGCGTCGGGAAGTGCAACGGTCCGGTACACCGCTTGGCCGAGCGCCTGCTCGATCGCGGCGCGGGCGGCATTGGCCGAGTTTGCGGACGGCTTCAGCCGTAGGGCGGTGATGGCGCCCGAATCCGTGACGGACAACCCGGCCGCAGATCCGTCCGCTCCGCTCAGTGCTGCCTGCAATGTTGCATCCGGCGAGGTCATCGACGACAGCGTCAGGTCTACGACCGCCGTGGGATCGTCGGCTGTCACGTTTGCCGAGAGCGGAATCGTGATCTCCGGCGAAGAGAAATCCTGCGCCGGCTGTTGATCGATCTGTTGACTCACGACGGCCTGGGTGACGAGCGTCGCCGTCTGCGTGGTGCCGACAGGCAAGTTCGTACGCAATACCTCGCGCGGCTCGCTTCCCGCATCGAGTACTTCGACCGTCGCGGCGGTCACCGGAACAGTGACTTCACTCGGCGAGGAGGTCGGAGTGTTCGGGGGTTGATCCGAGTCGCCGCAAGCGGTGAGAACGGTGGTGAGAGCGAGGGCAGCGAGGGCGAACGGAACGCGTCGGCCGGTCGTGGACAGCAGTGGCACGCGCTCCAGGCTAGCCGCAGTTGCAGAGTGCGTGACCCGGTGCGGTGAACATGAGGGATGATGGTTGCGTGAGTACAGACCACCCAGACCGAGATGTCAACGCGGAGGATCAGCCGATTACCGAAATCTCGAAGGCCGACGAGCCCGAAACCGTGAAACCGGAAGCCGCGAAATCGGAAGACGGTGACCTGGCGGTTGCGCCGGTCGCAAAGCCCCGCCGGCTGACTACGCTCATTGCCATCGCCGCTGTCATTCTGCTCTCGGACATTCTCACGAAGGTGTGGGCTGTCGCCGCGGTCAAGCCGGGGCAGCCGATCGAAATCATCGGTGACGTGGTCACATTCACGATGGTGCGCAATCCGGGGGCAGCGTTCTCGATGGCGACGTCGATGACGTGGATCCTCACCCTCGTCGCAATCGGTGTGGTCATCGGTGTGATCAAGATCGGTCGCACGCTCCGGTCACCGTGGTGGGCGCTCGGTCTCGGGCTGGTTCTCGGCGGCGCGCTGGGTAACCTCGTCGACCGATTCTTCCGCTCTCCCGGAATCATGCGCGGACATGTGGTGGACTTCGTCTCCGTCGGCTGGTGGCCGGTGTTCAACATCGCGGATTCCGCGATCGTCTGTGGCGCGATCCTGCTCGTCGTCCTGACACTGTTCGGCTTCGAACCCAACGGTGAACGTCTGCGTGATCACAAGACGGACGACAAGAAGCTCACCGATTCGAAGGCAGCAGCCGAGGGAGAAACCAAGTGAGGGAATCCCGTTCGATGCCAGTGCCCGACGGCCTCGACGCCATGCGCGTCGACGCGGGCTTGGCGCGCCTCCTCGGACTCTCGCGCACCGTGGTCGCGACACTCGCGGAGGAAGGCTCGGTACTCGTCGACGGTGTGGCTGTCGGCAAGTCCGATCGTCTGACCGCTGGGTCATGGCTCGAGGTCGTCTTGCCCGAACCACCGCGGCCGTTGACCATCGAGGCGACGCCGGTCGAGGGGATGGAGATCCTCTATGCCGACGACGACGTCGTGGCAGTCGACAAGCCTGTCGGAGTTGCTGCGCACGCCAGCGTCGGTTGGACAGGACCGACCGTCATCGGTGGACTTGCCGCGGCCGGTTTCCGCATCTCGACGTCCGGTGCCCACGAGCGCCAGGGAATCGTCCACCGTCTGGACGTCGGTACGTCGGGCGTCATGGTGGTTGCCACGTCCGAGCGCGCGTACACGCTGCTCAAGCGGGCATTCAAGCAGCGGACAATCGACAAGCGCTACCACGCTCTCGTGCAGGGACACCCCGACCCGAGCAGCGGAACCATCGACGCCCCGATCGGACGCCACCACGGTAACGACTGGCGGTTCACGGTCACGGCCGACGGCAAGCCCAGCGTCACGCACTACGACACCATCGAGGCGTTCCAGGCCGCGAGTCTGCTGGACGTGCACCTCGAGACCGGTCGTACACACCAGATTCGCGTGCACTTCTCGGCATTGCGCCATCCGTGCTGCGGCGACCTGACGTACGGCGCGGACCCTCGACTTGCCGAAAGGCTCGGCCTCGAGCGCCAGTGGCTGCACGCCGTGTCTCTAGGGTTCGCACATCCGGCGGACGGTCGCTGGGTCGAGATCAAGAGCAAGTACCCGAAGGATCTCGAACACGCACTCGAAGTTCTCCGGTCCTCATGACACCGCGCGGGCTTGTTCCCGCGTTGGCCGTCGTCGCAGTGGCGGCGGTGGTCGGTGTGGGGTTTGCGAATCCCGTGCCGGCCCCGCCGATCAGGACGGACACTCTTGGTCCGGACAGTGGGGAAGCTGTGCCGGACTACCTCGATCGAGCGCGAGATTCTGTTGCGTCGGTCGACGGGCCGGTGTGGGCCTTGGTCTCGTTCACGAAGGCACTCACCGTCGACGAGGTCATCACGACGACCAGCAGCTCTCAGGTTTCGAGTGTTCGCGTGTCCGATGTTCGGGTGGCGAGGGTCATGTTTCGAGTACCGATCGAGCGCGTCCAGACGCCGCTCATGTCCGTACCCGTTCCCGACAACGACGAGGCAGTACGCAGATCGCCCGGTGTTGCAGCTACGCGGTTGGTCGCGCTCGGCGGCGACACCGATCGACAGCAACAGGTGGCGCTCGCGTCGGCGAAACAATTGTCCGCCGGATGCGCGTGCGCGGTGGGTGTGCTGGTGCGAGCTACTCCCGAAGGACTCGAAGCGATCGGACGTGAGTCGAATGTCCGTGCAGTGGAGGCGTTGCCGTCCGACGCCTCGCCGTGGTTCGCGGCTGTTCGCCCCTTGCTGCCGGAGTACGTGGACGTCGTTGCTCCCGGCCCCGACGACGGCCCGGTCCCGTGAGCGAGGACAAACGCGGTAGATCCGGTTCGTCCTCGGGGATCTTCTACGGAGTAGCGGCTTTCCTGTTGTGGGGAACGTTCCCGGCTTTCTTCGGGCTTCTCGACTTCGCAGATCCGGTCGAGATCCTGGCGCACCGGGTGGTGTGGACCCTTCTGCTGATGCTGATCGTGTTGGCCTGCGCCGGCCGCCTCGGATCACTTCGCGGAATCAGCGCACGCACCTGGCTCCTGGTGACTGCGGCCTCAGCGGCAATCGCGGTGAATTGGGGAACGTACATCTATGCCGTGGTGTCCGGCCGCGTCGTGGAGGCGGCCCTCGGGTACTTCATCAACCCGCTGGTCACCGTTCTGCTCGGCGTCGTGATCTTCCGCGAAAGATTGCGCCGCGCTCAGATTGCCGCGCTCGTCCTCGCCGCCACGGCAGTAGTCGTGATCACGGTCGACTTCGGCAAACCACCGATCGTCGCATTGGTGCTCGCCGGTTCGTTTGCCACCTACGGGTTGGTCAAGAAGGTCGTTCCGCTCGATCCTCGAACCAGTTTGACCGCCGAGGGAGTTGTAGCCGCACCCTTCGCGGTCGGGTACCTCGTGTTTCTCGGCCTGACCGGGGCCGGCGCCTTCATCAGCAGCGGCGCCGGACACAGCCTGTTGCTGCTCGCGGCCGGCCCGGTCACCGCGCTGCCACTGCTCCTTTTCGGCGTCGCCGCTCAGCGAGTTCCGTTGGCGACGATGGGCATGCTGCAGTACCTCACCCCGGCGCTGCAGATGGCGTGGGGCGTGGCCGTCATGCACGAGGACATGCCGGCGTCACGGTGGATCGGATTCGTTCTGATCTGGGCCGCGCTGGTGATCTTCACGACAGACACCTTCGTCGCAAGTCGGCGTTCTCGGCGTTCGATGAGGTCGAGCGTCGAACCTGAGGTTCCGGTCACGTGATCCGAGGCGGCACGCTGCGACTCCACGATGGCGGTCGCCGAACGTGTCGGCAGCGCGGCATACACTCGATCTCGCTCCCAGACCTTCAGAGAGGCGCACGTGGCTGACTCGTTCGTACATCTTCACAATCACACCGAGTACTCGATGCTCGACGGTGCGGCCAAGGTCGGCGCCATGTTCGAGGAGGCCGCTCGTCTCGAAATGACCGCTGTCGGCATGACCGACCACGGAAACATGTACGGCGCCAGCCAGTTCTACAACGAAGCCAAGAGCGCCGGCATCAAGCCGATCATCGGCATCGAGGCCTACATCGCGCCGGAATCCCGCTTCAACACCAAGCGAGTTCTGTGGGGAGACCGCAGCCAGAAGTCCGACGACGTCTCCGGTAGCGGCGCGTACACCCACATGACGATGGTGGCCGAGAACGCGACCGGGCTCCGGAACCTCTTCAAGCTGTCCTCGCTCGCGTCCATCGAAGGCCAGCTCGGCAAGTGGCCCCGCATGGACGAGGAGCTCATCGCATCGCACGCCGAGGGCATCATCGCCACCACCGGTTGCCCGTCGGGTGAGATCCAGACGCGTCTTCGTCTCGGTCACGATCGCGAAGCTCTCGAAGCTGCCGCGAAGTGGCAGGAGATCTGGGGACCGGACAACTTCTTCCTCGAACTGATGGACCACGGTCTCTCGATCGAGCGCCGTGTGCGCGAGGGCCTGCTCGACATCGGCAAGCAACTCGGTATCCCGCCGCTTGCCACCAACGACTGCCACTACGTCACCAAGGACGCCGCCGAGAACCACGAGGCGCTGCTCTGCATCCAGACCGGCAAGACGCTCTCGGATCCGACGCGCTTCAAGTTCGACGGCGACGGCTACTACCTCAAGTCCGCTGCCGAGATGCGCGCCATCTGGGACAACGAAGTACCAGGGGCATGCGACAACACCGTTGCCATCGGCGAGCGCGTGCAGTCGTACGAGGACGTCTGGGCGTTCCACGACCGCATGCCGATCTTCCCGGTCCCGGAGGGCCACACGCAGCAGACCTTCCTGCGCGCCGAGGTGATGCGCGGGCTGGACCGCCGCTTCCCGAGCGGACCTCCGCAGGAGTACCTCGCCCGCGCCGACTACGAGATCGGCGTCATCAATGAAATGGGCTTCCCGGCCTACTTCCTCGTGGTCGGCGACCTGATCAACCACGCCAAGGACGTCGGGATCCGCGTCGGACCCGGTCGTGGATCGGCTGCCGGTTCGTTGGTGGCCTACGCGATGGGTATCACCAACATCGACCCCATCCCGTACGGGTTGCTGTTCGAGCGATTCCTCAATCCCGAGCGCGTGTCCATGCCCGATATCGATATCGACTTCGATGATCGCCGTCGCGGCGAGATGGTTCGCTACGCGACGGACAAGTGGGGCAACGACAAGGTCGCCCAGGTCATCACCTTCGGCACCATCAAGACCAAGGCAGCCATCAAGGACTCGGCTCGCGTCCAGTTCGGCAAGCCGGGCTTTGCCATCGCCGATCAGATCACCAAGGCACTGCCGCCGCCCATCATGGCCAAGGACATCTCGGTTTCCGGTATCACCGATCCGAAGCACGAGCGGTACAAGGAGGCCGTCGAGGTTCGGGCGCTCATCGACTCCAGCCCGGACGTCGCGAAGATCTACAAGACAGCGGTGGGTCTGGAAGGGCTGATCCGTAACGCCGGTGTGCACGCCTGCGCGGTCATCATGTCGTCCGAACCGCTCACCGACGCTATCCCGGTGTGGAAGCGCGCCCAGGACGGCGCCATCATCACCGGTTGGGACTACCCCTCGTGTGAAGCCATCGGTCTGCTCAAGATGGACTTCCTCGGCCTGCGAAACCTCACGGTCATCGGTGACACCCTCGAGAACATCAAAGCCAACCGCGGCATCGACCTCGACCTCGACACGTTGCCGATGGACGATGCGGCAACCTACGAACTGCTCGCCCGCGGTGACACTCTCGGTGTGTTCCAGCTCGACGGCGGCGGTATGCGCGAGTTGCTGAAACTGATGCAGCCCACCGGATTCGGCGACATCGTGGCCGCATTGGCGCTGTATCGACCGGGACCGATGGGTGTGGACGCCCACATCTCGTACGCCAAGCGCAAGAACGCCCTGGAAGACGTCAAGCCGATTCACCCCGAGTTGGAGGAGCCGCTCGCGGAGATTCTCTCGGAGACGTACGGCCTGATCATCTACCAGGAGCAGATCATGCAACTGGCGCAGAAGGTGGCCGGGTACACCCTGGGTCAGGCCGACTTGCTGCGTCGCGCCATGGGTAAGAAGAAGCTGTCCGAACTGGAAAAGGCCTACGCCGGATTCCGTCAGGGAATGTTGGACAACAACTTCAGCGAAGCCGCCATCAAGGCGCTGTGGGACACCGTCCTTCCCTTCGCCGGCTACGCGTTCAACAAGTCGCACTCCGCCGGATACGGTCTCGTGTCGTACTGGACTGCGTACCTCAAGGCGAACTACCCGGCCGAGTACATGGCCGGTCTGCTCACCTCTGTCGGCGACGACAAGGACAAGTCCGCGATCTACCTCGCCGACTGCCGCAAGTTGGGCATCACCGTGCTTCCGCCGGACGTCAACGAATCGCGAGTCGACTTCGCGACCGTCGGCGACGACATTCGTTTCGGTATGGGGTCGGTGCGCAACGTCGGCGCCAACGTCGTGGCCTCGATTATCAAGGCGCGTACCGAGAAGTCGAAGTTCACCGATTTCTCCGACTACCTCGGCAAGATCGACGCGATGGCCTGTAACAAGAAGGTCACCGAATCTCTCATCAAGGCCGGTGCTTTCGACTCGTTGGGTCATCCGCGCAAGGGTCTGATGTTGGTTCATGCCGACGCCATCGATTCCGTGATGAGCACCAAGAAGGCGGAGGCGATCGGCCAGTTCGACCTCTTCGGCGGGGCTGAGGCCGACGAGTCGATCACGTCGGTGTTCGACGTCAAGATTCCCGAGGAAGAGTGGGACTCCAAGCATCGCCTGGCACTCGAACGAGAGATGTTGGGGCTGTACGTCTCCGGCCATCCGCTCAACGGCGTCGAGCACATTCTTCGGCAGCAGTCCGACACGTCCATCGCCGCGATACTCGAAGGCGGCGTTCAGGACGGCGCCCAGGTCACTCTCGGCGGCATCATCGCCTCGGTGGATCGCCGGGTCAACAAGAACGGTCTGACCTGGTGCATCGTGCAACTCGAAGATCTCGTGGGTGGGATCGAGGTGCTGTTCTTCCCACAGGCGTACGCCGTGTACGGAATGGACATCGCCGAGGATGCCATCGTGTTGGTCAAGGCGCGCGTCTCGATCCGTGACGATCGGATGTCGTTGATCGGCAACGATCTTGCGGTGCCTGATATTTCGGCGATCGGGGTCGCGCGTCCGCTGTCGGTCTCGTTGCCGCTACGACAATGCACCAAGGACAAGCTCAGTGCTCTCAAGCAGGTGCTGACCAGGCATCCGGGAACGTCCGACGTCCATGTCCGGCTGATCGGAGGCACCGAAATCAGCTTGTGGAAGGTCGACGACGTCCTTCGGGTCGAACCGTCCTCGGCGCTGATGGGTGACCTGAAGGCATTGCTCGGACCGAGCTGTCTGACGGTCTGACCGCCGACCGAGCGGACCTGAATCGAACGAAGGGGCCTTGCTGCTGATGCAGCAAGGCCCCTTCGTGGTCCGCCAGAGATCGGGGAGTGCGGTGATCAGGTGGTGCGTGAGTAGTGAACACGTCGCGTCCACCAGGTGATCACCGTTGCTGTTGCGGCAGTCAGTACGGCCACCTGCATCGACTGCGTGACGGCACCTGCGACGACGAACAGCACGAAACCGACTACGAGAGCTTCGATCTTGTACAGCGGCCACCGAGTACCGGCCAGATCGACGCAATGGTCGGGTGAGGGGCGTGATTCGCGAGTGGAGATATCTGCGGTGGTCATCTCGTCCCTTTCCCGGTGCAGTCTTTTTCACGAAGTGGCGCGGCTAGCTGATACGGCTGTTCGAAGCTGTGGTTTCAGAGTAGCCAGAGATGAGAGTTCGGGCAAGCGAACTTTATTGATCGGCAGCTCACTTAATCGATCAACCAGGGGAGTGCGCCGACGACGGACCTGGTCGGCGTGGTTCGGTGGCCAAGGCAGTCGAGTGGGTGTTCACTGGTACACATGCCAATCACAGGTGAGTACGAACCCAGTCCAGCGTCGTGGGCCGCCGATCAGGTCGCACGCATCGAGAACTCCGGCGGCACCGAGGGAAACGACATGAACGGCATGCCCGTCGTCGTTCTCACGACCATCGGGGCAAAGTCCGGCAAGGTCAGGAAGACGCCGCTGATGCGCGTCGAGCACGACGGTTCATATGCCGTAGTGGCTTCGCTTGGTGGCGCCCCGAAGAATCCGGTCTGGTACTACAACGTCATAGCGAATCCGCACGTCACGCTGCGTGACGCGACGCAGGTCTTCGACCTCGTAGCTCGTGAAGTCACCGGGGACGAGAAGGCGGTCTGGTGGGAGCGCGCTGTCGCTGCGTACCCCGACTATGCCGATTATCAGACGAAGACCGATCGTGAGATCCCGGTGTTCGTGCTCGAACCCAAGTAACGCAGTCCTCACGAAACGGCAGTCCACAAGAAGCACTGCATAAACCACAAGTAAATCGTCACTCGCGGGGGTCGGCGATCCCGACGCCCGTGAGTGTGTCATGGAGGTCTGATGAGTCCGAAAACCGTTGCAGATCAATTGGTTCAGCAGCTCGTTGACGCGGGTGTCAGTCGGATCTACGGAATTGTCGGAGACAGTCTCAATCCCATCGTCGATGCGGTTCGTCGCACCGGTGGTTCCGAAAAGGGCGGAATCGACTGGATACACGTCCGTCATGAGGAAGCAGCCGCATTTGCCGCCGCAGCAGATGCCCAGATCACCGGAAAGCTCGCGGTGTGTGCAGGATCCTGCGGTCCCGGAAACCTTCACCTGATCAACGGCCTGTACGACGCTCATCGCTCGGGCGCCCCGGTCCTCGCGATCGCCTCACACATCCCCAGTGCGCAGATCGGTATGGGCTACTTCCAGGAGACGCATCCCGAGCGGATCTTCATCGAATGTTCGAGTTACACCGAACTCGTCAGTACGCCAGTGCAATCACCCCGCGTGGTGCAGTCCGCCATTCAGCATTCGGTCGCTCGAAACGGCGTCTCGGTGATCGTGCTTCCCGGCGACATTGCCGACTGCCCAGCCGAAGGCGCCCCGCCGACACTCGTCGAAACGCGAAGGCCGACAGTCGTTCCGGATGCCGGTGATGTGGAGGCGTTGGCAGATGTGATCAACGGCTCGCGCAAAGTCGCGATCTTCGCCGGCGCCGGTGTTCGAGACGCACGCGCGGAAGTATTGGCGCTGGCCGAAACCGTCGGCGCTCCCATCGGGCATTCACTGCGTGGCAAGGAATGGATCCAGTACGACAACCCGTACGACGTCGGGATGACCGGATTACTGGGTTACGGTGCGGCGCACGACGGTATCCACGGCGCCGATCTCCTGCTCCTGATCGGTACGGACTTTCCCTACGATCAGTTCTTGCCCGACGACGTTCGCACTGCTCAGATCGACATCGCGGCGGAGCGGTTGGGGCGTCGAACCAGCCTGGACCTGGCCGTACACGGTGACGTCGCGAGTACTTTGAGTGCACTCATTCCGCAGCTCGATCGAAAGGCCGACCGCGGATTCCTCGAGGACACGCTCGCCAAGCACAACACTTTGATGACCAAAGTGGTTGGTGCATACACGGATCCGGTCAAGCAGCGTACGCCGATTCACCCCGAGTATGCGGCCTCGATCCTCGACGATCTGGCTGCGGACGACGCAATCTTCACTGCCGACACCGGCATGTGCAATGTGTGGACGGCGCGCTACCTCAATCCGAACGGATCGAGACGTTTCATCTCGTCGGCACTGCACGGATCCATGTCCAATGCACTCCCGCATGCGATGGGTGCGGCATGGTCCAGCCCGGGGCGACAGGTCATCTCGGTGTCGGGCGACGGTGGATTGTCGATGCTGCTCGGTGAGTTGGTCACCGTCGCCATGTACAAGTTGCCGGTCAAGATCGTGGTGTTCAACAACTCGACGCTCGGAATGGTCAAGCTCGAGATGCTGGTCGACGGCCTTCCGGATTTCGGGGTCGACGTGCCCGCGGTCGACTACGCGGCGGTCGCCGCTGCGCTCGGAATCTTCTCGCGGCGCATCGAGAATCCTGCCGACATCGAATCCGGTCTGCGCGCGGCGCTCGATCACGACGGACCGGCCCTCGTGGATCTGGTGACCGATCCGCTGGCATTGTCGTTGCCGCCCACCATCACCGGCGGTCAGATGAAGGGCTTCGCCTTGGCGATGTCGAAGATGGTGATGAACGGCGGCGTCGGCGAGGCAGTACAGATGGCCAAGTCGAATCTGCGGAACGTGCCACGTCCCTCGCAGTTGGATCCGCGCGGCTGACCTACCCCCGCCCTGCCTCGCAGACCATGCGGGGCGGGGTGGTGGGAAGGTTGATCCCCGACGTGCGAAAATGGCGGAGTGTCTAACTCGCCCGATGTCGTAGTAACGAAGTCCACCGTCCCCGCGCTCGACGCGCTGGAGATCGACGCGGCCATCGAGCGAATTCAGCACGTCATTGCGGCGACACCCTTGCAGTACAGCGACCGTCTGTCGGCGCTGACCGGCGCACACGTGTACCTCAAGCGTGAGGACCTCCAAGGCGTTCGTTCGTACAAGATTCGCGGCGCGTACAACCTGATCGCGCAGCTCAACGAGGCCGAGCGCGCGGCAGGCGTCGTGACCGCCAGTGCCGGTAACCATGCTCAGGGCGTTGCCTTCGCGTGCCGAACCATGCAGATCAAGGGTCGGATCTATGTGCCGGCCAACACGCCCAAGCAGAAGCGTGATCGCATCCGCGCTCACGGCGGAGCGTTTGTCGAACTGTTCATGATCGGTGAGACCTATGACGCCGCCGCCGCTGCGGCCGCAGAGGACGTAGCCGAAACCGGTGCAACCATGGTTCCTCCGTTCGACGACGTACGCACCGCTGCGGGGCAAGGAACCATCGCAGCCGAGATCCTCACGCAACTCGACGCACCTCTCGATACGATTGTCGTGCCGGTCGGTGGGGGCGGTTGCATCGCGGGCATAGCCACCTACCTGCATGAGCGGTCGCCGAAGACGTCGATCGTCGGGATCGAGCCGTCCGGGGCCGCGTCCATGACGGCCGCGCTTGTTGCCGGCGGCCCGGTGACCCTTCCCGACGTCGATCCGTTCGTCGATGGTGCCGCCGTCAAGCGCATCGGTGACGTTCCCTACGAGGTCGTCTCACGTCTGGGTGCTGCCGTCGTGTCACACGCGTCGTTGCCGCTGGTCGCTCGTCAACTTCAGACGCGGTCCGGTTCGGGATCGTTTGTCGTCAATCAGATCGACGAAGGCGCTATCTGCACGGCGATGCTCGAGCTGTACCAGAGCGAGGGCATCATTGCCGAACCTGCGGGCGCGCTTTCCGTTGCGGCACTGCAGAATCTGACGTTCGAGCCGGGCTCGACCGTCGTGTGCCTGATCTCCGGTGGCAACAACGACGTCTCCCGTTACGGCGAAATCCTCGAGCGTTCGCTCGTCCACCTCGGGCTCAAGCACTACTTCCTGGTCGACTTTCCGCAGGAACCGGGAGCGTTGCGCCGGTTTCTCTCGGACGTGCTGGGGCCGGACGACGACATCGCGCTCTTCGAGTACGTCAAGCGAAACAATCGCGAAACGGGTGCCGCGTTGGTGGGTATCGAACTCGGTTCCGCCGACGGTTTGGCGTCGTTGCTCGAGCGGATGGAGCACGCGCCGATGCAGTCCGAGAGGCTCGAACCGGGAAGCCCGGCGTACCGCTATCTGACGTAAGGACCGCCCTCGGTCAGGGCCGCAGTCGCTCGACCACCTGTCGATGCAGTTCGGGATCCGGCTGGGGGAGTCCGAGCATGGCTGCCAGATACAGGCCGTCACCGACGAGTCGGATGATCTCGGCCTGCACCGGGTCGGCGATCTCGGTCTGAAGGCCCTTGTCCCAGCTTCGCATCACATGGGTGACGGCCTTCTGGATTTCGTCGTGTTGTCCGTCGACTGTTCGGAGCGCGGCAATGATCGAGCGAAAGAGCGAGAGTTCTTCGCTTTCGTTCGCATCGGGGATCTGCAGGTAGAACTCGGTGACCGTGGTACCGCCGGCTACGGCGTCGTCGAGTTGCTGATCCGAGCGTTCCCCGAGTCTGCGGACCATCGCCGCGAGGAGGGCTTCCTTGCTGGGGAAGTGATAGAGAAGGCCGCCCTTGGAAACCCCGGCTTCGGCGGCAACGCCTTCGAGCGTGACTTGGGCGACGCCGCTGACCAGCAGCAGCTTCTCCAGTGCGTCGAGAATTCGATCGCGAGTGTCGGCAGCCATGTGATGTGACCCTACCCGGAAATAACTTTACCGCTCGGACGGTTCACTGTTACCGTAGACCTACTGTACCGGCTGGACGGTGCAGTGAATTTTTTTCGGAGAGAACTCAGAGAAAGTCGCAGGGGAGCAATGTCAGTGTCGGCAGATCACACGTCTGCAATCAATCCCGACGAGGTTCGGGCGACAAAGCGTGACTGGGCGGGCTTGATAGTCCTTGCCTTTGCTGTGTTGCTCATCGCAGTCGACGGCACGGTGCTCGATCTTGCGCTTCCGTTCATCAGCGCCGACCTCGAACCGAGCAGCACGCAGTTGCTGTGGATCATCGACGTCTATTCGTTCGTGCTCGCCGGTCTGCTCATCACCATGGGTACGCTCGGCGACCGGATCGGTAGGCGGAAACTGCTCTTGATCGGCGCAGTCGGCTTCGGTCTCGCCTCGATCATCGCCGCTCTCGCTGTCAGTCCCGAGATGCTCATTGCCGCCCGCGTGCTGCAGGGTATTTCCGGTGCAACGCTGATGCCTGCCACCCTCGGTCTGATCCGCACGATCTTCGTCAACCCGCGTCAGCGCACCGAGGCGATCGGTGTCTGGGGCGCGATGGCAGGTGGTGGCACCGCGGCAGGCCCGTTGGTCGGTGGTTGGTTGCTCGAGCACTTCTGGTGGGGTTCGGTCTTCTTGATCAACATTCCGGTCATGATCGCGCTGGTTGTACTCGGCCCGATCCTGATCCCGGAGTCGAAGGACCCCAACCCGGGTCGATTCGACCTCGTCAGCGCTGGTCTGTCGATGGCGACCATGTTGCCGCTGGTGTACGCGGTCAAGGAATCCGTGGTGCACGGCGTCAGCATCACGTTGCTGGTGATCGGTCTTGTCGGTCTCGCGGCCGGCTACGTGTTCGTGCGTCGTCAGCGGATGCTGAAGGATCCGATGTTGGATCTGAAACTGTTTGCCAACGCGTCGTTCTCCACCGCCGTCATCACCAACCTGCTCTCGATCTTCGCGCTGGCAGGTGTCCTGTTCTTCGGCTCGCAGTACCTGCAGTTGGTGCTCGGTAACTCGGCGCTCGACGCCGGCCTGCTGATGCTCCCGGGTATGTTGCTCAGCGCCTTCACCGCGGTTGCGGCGGCCTGGTTGATTCGCCGGTGGTCGGTGTCTCACGTGCTCAGCGCAGGCCTTGCGGTTGCCGGTATCGGCGCTGCGATGCTGCTCGCCCTCGGGGTGGACAGCGGGCCGTTGATGTTCGTGATCGGCTTCGGTCTGGCCGGTGCTGGTGTCGGTGTTGCGTTGACGTTGACCTCGGATCTTGTGGTCAGTTCGGTGGAACCCGAGCGTGCCGGCGCTGCGTCCGCGGTGTCGGAGACTGCGTACGAACTCGGCATCGCGCTCGGTGTGGCAATCCTGGGCAGTGTGGTGATGGCGATCTTCCGTAAGGGAATCGACACGTCCATGCTCGAAGCAGATCAGGCGCACGCTGCGCAGGGCACCCTCGGCGGTGCGCTGCAGGAAGCAACGTACCTACCGGGTGAACTCGGTTCGGTACTTGCCGATTCCGCGAAGTCGGCGTTCGTCGACGGTATGCACGTTGCTGCCGGTGCGACTGCTCTGGTTCTGTTCGTCAGTGCCGCATTGGTTTTGCGGATGCTGCGGAGTACACCAGAGAACGCGAAGCGTTAGTACCAGAATCTCGAGGGTTAGTCAGCTTTCGAGTACGACGAACGAGTGCCCAGGCACGACGGTTGCGGACGCGGTCTCGTCCTGTGTCGGCGGATCCCACCAGAGGATGGGGGTTCCGCCGGCCGGGACCGAGGCCGCGTCCGTTCCCAGATTGCACACGATCTGTAAAGCGCCGCGGCGTAGGGTGATCCACTGTTTGTCCTCGTCGTAGTCGACGTGCAGGTGCCCAAGCCAAGGGTCGGTGATCTCGATTCGCTTCTTACGCAGAGCCAGTAGATCGCGATAGCACGCCAGGACGCGCGCCTGCATCTCGTCGGTTCGCTCGCTCCAGTCCAGCTTCGACCGCAGAAATGTCTGGGGGTCTTGTGGATCCGGAATGTCGTCGCTGTTCCAACCGTGGGCTGCGAACTCCGCCTTGCGGCCTTTGGCGGTGGCCTCCCCGAGTTCCGGTTCCGGATGCGAGGTGAAGAACTGGAATGGGGTAGTGGCGCCCCATTCTTCGCCCATGAACAGCATCGGCGTGTACGGCGAGAGCAGGACCAGCGCCGCCTTGATCGCCAACTGTCCTGGCGTCAGATAGGCGCTGGGGCGGTCACCGATCGCGCGGTTGCCGATCTGATCGTGGGTGCACGTGTATGCGAGCAGGGCGCTGGCCGGCTGATGCGTGATGTCGATCGGACGTCCGTGGACCCGCCCTCGAAATGACGAGTACGTTCCGGCGTGGAAGAATCCGCGCCGCAATGTATTTGCCAGGGATTCCAAGGATCCGAAGTCGGCGTAGTAACCCTGGCGTTCGCCCGACACGGCCGTGTGAATGGTGTGGTGGATGTCGTCGTCCCACTGCGCGTCCAAGCCGAACCCGCCCGCCGCGCGCGGCGTGACGAGAGTGGCGTCGTTGAGGTCGCTTTCGGCAATCAACGTGAGCGGTCGACCCAGATGGGCCGACAGTGTTTCCGTTCGGACCGCTAGTTCCTCGAGGATGTGCGTTCCGGTGTGGTCGACCAATGCATGGACGGCATCGAGACGTAGGCCGTCGATGTGGAAGTCGCGCATCCATCGCAAGGCATTGCCGATGATGTACTCGCGAACCTCGCCCGACGCAGGACCACCGATGTTGATCGTTCGGCCCCACGTGTTCGCGCCGTCGGCGATGTAGGGACCGAACCGTTTGAGATAGTTGCCCGACGGGCCCAGATGGTTGTAGACCACGTCCAAGATCACGCCGAGCCCGCGTTCGTGGGCCGCATTCACCAAGCGTTGTAATCCGTCCGGACCACCGTAGGTCTCGTGGACCGTGTACCAGAGCACACCGTCGTAGCCCCAGTTGTGAGTTCCGTTGAAGCCGTTGACCGGCATGATCTCCACGAACCCGACGCCGAGGTCAACCAGGTGATCGAGACGTTCGATCGCGGCGTCGAAAGTTCCTTCGGTGGTGAACGTTCCGATGTGCAGTTCGTAGACGGACGATCCTGGGAGTTGCCGTCCGGTCCACTGAGAGTCGGTCCAGGACGCCTCGTCAAGTTGGTGCAGTTGGGAGCGAAGGTGCACGCCTTCGGGCTGGCGTGGTGACCGCGGATCCGGAAGGATGTCGCCGTCGACGACAAATCCGTAGCGAGCCTGGTTGTCGCAGTCGACCTCGGCTCGCCACCATCCGTCGTCCGTGCTGTCCATGTCGTGAGTGATGCCGTTGACTTCGACCCGGACCGATTCCGGCGTGGGCGCCCAGACCTCGAAAGTATGCACACGATCAGCATGCCTTGTTCGGTCTGATGTGGCAGCTTGGCAGAGTCGAATCCGTCCTGCTCGTAGCCCGTCGTCGCGAAGAAGGTGGGTGCGCGGCCCTAACTTTTCGTACCTGACGAGTACTCGCCCGTCTCCGGATGACGAGAGGCAGCGCCGTATTTCCGAGCCGGATCATTCGTCGGCGGGCTCGATGTGTTCGGCACCGATGACCGAAAGTCGGTATTCCTGTGCATCCTGCTCGGTTTCGAAATCCTTCTCTTCGAGAAGATTTCGATCAGCGTCGAGGTATCGGTAGGTCGTCATCCCTCCACCGTGCCACTGTTGTCCGATTCGTGCTCGGATACCGGGTAACTTTCGTCGACGACCGTTTGAATGAGTCTCCCGTAGTGCCGGACCAGATCTTTCGACGACAACGAGTCCTCTCCGAGGAGGTCGAGAGTCCGCATACCGGTGGCCAGCCCGAGCATCAGTGAAGCAACCAGTTGGCTGCGCACCAGATCGGGCGATGTGTCACCGATGTGTCGTGCAATCCCGTGTACGTAGCGTTCCTTGATCTCGGCCCGGGCGGCGTCCGGGTCCGGGGCTTCGTGCACGAGTATGGCGAGCATCGCCCATGGATCAGTTTCGTCGGCTTCCCTGCGGCCGACGAGCTTCTCGACCAATCGGTAGCCGACGTCAGCGGAGGAATCGGCGTTCGGGGCCTCGTCCATCGGAGGTGTGGATGGAATTGCTGCCGAATACAACCGAGCTTTGCTGCCGTATATCTTCATGACCAAGGCAGGGGAGTAGCCGGCCGCGGCTGCGACGTCCTTGATCTTCGTCGATGAGTATCCGCGTTCTGCGAACAGTGCTTTCGCTGCTGTGAGGATGGTGTCTTCGGCGGTACTCATGTCGGGATCTTCTCATGGCTGGATGTTCGTACGGTCGGATGTTCGTGCGGTCGGTTTCCTCATGCGGTCGTCAGTGGCTCCGCGTCGACGGGAACGTCGAAGTCGATGACGGTGGACTGTGCGATAACGGCGATCTGACGTGCCAGTGTGCCGTGTCCGCTCTCGGTCAAGGCGGTCAGGATGTATCGACCGGAAGTGGGGAGCGCGATTTCGTAGTGTCCAGTTCCGTCGGTGACTGTGGAAGCGACGAACTCGCCAGTGGGTTTCGTCAGGGTGACGACGGTTCCCGAAGTCGTTCGGCCACCAACGCTTACGCTGCCGGCGATTGTGAGCCTCTCGCCGAGCTCTACGGTGTGCGTCGATTGCGAGTTGTCGAAGCAGATCACCTGTGACCTCGGGGACCAGCCGTCAGCGCTCGTCACCACCAGGTACCGGCCGGGCTGAGGTAGCGCGAGGGAGAAGCTGCCCTCGTTGTCGGCACGACTCCAATCGATCGGTCGCCCTTCCAAGTCCATCACGGTGACAACTGCCTGCCGGATCGGTCGGCTGTCCGCTCGAACGACGCGACCGGCGACCACGATTTCGGTATCGCTCGCCGCAGCGTCCGGAAGTTCGAAACCTTCGGGGGTTACCGGGCGAAGTGCCGTTTCGGGTTTTGCACCGCGACGCGGAATGAATGCGGCCGCAGCGGTCGCCGCCACTGCTGCGAGGGCGGCGAACCAGAATATGTTCTTGAAGGCGTCGATCGACGGAAGTCCTTCACCAGGTCCGGACGAGATGACCATCGAGGTGAGCATGGCGGCCACCACGGCGCTCGAGACCGAGGTGCCGACCGAGCGAAGGAGTGAGTTGAGGCCGTTTGCCGACGCGGTTTCGGTGATCGGGACCGAGCGCATGATCAACATCGGCATCGCGGAGTAGGCGATCGCAGTTCCGATACTGACCACCGCCGCGCTGATCACGATCAATGCGATCGACCCGGTCAGGAACACTCGCGCGATGTACGCGAGCGCGAGCACCGTGCCGCCGACGATCAGAGTGATCTTGGCGCCGAATCGTTTGGTGACGTTCGCGGACACCGGAGCGAAGAAGACCATAGCGAGGCCTGCCGGAATCATGCACAGCCCAGCTGCCATCACTCCCAGCTCGAAGCCGTACCCGGAGATTTTCGGCATCTGCAGCTGTTGAGTGGTCGAGAGGTTGTTCGCGTACATCGAGAAGCCCACGAGAATAGAGGCGACGTTGGTCAGTAGAACCGGCCGCTTGGCCGACGTCCGCAAGTCGACCATCGGTTGGGTAACCCGGAGCTCGTAAGGGAACCACAGCGCGAGCGTCACGATCCCGATGACGAACATCAGCAACGTCGGTTCACTGGTCCATCCCCAGCGGGCGCCCTTGGAAATGGCCAGAAGAAGTGCGGCAAGTGAAACCGAGAGCATGACCGCGCCGACGAAGTCGAACTTGCCACGGGTACGAACACTTGATTCCGGGACTACGACCGCTACGGCGATAGTGAGGACGATGCCCACGATTGCCGAGAGCCAGAAGATGGCCGGCCAGCCGAGATGGTCGTAGATCAACCCGGCGAGCGGGAGTCCGAATGCCGCGCCGACCCCGAGAGTGGCACTCATCAACGCCGTCGCCGACGCCACTTTCTCCTTGGGGAGTTCGTCGCGCATGATGCTGATCCCGACCGGAATCATCGAAATTGCAAAACCTTGAAGCCCGCGCCCGATGAGCAACGCAACGAAGTTGCCGCCGATCGCTGCGACTAGTGATCCGATCACAATTGTCGTCATCGAGACCAACATCATGCGTCGTTTGCCGAACATGTCTGCCAACCGGGTCACGATCGGGGTGGCCACAGCACTGGTCAGCAGGGTGACGGTGACAAGCCACGAAGCGTCGTCGGTGCTGACGCCGAAAATCTTCGGAAATTCAGGCAACAGTGGAATGAACATCGTTTGTTGCAGTGCGACCACGGTGCCGGACAGACAGAGGATTGCGGTGATGAGCCGACTCGAACGGCGAGGGGTTGGAGACGAGTGCAATGCCAACAGTCTTGTCCTTCGCGAGGAGTGGGGTGAACCAGAATTCACCCCAGAGTGAACCACTGTTCACCCTAAAATGTCACGTCGGCAGATTGTGTCATCGGTCACGGCGATGGCGTCGCAGGTGGTTTCCTTACCGGTTTCGCGGGAACAACGGAAGTGGTGTTCTGTGCCTGCGCTGGGCGGGCGGCAAGGAGGAGTGATGCGTGCCGAAGTTGGTGACCGCCTTCATGTTCAAGGGCGAGTTGTCGGTCAGTCCGAGGTGACCGCCGAGGTCCTCGAAGTTCACGGCGATGACGGGGGTCCGCCGTATCTGGTGAGATACGACAACGGGCACGAGGCGCTCGTGTTTCCCGGTAGTGACGGTTGGATCGACCACCCCGGAAAAGGCTCCTGATCTGCGTAGTTCTTTCCATGCATGGCTGTTGCATCGAATGCGGCTAGAGTGTGCGCAATGGAGGGCAAACGCCAATATCACTCCCGTGTGCGCGAGGCCTCGGCGCAGCGAACCCGAGAACTCATTCGTGATGCGGCACAGGCTCTGTTCGTGCGAGACGGGTACGTCAGCGCCACTGTCAAACAGATTGCCGACGCCGCCGGCGTGGCCAATCGGACCGTGTTCACAGCGTTCCCCGGTGGAAAGCTCGAGATCTTCGAAGCGGCGCTAGCCGAGGCTCTCGACGCCGATCCGGTTCCTCTCGGCGCGCCGAGTTCGGCCTCGGACCCTGACGACGTTCGGCGGATCGTCTCCCAGATCGTGGCGCAGGGCATCGGGCTGCTCGAACGCGCCGGTGCGCTCATGATGGTCACAGTGGAATCCTCCGGTGCCGATTCCGATATGCGTCGTCTGTCCGAGGAATCAGCCGAGCAATCGGCAGTCAACGCGATGTCGATAGCGGAGGGCCTGTCGGAGCACGGTTTGCTGAGGCCGGAGATTTCGCTCGACAAGGCTGCCGGAATCCTTGCCGCCTTCGTCTCGCCTCAGCTTCACCAGCAATTGCGTCGTGTCAGCAGTTGGGACGTAGACGCGTATCGAACGTGGCTCGAGTTCAACATTCGTCAGAATCTAATGTACTAATTGGTCTGTTTTAGTTAGCATGGCGAGGGTTTTTTATACTCGGGAGGAATCGCCAGCGTGCCCTATGCCTTGTTCGGCCTCATTACGATGCTGCTCTGGATCTTTTGCATCGTCGACGCCATCACGAGAGACGACGCCTACATCCAGTACCTACCCAAGGTCGTCTGGATTCTGATCATCATCTTCCTTCCCACGCTGGGATCGGTGCTGTGGCTGGTGGTCGGTCGCGGGCAGAACGCACCGCGTGGGTACGTCGGCCCAACCGGTTACGGCGAATACGAGCGTCCGGGACGCGCGGTGGCCCAAGATCCCGCGGCGGATGAAGCCTTCCTGCGTCAGTGCCGCGAGCGGGCGGAGGAGCAGCGGCGAATCGCCAAGCAGCAGCGCCGCGACGGCGACGCCGATCGGATTTGAGTTACCGGTACGTCATGAGCTGGTCCAGTACGAGACGAAGTGGCGGCCATGATGTTCGGCCACGACGGGTCACCGCATAGGCAGTGAGGATGACAGGCGGATCGATGAGTGGTTCGACGCGCACGCCTTTGCGAGTCTTGCGTTCGAGAGGCATCAGTCCGACGCCGTAACCGCTGAGGATCAAGAGTTCGACCAAGTCGAGACTGTCGATCTGGTGAGTGATCCGAGGGGTGAATCCCGCAAGCGATGCGAGAGTTCGGACGGCTCGCTCGTCTGCAGTGTTTCGTGAGTTCACTATCCACGGCGTGTCTGCGAAGGCGCGGAGATCGATCCCGGATCCCCCGGACTCGTCGGGAGTGTTCGCGTTGTCGGGAACGCACAGTCCCCACGGCGTAGACCAGATCGGAATTGCTTCGAGTAGAGGGCTAGGCGACGCGGGGGCGAGGTTGTAGTCGTAGGTCAGTGCGAGGTCGAGGTCGTCGCGTTCGAGGAGTGCAAAGGCCTCAACTGGTTCGTATTCGGAGATCCTCACGTCCACCTGCGGATGGCTGTGTTTCAGGCTTAGCGCGACCGGGAGCATCGCCGTTCGGATGGCAGTCGCGAACCCGCCGACTCGCAAAGTTCCCACCGGTTCGGCGTCAGGATCGAGGTCCAGTCGAGCCGCGTCGAGAGCCGCCAGGATAGTGACGGCATGATCGGCAAGTCGTTGCCCGGCAGGTGTGAGGCGAACGCGTCGGCCTTCCGGCTCGATCAACGCGGTGCCGGTTTCCGCAGTCAGGGCCGCGAGCTGTTGGGACACCGTCGACGTCGTGAGGTTGTGAGCTTCGGCGACGGCGCGCATCGAACCAAGACGCGAGAGTTCGAGGAGGAGATGGAGTCGACGGGTTTCCATCCTTCGATCATTCACTAATCGTGAACATTATGTGGGTCAAAATCGCGTGGACGCGAACGGTCGCTGTCCCGTTCAATTCAGCTATGGAAACGAGAGCGCGAGCCGGCGTCGGCCTGGCTGTTCTGGCGATGTTGTGCGTGCAGCTCGGCCTCGCTGTGTCGGTGGGTCTGATCGATCAGCTCGGCGCGGATGGGGCGGCGTGGGTGCGCCTTGCCTGGGCGGGCATCATTCTTCTGATCATCGTCAGGCCCCGGCCGTCCGCGTTCACCCGCAAGGCGTTTCTGGCCTGCGTGGTCCTCGGTGTGGTCACCGCGGGGATGACGCTCCTGTTCATGGCGGCCGTGGAGCGCCTTCCGCTGGGAACGGCAAGCGCGTTGGAGTTCTTGGGTCCGCTGACAGTTGCATTGCTGCGGGGGCGTGGCCGCGTTCTGTGGCCGGTTCTGGCCGGCGCCGGAGTAGTGCTTCTGACCGAGCCGTGGGCGGGAACGGTCGACCTGGTCGGCGTGGCTTGTGCACTCGGCGCCGCACTCTGCTGGGCGATGTACATTCTGCTCACCCAGCGTGTCGGCGACGAGGTTGCCGGTATCAACGGGCTGGCGGTGTCGATGGCGGTTGCCGGACTGGCAGCGACAATTGCCGTGGGGCACTCGGCTATTGGGCGACTGACCCCGCACCTGATTCTCGTGGGACTCGGGCTCGCGATTTTGCTGCCCGTCGTCCCCTTCGTCTTGGAGATGGTCTCGTTGCGCCGGCTCTCCACGGCGGCGTTCGGCACGCTGATGAGTCTCGAGCCTGCGTTTGCTCAGCTCATCGGTTTGGTTGTGCTGCACCAGGTCCCCAGCATTCTGGCGGTGGCCGGTATCGCTTGCGTCGTCGTCGCCGGTGTCGGCGCGGCCCGAGGTGGCGGTCGAGGTGGTCCTCGGGGTGTCCAGAAGCCGGCTGACCCACCCTCCGATTCCGAGCGAACGTACCTTTCGGCGCCTTCATGAGACCGAGAGTGCCGTTCGCTCAGCGGGAGTTCGCCGTCGCGATCGCGCCATCGAACAGGTCGGCGACTTCGCCGAGGGAATCGAGAATCGGCTGACCTGATTGTTCGACGCGAGCCCGAACCAGCGAACCCTCGAGCGCCGACACCGCCAGGACGGCAAGGCGCTCCGCCCGGGTGCGCGTGACACCGGACCCGAGCAGCGAGTCGCTGAGTAGCGATGACCACTGTCGGTAGACCGCCTGCCCGGCGGTGGTGACGCTCTCCGAATCGGGGGCGAGTTCCAGCAGCACCGTCGTGATCGGTGAGCCTTCGTGGAATTCGGATTCGCTCACCCATCCGACCAGCAACCGCGCGTACTCGCGTAGAAGCGATCCGGCGTCCGGTTGGCTCTCGGCGAGTTCTGTCAGAGTATCGGTTACCAACTTCCCGCCGACACGAACGACCTCCGCGCCGATCTGCTCTTTGCCACCGGGAAAGTAGTGGTAGAGCGAACCTTTCGGGGCCCCACTCGACTTGAGGATCTCGTTGAGTCCCGTTGCCGCATACCCCTGCCGGCGAAAAAGATCGGCCGCTGCTCGGACCAGCGCTTCGCGGTGTTTCGGGGGAGTCGCCACGGGTTGGAGCTTAAACACCCCGGGGATCCACCACAATCTATGTAGACTGGTCTACATGGCAAATTCTGAAATGCTCGAACAGTTACGCGCGGTCAACGCCTCGGCGGCCTTCAACCGGTGGGCCGGATTCGAAGTCACGGAGGCCGAACCGGGTCGCGTCTGTCTGCGTCTCGAATGGCGTGAGGATCTGGGCCAGTACTCGGGACACCTGCACGCTGCGCTCGTGGCGGGACTCGTCGACACCGCGTGCGGATTTGCTGCTTTCACCCAGGTAGGTGTCGTGGCGGCGTCGAACTGCGCGGTCAATTTCGTGAGTCCGGGCGTCGGAACCGCATTTGTCGCTACGGCGCGCTCGGTCAAGGCCGGACGAAAGCAGGTGTTCGTCACTGCCGAGGTACATGCCGAACGCGAAGGCGAATCGGTGCTTGTCGCGTTCGGCACCACCCTGTTGGTTCCACTCGCCCTTAAGGCCTAGGCAAGACAGAGCTGAAGGTCACGGAACGAGGATGAACTTGCCGGCGGGGTGCGAACTCTGCAACTCGGTGTGAGCGAGTGCCACGTCCGCGAGCGGGAAGGTCTTGGCGATCTTCACGATGAGGTGTCCGGAACCGGCTTGTTCGACCAGTTCGGATCGTGCCTTCAACCGGGCTTCGGCGCTCGCCGGATTACCGCCGCCGACGGAAGCGAAGCCGTCGGTCTGAGCTCGCCCGAACGCGACGATGGTGACGATGCGACTCCTGTCGGTGACCAAAGCCAGAGATGCATCGACGGCTTCGTCCGTTCCGGCGGTGTCGAACGCCGCATCGACGCCCTTCGGTGCGAGTTCACGAACACGCGCTTCGAGTCCCTCGCCGTAGAGCACCGGCGTCGCGCCGAGTGAACGCACGTAATCCTGATTGGAGGCTCCCGCGGTGCCGATCACGGTGGCTCCACGAGCCACTGCAAGCTGGACGGCAATCGCGCCCACACCGCCGGACGCGCCGTGGATGAGGACAGTGTCCCCGGAGCCGACTCGAATGGTGTCGAGGGCGTCGACTGCAGTTCCGCCGACAAGAAGGAGGCCGGCCGCCTGTTCCCAGCTGATGCCGGCGGGCTTCGCGGTGACCGAGGAGGCCGGCACGACTACCTGTTCGGAGTAAAGACCGTTGCCAGGGCTGACGATCACCTCGTCGCCTACGGCTACGTCGGTGACGCCGTCACCGACGGCCGAGACGACACCCGCAGCCTCGCCGCCGAGGCGGATCGGAAGTTTCTCGGGGTCGGTGCCGAAAGCGCCGCTGTAGAGCTTGAAGTCGAAGGGGTTCACGCCGATCGCTTTGACATCGACCAGGACTTCTCCTGATCCAGGCGACGGTAGATCCACGTCAACGAGCTTCAGGACCTCGGGCGTTCCGTATGTCTGCGCTACAACAGTTTTGGTCATGTGTCGCGCAACCGTCCTCGGGGAAGCGATATTCCCCGAGGACGGGAAAAACTCGAGAAGATTCGATCAGCGGATCAGCGTTCCCAGATCCAGTGGCATCGCGATCCCTGTGATGTGGTGGGCTTCGTCGGAACCGAGGAACGCAACGGCGGCTGCAATGTCCTCGGGCTGGCTGACGGGATCGGGCAAGGTTTGCATGAAGATCGGGCCGAGCGTGTGAGCGTGTGCGTCGATGAGTGGCCTCATGTCGGTCATCTGCATGCCGGTTTCCACGCCGTGCGGGTGAATGGTGTTGACCCGAATGTTGTACTGCCCCAATTCCGAGGCCATCGTCTTCGCCAGGCCGGTGATGCCGTGTTTGCTCGCGACGTAGTGGCCGAGGAAGGGGAGCCCGCGCAGGCCTGCCACGGAACTGGTGAAGATGATCGAGCCGCCGGTTCCCTGTTCGATCAGGTGCGGGATTGCTGCCTTTGCGGTGTGGAAGACGCCGGTCAGGTTGACGTCGAGCGTTTCGTGCCACTGCTCGGGCGTGATTTCCCACGACATGTTGGCAGAGCAGATTCCGGCGTTCGCGACGACGACGTCGAGTCGCCCCAATTCGTTGATGCCGGCTTCGAGCGCCGCCGACAGCGCAGCGAAGTCGCGGACGTCTGTTTTGGTGGCGACAATTCGACGGTCCAGTGCCTTGACCAGTTCGACCGTTTCGGCAAGGTCGTCTTCGGTGGCGCCGGCATACGAGGTGGATTCGAACTGAACACACGCATCGACGGCGATTATGTCTGCGCCCTCTTCTGCCAGGCGGACCGCTTCAGCGCGCCCCTGACCGCGGGCTGCCCCGGTGATGAAGGCGACTTTCCCGGTGAATCGACTGGCAGTCATGCTCAAACCTCCGAATAGTGGTGACAATCTGCTCTTCGGAAGTTAGCGCGACGAAGTTCTTTTCGGGCGGAAATGTCCAGTCAGCGGAAATCGCTCAGCGCGCTCTTGTCAACAGCGCACAGGGCCCGGCGGCGAAAATATCTCGCGCATCCGCGGACGTGACGGGCCGTCCGCTCAAAGCATCGACCCAGACGCCGTCGGGCAGGTCGACTCGCGTATCTCGCCAACCATGCGCCGAGAGTCCGAGTGAATGCCGCGTCGCCAGAGCAACAATTCTGGCTGATTCGCCGACGGAGCCGCGCGAGAAGCCGACCAGATGACCGGACGCGGAACCTGAAGCGAAGATCGGCCGGTAGTCAGCGCGGTCGAACCACGAGGGATTCTCGCGCCGCAGAGTCAGCGCCGTGCGAACGAGGTGCAACTTTGCGGCTCCCGTCGCGTCGATCGTCGCGGCCTCGGCTTCGAGCAGTGATCGCCTCGCTCCGTAGTCGACAAGGCGCCGGTTGTCCGGATCGACCAACGAGTCCTCCCACAGCTCAGTGCCCTGATAGACGTCGGGAACGCCCGGCCCGAGGAGTTGAAGCAGCTTTTGGCCCAAAGAGTCCGACCAGCCGTGACGAGCGATCCGGCCGACGAACTCGCTGACCGAATCGCCGACCGGACCGTCGATCACCTCGTCGATCCACCGGTGCACGTCCGATTCGAAGTCGACGTCCGGATCGTTCCAGGAAGTCTTCGCGCCGGATTCGCGGACAGCCTTCTCCGCATAGGCGTGTATGCGCTCGCGCAGCTCGGGAACCGAGGCCGCGGAACGACCGTCGGCCGGCCACACACCGATGATGTTCTGCCACAAAAACAATCCGGTCAGTGGATCAGGGCTGGGGCAGACGTCTTCCCAGTCGCGAATCAGCCGGGACCACAGGGTCGGCACCTGAGACAGAACACCGATTCGCGCCCGGACGTCCTCGCCGCGTTTGGTGTCGTGAGTGGACAGACTCGTCATCGCACGCGGCCACTGCTTCGCTCGGTCTGCGTTGTGGAGATGGAATTCGGCGACGGAGACGGCAAGCGATGCCGGGTTGCCGCCGACTTCCTGACGCGAGACCAGGCGCGCCGTTCGATAGAAGAGTCGATCTTCGACGGACTTGGCCATGACGGCGCCACACACCTGCTGGAAGCGAACCGCTGCTTCACCGCCGTTGACCAGCGCTTGCGCCAACACGTTGAATGCTGCTTCATGCCCAGGGGCCAACTCGTGCATGTCTCCGACGATGCGTGCGGCCAAACCGGCAAGGGGGCTGTAGTCGGATCGATATACCGGCATCCGGGCGATCGCAACGACAACTGCGTCGTTCAGTTCGGCCTCACTGCAACGACTTCCGGTTTCGCGCTGGATGGCGCGCACGAGCCTGCGAACCTCGGGTGCCAGGTCACCGCGCCCGGTGTCGCGTTTGAACTGACGTTCGGTGTGATGCAACCATGCGCCGTCCCCGTCGTCGCCGGTCAAATCTGCAGAGAGTTCGGTCAACTCGAGTTCGGCGGCGGGATCGACGAAGATGCCGCCCAGTTGATTGAGTGCGTCGTATCCGGTGGTGCCGTCGATCGGGAGCAGTGGATCGAGTGGTTCGGTGTGGCCGAGGATCTTCTCGATCACAAGCCACTGCTCTGGTCCGAGCAGTGCCCGCAGACGCCCCAGATACTCTGCCGGATCGGCGAGTCCGTCCGGGTGATCGATGCGAACTCCGTCGATCAGTCCTTCGTCGACCCACGACTTCAGTTCCCGATGGCAGAGTTCGAAGACTCGGGGATCCTCCTGGCGCAGGGCAGCGAGTTCGTTGACGGCAAAGAACCGTCGGTAGTTGATGATTCCGGCGTTCCACGGGACGAGTCGGTACGACTGCCTGGCGTGGACCTCCTGTGGGGATCCGAATTCGGTCCCGGCCGCGACAGGGAAGCGGTGGTCGTAGAACGCGAGAAGTGTTTCCTCGCCATCTTTTTCGACAGTCAGGGCTTCGAGATCGTCCTGGCTGCCCAGTACCGGGAGCGAGAGTTTGCCGTTGGCTCCGTTGGCTCTGTTGTCCTCGGCCCAGTCGATGTCGAAGAAATCCGCGTACTCCGACCCCCGTCCATGCGTGAGAACGTCCCACCACCAGGCATTTTCGCGTGGTTTGGCAACTCCGACATGGTTGGGGACAAGATCGACGATCAGGCCCATTCCGTGTGCCCGGGCCGCATGCGAGAGCTCCACCAGGGCCTCGCGGCCGCCGAGTCCTTCGGACACGGTTGTCGGATCGGTGACGTCGTAGCCGTGCGTCGACCCGGACGTTGCCGTGAGGATGGGGGAGAGATAGAGATGCGAGGCCCCCAACGTCTCGAAATAGTCCACCAGTGCGGCCGCATCACGAAGGGTGAACGCGTCCGGGCGTAACTGCAGTCGGTAGGTGCTGGTTATCGGGGCCATGTGCACGTCTCCCTCAGGCGGTTCTGCGAAGTACCGTCAATGCTCGCGCTTTTACATCCAGTGTTGTGCCGGCTTTGATCACGGTGTCGCTCTCACCGGTCGGGACCGACGTGTCGAGCACGACGGTCCACTCCGACGCGTAGTCCGCGTTGGGGGTGGAGAATTCGAGATCCTCGTAGTGGGCGTTGAAACAGAGGAGGAACGAATCGCCGGTGACGCGCTCGCCGCGGTAGTTCGGTTCCGGGATCGCGTCGCCGTTGAGAAAGACAGCCAGCGACTTACCGAAACCGCTGTCCCAGTCGGCCGGAGTCATTTCCTCGCCCGACGGCGTAAGCCAGGCGATGTCGCGACTCTGATCGCCACTTCGAATGGGTCGGCCCTCGAAGAATCGACGACGCCGGAATACCGGGTTCTTGGCGCGCAAGGCAATTGCGCGCTTGGTGAACTCGACGAGGTCCGCGTTGGTTTCCGCGAGAGTCCAATCCATCCAGGACAGTTCCGAATCCTGGCAGTAGACGTTGTTGTTGCCCTGCTGAGTTCGACCCATCTCGTCGCCGTGAGCCAGCATCGGGGTGCCTTGACTGAGCATCAGCGTTGCGAGAATGTTCCGGCTCTGGCGTCCACGCAGTTCGAGAATCGCCGGGTCGTCCGTGGGGCCTTCGACGCCGCAGTTCCAGGATCGGTTGTGTGACTCGCCGTCGTTGTTGTTCTCGCCGTTGGCTTCGTTGTGCTTCTCGTTGTACGAGACGAGATCGTGCAGGGTAAAACCGTCGTGGGCGATGACAAAATTGATGCTCGCGCCGGGGCGTCGTCCGGTTGCCTCGTAGAGATCAGAGGAACCGGTGAGGCGGGAAGCGAACTCTCCCAGAGTTGCCGGCTCACCGCGCCAGTAGTCGCGGACGGTATCGCGGTACTTGCCGTTCCACTCGGTCCACAGGCCGGGGAAGTTGCCGACCTGGTAACCGCCTTCGCCGACGTCCCACGGTTCGGCGATCAGCTTCACCTGACTGACGATCGGATCCTGTTGCACCAGATCGAAGAAGGCGGAGAGTCGGTCCACGTCATGCAGTTCACGGGCGAGTGTCGAGGCGAGGTCGAAGCGGAAACCGTCGACATGCATTTCCGTGACCCAATACCGCAGCGAGTCCATGATCAGCTGCAGAGTGTGCGGATGACGGGCGTTGAGGCTGTTGCCCGTTCCGGTGTAATCCATGTAGTGCGCTTCGTCGCCGTCGACCAGGCGGTAGTAGGCGGCATTGTCGATTCCGCGGAAGCTGATGGTCGGCCCCATGTGGTTGCCCTCGGCGGTGTGGTTGTAGACCACGTCGAGGATCACTTCGATACCCGCCTGGTGGAAGCTACGCACCATGGCCTTGAATTCCGCTACTGCTGCATCGGGTTTTGCTGCCGAGGAGTAGTCGGTGTGCGGAGCGAGGAAGCCGAAGGTGTTGTAACCCCAGTAGTTTCGCAGCCCCTGGTCGAGCAGCACCTGGTCGTGCATGAACTGGTGGACCGGCATCAGTTCGATCGCCGTGACACCCAGATTGGTGAGGTGCTCGATGATCACCGGATGCGCGAGTCCGGCGTAGGTGCCGCGCAACTCCTCCGGAACTCCGGGGTGCGTGGCGGTCATGCCCTTGACGTGCGCTTCGTAGATGACCGTCTCGTGGTACGGACGCTTCGGTGAGCGGTCGGATGCCCAGTCGAAGAACGGATTGATGACGACGGTCGACATCGTGTGACCGAGCGAATCATGTTGGGGGAAAGGGATGGTGGCGGGTTCGTCGACCAGCGGTTCCGGGTCGAAGGGTTCGGGGTCGGAGCCCAGGGCCTCGTCCGACTCTTGATCGCCGGTGGAGCCCTCGTCTTCGTCCTCGAGGTCCACCTCGGTCGATGTAGCTTCAGTCGACACGCCTTCAGTCGGTTCAGCTTCGGCCGATTCGGCTTCCGAACTCGTCTCGTCGGTAGCTTCTTCCGACTCCACCGCAGGAGTGTCGTCGTCCGCCGAAGGTTCGGGATCACCCGCCGACTCCACGTCGTAGGAGAACAGCGAACGGTCTCCGTCGAAGTCTCCGTCGAACGCTTTTCCGTACGGGTCCAGCAGGAGCTTGCTCGGATCGCATCGCAGCCCTGCCGCCGGATCGTACGGCCCGTGCACGCGGTAGCCGTATCGCTGACCGGGGGATACCGACGGAAGGTACGCATGCCAGACGTAACCGTCGACCTCGTCCATCCTGATGCGGGTTTCGGTTCCGTCCTTGGCAATCAGGCACAGTTCGACAGCTTCGGCGACCTCGGAGAAGAGCGAGAAATTGGTTCCCGCGCCGTCGTAGGTTGCACCGAGTGGGTACGCACTGCCAGGCCATACCGGGATGGGAGTGGCTGAGGGCGCGCTCGGCGGTTGATCCATGAATCAGACCCTATCGGGTGCAGCCGATCGAATCTCGTCGACTGTCTACGCCGCTGATCACCGTTTTGCCTGGCTGCGGGCGGTTGCAAGCATTCCGGCTGTGATCTGTTCCACCTCTGCCTCCGAACAGAGGTAGGGAGGCATCGCGTAGACGAGGTTTCGGAACGGTCGTAGCCAGACGCCGGCGTCGACGGCTGCATCGGTCGCGCTCTGCATGTCGACCGGCTGCTCGAGTTCGATCACTCCGATTCCGCCTTTGACGCGGACGTCGACGACCCCGGCAATGGTGACCGCTTCGGCGAGGCCGCGAGCGAGACCATGTTCGAGGGCAGCGACATCGCGCCGCCAGTCCATCGCGAGCAGGAGTTCGGTCGACGCGACCGCGACGGCGCACGCAAGTGGATTGCCCATGAAGGTGGGGCCGTGCATCAGCCCGCCGCCCTCACCGGCGGTGATGGTCTCCGCTATCTCCGTGGTGCACAGCGTTGCCGCCAGACTCATGTATCCGCCGGTCAGTGCCTTGCCGACGCACATGACGTCGGGACTGACGCCGGCGTGATCGGCGGCGAACAGCTCTCCGGTGCGTCCGAATCCGGTGGCGATCTCGTCGAAGACCAAGAGGACTTGGTACTTGTCACAAAGGTTACGTAGGTCGATCAGGTACGCGGGGTCGTGGAAGCGCATTCCGCCGGCGCCTTGGACTACCGGTTCGACGATCACCGCGGCCAGCTCGTCGTGATGCTCGGCCAGTAGCGCTTCCAACTCCTGCACGTACTCGGGGAGATAGTCCGCCGGGGGTGTCTGGGCGAAGACCTGAGGGCGAAGGACGTCGGTCCAGAGAGAGTGCATGCCGCCGTCGGGATCGCAGACGCTCATGGGGGTGAAGGTGTCACCGTGGTATCCGCCGCGCCAGGTCATCAAACGATTTTTCGACGGCTTTCCGAGGCTCCGCCAGTACTGCAGGCACATCTTGACTGCGACTTCGACGGCCACCGAACCGGAATCGGAGAGGAACACCTTGTCGAGGTGAGGTGGTGTGATGTCGACGAGCATTCGCCCGAGGCGAGCGGCGGGTTCGTGCGTCAGTCCGCCGAACATGACATGGCTCATCTTGCCCAGCTGCCGCGCGGCGGCGGCGTCGAGCACGGGATTGCGGTAGCCGTGAATGGCGGCCCACCACGAGCTCATTCCGTCGACGAGTCGCCGGCCGTCGGAGAGCGTGAGGGTGGCCCCCTGGGCAGAGTCGACGATTAGCGGACGAGTCGACGCGGGAAACGATCCGTACGGATGCCAGAGCACATCGGCATCGATGGCGGAGACGTCATGAGGATCAAGTCCGGTTGTGAGCACGGATGCACCCTAACCATTGAGTTGAACGGTGTTCAAGTATGGTCGGAAAAGTGAACACCTCGCTGAATTGGCTCACTGCCGTCGAAGCGGACCGTAGGGCCGCTGGACTGCGCCGCGAACTCCGTCCGCGCACGGTCGACTCCCCGCTGATCGACCTGGCGTCGAACGACTACCTCGGACTCGTGCGGCACCCCGACGTGATCGAGGGTGCTACGGCGGCGCTGCGCCGCTGGGGCGCAGGCGCCACGGGTTCGCGTCTGGTCACCGGCACCACCACCGAACACGAACTGCTCGAAGTCGAACTGGCCGAGTTCGTCGCGGCGGACTCCGGTCTCGTGTTCTCCTCTGGATACGCCGCCAATCTCGGCGCGGTGACGGCCCTCTCGGGGCCCGGGTCGTTGATCGTCTCCGACGCGGGATCGCATGCCTCGCTCGTGGATGCCTGCCGACTGTCACGCGCTCGGGTAGCCGTTGCCCCACATTCGGACGTGAACTTTCTCGCCGACACGCTGCGCGCCAGATCCGAAGAGCGAGCGCTGGTCGTCACCGATTCGGTCTTCAGTGCCGACGGAGATCTCGCTCCGCTGCGGGAGATGCATCAGGTGTGCCGCGAACACGGCGCGATTCTGCTGGTCGACGAGGCGCACGGCATCGGTGTGCGCGGTGCCGGTGGACGCGGACTCGTTCACGAGTCGGGCCTGGCCGGTGAACCCGACATCGTCGTGACGGCGACGTTGTCGAAGTCGCTCGCCAGCCAGGGCGGAGTTGTACTCGGCGACAACAAGATCCGCGCGCATCTCATCGACGCGGCAAGAACGTTCATCTTCGACACCGGTCTCGCCCCGGCTGCCGTCGGCGCGGCCAGGGCTGCACTCGCCGTCCTCCAGCGCGAGCCGACGCGAGCGCTCGACGTCCTTGCCCGGGCGACCGAACTCGCCGACGTCACTGGGGCCCCATCGCCTGAATCTGCCGTCGTCTCGGTCGTTCTCGGTGATCCGCAACGGGCGTTCGATGCCGCGTCGGCGTGCCGGGACCAGGGGCTGCATGTCGGATGCTTCCGGCCACCGTCGGTTCCGGAAGGAACGTCGCGCTTGCGCCTGACTGCACGAGCAACGCTGTCCGCTGCCGAAATGGAGCAGATCTCACTCGTACTGCGCGAGGTATTGGCAGGTGCCCGCGCATGAGCATTCTCGTAGTGACCGGAACGTCGACCGACGTGGGGAAAACAGTGGTGACGGCAGCACTGGCCTCGGTGGCCCTGCAGTCGGGTAAGTCGGTCGCTGTGCTCAAACCGGCGCAGACCGGCGTCGACGTCGACGGTGCGGGTGATCTGGCCGAGGTCGACCGTCTGACCGGTGGCGGTGTGACACTGGTCGAGTTGGCGCGGTATCCCGAACCTTTGGCGCCGGATACTGCTGCGCGCAGAAGTGGTCTCCCGTTGTTGGCGATCGACGACGTGATCCGGGTCGCTTCCGACCTGGACGCCACTCACGACCTGACTCTGATTGAAGGCGCCGGCGGCTTGCTGGTCCGGTTGGGGACGGACGGATTCACCGCGCGTGATCTTGCCGCGGCTTTGTCAGCGCCGGTCTTGCTGGTGGTTGCCTCCGGCCTGGGCACGCTTAATCACACTGCTCTGACAGTGGAAGCGCTCGGGGCATCCGGCGTTGACTGCGCCGGGTTGTTGATCGGTTCGTGGCCGCAGGAACCGGACCTGGCCGAGAGGTGTAATCGCGAGGATCTGGTCTCGGTCAGCGGCGTCCCCCTTGTCGGAGCAATGCCGGCCGGTAGCGGCAGCGTGAGTGCCCGAGAGTTTGCTCAGACAGCTTGGGCCGCGCTCGGCAAGTCTCATTTGGCCAACTAGAGCCGTAACGTCCGATTTGTCTGCATCGATAGCCAAGGCACAGCGGGGCGCCTTGAATTCGGCGTCCCTCGCGTACGATTCCGGTCGGTATATTTCGGCCGGCGTCTTGGGCGACCCAGAGTCCTGGGCCCGAGTCACCCGATCGTGGTTGTCGAATTGTGAGTTGGTCAGTCGAATGTAGGTGGTGAGTACGGTCGGAAGATTGTCGTCATCGGCCGTACGCCGCGCAGTGCTCATCGGTGTTGTCGTCTTCGTCTCGTGCCTGGTCGGAATTCTGAGCCGCCAACCCGGCACGCTTGCTGTCTTCTGGCCGGCCAACGCGCTGCTGCTCGGGATTCTCTTTCGGTCACCGCGTTCCGCGACACCGCTCACCTGGATCTGCGCAGTGGCAGGTTATGTCGGAGCCGACCTGATCACCGGCGGGGCGTGGGAGTCCACGGTGTGGCTCAACGCGGCCAACATCGTCGGGGTCGCGAGCGCCTTCTACGCCTTTCGCTGGGTTGACGGTGAGGATCGTCGTCTGACCAGTATTCAGTCTGTCGGATATCTCGTGTCGATGACGGTCGTCGGCGCGTCGATGGCAGCGCTCGTCGGCGGAATCGCAAACCGCGTGCTGTTCGGCGGACAGTGGTGGGACGGCTGGTTGCTCTGGTTCTCGAGTGAGTTCGTCAACTACATGACCATCGTCCCACTGGTGCTGACGTTCCCCTCGCTTCGGCGAGTTGATCGAGACCCGAAAGCCGTTGCTGCACTTGTGCGTCGATCGCTCGTTCCGACAGCGCTCCTGGCGGTCTGCATCATTTTGGAGTGGGTGATCGGCGGCGCCGGAGCGATCGCGTTCGCCATGCCCGCGCTCGTGACTGCAGCCTTGCTCACCAATGTTTTTGTCACGTCGATGCTCACAGCCGTATCAACTGCCTGGACGTTGGTGCTGACGGCCGACGGTCATCTCGGATTGTCCAGCGAAGGCCTCTCGCCCGTCAGCGCGTCGGTCCAGATCGGATTGTCGCTGCTGGCGGTGGCGCCGATCGCGGTGGCATGTGTGATCCTCGAGCGCCGCCGCGCGCTCGAAGCGCTGACACAAGCCGTGACCCACGACGATCTCACCGGTGCGTTGCGTCGGGACGAGTTCTTCCGGCGAGGCGGCGGCGTGACGGGTGCGACCGATCCGCGTCGACGCTCCGGACGTCCGGTCAGCGTCCTGATGATGGATCTGGATCACTTCAAGCTGGTGAACGACAACCTCGGTCACCGCGCCGGCGACACCGCGTTGGTGAGTTTTGCCGACCAGGTCCGGCGGAACCTCGACGACAAGCATCTGTTCGCCCGCTTGGGCGGCGAGGAGTTCGTCGTTTTGATGACAGGTGTCGATCTGGAAGGTGCAACCGCAACGGCCGAGATGATTCGACGCGCGCAGGCGGAGAATTCGTCAGCAGTGTTGGGCGACCTCGGGCCGACCGTCAGCATCGGTGTCGCGTGTTCACCCCACGGCGACGCGGATCTGACGCAACTGGTCGACGGCGCCGACGAAGCCTTGTACGAAGCGAAGAAACTCGACCGGAATCGAACGGTCTCGCTGACGCTCGGAGAAGTCACGTAACCCGTGCGGACCCGCAGTGTTTGCAGGTCCGCACGGGCCGGTGGTGTCGAGCGATTCAGAAGAGGTTGATCAGTGCCGGAACGCTGAACAGGGCGACGTAGTAACCCATGAACAGGACACCGCCGTGAATCTTGAACAGACGCCCGAGAAGGCCACCGACCAAGCCGACGGTCACGGTGATCAGGAGGCCCAGGATGCCGCCCTCCCAGATGCTGATGACGACGACGAGTCCCGTGAACACCGCGATCACAGCTTCGTGACTGATGTGCTTGACCACCGCTGACGCTGCGCGGTACGCGTAGTTCATGGCGAACGGATATGCGATGACCGTTGCCGTGACCACTGCCAGCAGGCCGTAGAGCAGGAACTCCCACTGCGTCAGGTACGTGGAGAGATTGTTGATCACTCCGGTTTCCTGATTGGTCTCGAAGACCGGCGGAGCGTTGAAGAGAGGTGCCGCGGGACCTGCCGCGAGCGGGCTGAGCGGAAGGCCGAACGCGACGAGCGGGATGAGGGTTTCTGCGATGTAGGTGGATTCCGTCGTACCGTTTTTCGCCGAGACCATCGTGGTCAGACGATGATAGCCGTTCTTGATTCGCGCACCTACCAGCTCACCCATCAGAACGGTCATGGCGACGGGGCTGAAGACGAACGTTGCGCTCGATACCGTGGAAGCGGCTGCGGTGTAACCGATCTGCTTGCGATCGAGGACCTTCAGGGGATTGGGGAAGTATCCCTTCCATCCCTTGATGTCCGGGGCCAGTGCAACAGTTTTGGGTTCACTGCGCTCCATGTCCTTACGGGTCGACGGACCCAAGGTCAGTGCGAGGTCCGCGATCAGCGGCCCGACTGCGATGGCAAGGAAGTAGCTGATGTTGAGCGACACATCGTAATTCGACGTCAACGCGCGGGCGCCGAGGATCAAGATCACGAAGGGAACGAGAGCGACGACCCCGGCCCAGCGGCCCGGCGAGGCGTAGGCGATACCGATGGCGGCGACCAGGAACAGCCAGGGTGCTATCGATTGAACGGTATCGGCGAACGGCGCGAGGATGGTCGCGAACAGCACGGCAACCGGCACAGCGACGAACGCCGAGATCACCGCTCCCGAGATCGCCTTGCGGAGTGCGATGTGCGGGATGCCGAGTGAGCGCATCATCTGCGCCTCCGGCAAAAGCGGAATCGCCATCGTGTCACCGGGAATGCCCAGCAGCATCGTCGGCACCGCGTGCGTCATGTGTTTGGCGATCGCGCCGGAGAGGAAGAACGTGAACACCGCGGCCGGGGGAGCGCCGAGCAGGATCACGAGCAGCGTCAGTGGCGCGATGGTGGCGGTCTCGTCCGTGCCGGAAATCAATCCGATGAACGTGAATGCGACCGCGCCGATGATGCCGAAGAGAACGGCAATCAGAATTTCGTTGGTCAGGACCGAACTCATGCGCGCCCACCGTCCTTCGGTGCGTTCGAGGCCGGTGCGTGCTCGGCCTCGGCGGCGGCGAAATGGTCGTACAGACCGAGTTCGCGAAGTTCCTGTTGGCTCTGTTCCGGAATGTCGGCGAGAGTGCCCAGACCCTGGCGTTGTTCACTCATCATCGTGATGACGCCGTCGATCGACTCCGCGTCGGCGGCTGCCAACGCGACTATCCTCTTCGGCTTGATGAAGATTCCGCAGACGACGCCGGCGAGCAGGCAGGCCGCGATGCCGACCAGCAGGCTGTACGCCTGGGCCAACGACGGTTCACTGACGACCCGTTCGAACAGTGCCTGGGCCGCGAGAAGGGCCGAAGCGCCGACGACACTGCCGACCAGGACGGAGATCGCGAGGTGTCGACCGTTGACGGTGTCGCCCCAGACTTCGAGGTACGTCTGCTGCTCGGTCGGTTCGGTGGTGGTGGTCGGCGTCGTTGCCGACTGCGGTGGTGACATCAGTTTTCTCCAGTGTCATGCATGGCGAGAGGCTTGCGAGGTGGGGGACTTGCGAGATGAGGGGCTTGCGCGACGAGTGTCAGGTGCGTGCTGCGCGGAGGGCGCTGACAACTCGGGACGGACTCGGGTGTCCGATCTGTTCGGCCATCCAACTGCTTGTGTCGGTAAGGGAATCCAGGTCGATGCCGGTGTCGATCCCGAGGCCGTGGAGCATCCACACCAAGTCCTCGGTGGCGAGATTTCCGGTCGCGCCCTTGGCGTACGGGCACCGTCCGAGACCGCCTGCGGAACTGTCGAATTCGGAGACACCCGCAGTCAGCGACGCGTAGACGTTCGACAGTGCCTGGCCGTAGGTATCGTGAAAGTGCATCGCGATCTGCGAAGTGGGGATGCCACGTTCGCGGATCGCACCGAGTAAGGCGAGCACATGGCCAGGCGTGCCGACGCCGATGGTGTCGCCGAGAGAGAGCGAGAGGGCACCGCAGTCGATCAAGGCTTTCGCGATGTCGGCGACACGCTCGACGGGCACTGCGCCTTCCCAGGGGTCGCCGAAGCACATCGAGATGTACCCGCGGACGGGAAGTCCCAGGGCTCGCGCGGCGGCAGTGACCTCGGCGGCCGCGGCGATTGCGCCGTCCACCGTAGAGTTGAGGTTGCGTCTCGCGAATTCTTCTGTGGCGCTGACGAATACGGAAACTTCGCTCGCCCCTGCGGCAACGGCCCGCTCGAGACCTTTGCGGTTCGGGACAAGGACGACCGTGCGTACCGAGTCCGGTAGGTGCAGCCGACCCATCAATTCTTCCGCGTCGGCAAGTTGCGGGATCCATCGAGGCGAGACGAAGCTCGTCAATTCGACGGTGCGGGAACCGGCCGCGACCAGACGTTCGATGAACTGGGCCTTCGTCTCGGTCGGGATCACTGCCGTTTCGGCTTGAAGTCCGTCGCGTGGTCCGACTTCGTAGACCCGGACCGCGGTCGGTAGACCCGTCGCCGACACTCGATGAGGCGCCGGCTTCCACACTGGTGATCCTGCAACTGTTTCGGTCATCGTGGTCAGTTTCCGCCGCGGATCTCGGCGAGAACCTTCTCGGCATGCTCGACGCGAATGCTCTTGTCCGCGATCAGGCGTGCAACCACGGCGTCGATCTCGCTCTTCTGGGCTCCGGCGGTGGCAGCGATGTTGCGGGCGTGTAGTCCCATGTGCCCGCGCTGGACACCCTCACTGGCGAGAACGCGGACAGCGGCAAGGTTCTGCGCGAGGCCAACTGCCAGAATGATGCCGGCGAGTTCTTCGGCGCTCTCGACGCCGAGCATCTTGATTGCGGCCTGCGCTACCGGGTGCACCTTGGTGGCGCCGCCGACGAGGCCGACCGGCATGGGTAGCTCGAGGGTGCCGACGATGTTGCCGTCGGCATTCTTCTCGAAATGCGAGAGTGAGGAGTAGATTCCGTCGGCGTTGACTGCATGGGAATGGCACCCGGCTTCGACTGCGCGCGTGTCGTTTCCGGTCGCCAACACCACGGCGCTGATGCCGTTCATGATGCCCTTGTTGTGTGTCGCGGCGCGGTAGGGATCCAGCTCTGCCAAGCGTGCGGCATGGATCAGGTTGTCCACTACCTCTGCACCGCCGATCAATTCGGCGTCGAACACGGCACGAACGCGCGTCAGCCGCAGATCTGCCTTGTTGGTGAGAATGCGAAGAACGACGTGCCCGCCGCCGATCTCGGCTACTCGATCCGCGATTGCCTCTGCCATCGTGTTGACTGCGTTGGCGCCCATCGCATCTCGTACGTCGACGTGAAGGTGGAGGACGACGTAGGCGGCCTTGTCGGAGGATACGATGCGAACCGAAATGTCCTTCACGCCACCGCCGACGCTGACCAGCTTCGGGTCCTGCTCGTTGGCGAGTGCAATGATTTCTTCCCGTGCCTCGAGGAGTCGGATGCGGGCAGCTGCCGGATCCACGACGTCGACGAGTTGAATCTGGGCTTGCATGATCGGCTGGGTGCTCGAGACGTGAAAGCCCCCGAGTCCGCGTGCGATGCGAGCAGCGTTACTCGCAGCGG